>JASLJT010000076.1:0-2607 GCA_030747955.1 Verrucomicrobiales bacterium | reverse complement strand
CCTTGAGAAAACTTGTGCCTGACATTTATGGAACCATATGTAGGTAAGATGCGTGCCCCTCCCCTAGGCTCACCCCCCTTTAGCTTGTTGGCCCCATAATTTTTAATTTTTTCAGGCGGATCCGATGTTCTTATCGCAGCTAAAGTTATTTGATCCGCTGCCTTTAAATATTTCTCTAAGAGAACCGGAGAAATGCTCAGAACGTCCCCAATGTTATCAAAACCATACCCGCTGTCATCAGGGGGGAAGTCCTTCGCGGGCTCGAAATCGACCATCATCAAGTCTCTTACCGTATTATTATATTCCTGCTTATTTAGACGGCGAATCGTAACTCGTCCAGGATCAGGGTTATCAGGATCCAGACGAAACACTTCATTTTCAATCCAATTGGTAATTTTTTTTCTTTCCTCATCACTCGGCTGTGACTTGCGCTTAGCCGGGGGCATCAGTTTTAATGACACGTTCTTTAAAACATCCTTCCAAGTTTCAATGTCAGAAATTCTTTTCCGTGAAGATTCCCACGAATCAAGGGAGATATCCCCCTTCGCTGTTCCATCTCCATGACAATCAAAACAGTGCTCCTCTAGTATTGGTAATACTTCCCTTTCATATGAAACATTTTGAGAAAATATAGCGTTACAGGACCCCCACAAAAAAACTAAAAGAATCACAAAGAAGGACGGTCCTGAATCTAAGGAATAGATCCTTTTTCTATGGTTAATAAGATCCATCTTCAGTAGATATACTACCTCATAAGGTAAACATCACTCAATCATGATGAATTAATATTTAATTCAGTCGCACTGCGCAGCCTAGACCGGCCAACATTTTAATGACAACCTCATCCTGGGCCACAATGACCTTCAAATTCTTCATCTGTAGGCATTCTTCCATTTTCAAATACCAAAGAAACCCAACTGCCAAGAGTCTGGTGAATGCTTTGAATTGATTCCTGAGCTTTAACGAAGCCATTTGCCACTTCATTCTCTAGCATTTTATCCCTAATCTTATTGTATTCCTCAACCTCACCTGCTGTCAGTTCTACCCCAGACTGTTGTTTCATCTGCAAGGATTCCCCCTTGGTCTGCATTTCACTGAATAGTTCCTTAGCCTCATCATTTTCCATAAATCTATCGATAGACCCAAAAACCTCTTTTAGGCTAGGATCGTCGAGCAAGGACTGGCAAAGTTCCTTGGCCTTTGCTTTGTAATCAGCTTCCGTTGAGGAAGATTCACCAATAATCATAGTCATATTTTGATGATCGATCCGCTAAGAGCAATAGTCAACAATAGTAAATTAGTTTATGAATGAAGTAATGGCATTAGTTGCAATGCTTCAAGAATTCGTATAAATATTTGAAATAACCGCTAATAAAAAAGCGGTAATTGACTAATAAATACTATAAATTTTATCTTATAACATCATGTCCGAACCAACTAATAATCAATTTTTCAAAGGCGAAGCCTGGGCCTGTTTTTTTCTTCGCATGTGGATAGGAATGCGTCTCATGTTTGCAGGACTCACTAAATTTTTAAACAAGAATGATGAGGGAGATTGGACCTTTGATCAGGAAAAGGCTGGAAAAGTCATGGGATCAATTACTGAAACCATGAAAGCAAATACAGCGATACCTGAAGCCATGCTAGGGCCATACGCTACTGTTCTTCCTTGGGCATTGCTGATAGTCGGTGCAGCAGTGATGCTTGGCATATGCACTAGATTTTCATTATTCCTAGCTGGAGGATTGGTCCTCTCACTGAGCTTTGGTCTCATGCTCTTGCCAGATGATACAGCGGCAGTCGAACGTGGCGTCGAAATTATTGTTGTTGGTCTAGCATTAATGACCGTTAAGCACAACACGGGAGCCGTTGATAACCTTTTCAAACTTGCTTTTTCAAAGGACGAGGAAGAAGAAATCTAAATCATCCGTTAAATAGAAAAACCAATAAGGATCCGACTATAACTTTAATACGTAGAAATTTCATTCAGCCATGAACTTCAAACATATCGGCCAAGACAATTCTAAAAAGGGAGAAGCGAATACAAATTCTGAACCAGCTCTTACTAGGCGCAATTTTCTGCGCAACAGTTCAACTGCGAGCGTAGGTGCTGGACTAATTGTGACCAGTAAAACAGCACTCGGCCAAGAAGGTCCTGACAAAGGCAAAAAAGTAAGGTGCGGCATCATTGGTTACGGCGACGAAGGTAAGGCCCTCAGAGAATCAAGTATGTTTCTTAAGGATCTCGTTTGCTTTCCTGCAGTTTCCGATATCTGGCCGCGCAACTTAAGAGCAGGCGTAGGCCAAATTGCTGCAAGTAAGCAGGGAGGTGGAGAGGATGGCAGTATCTGTAACGGTTACGAAGAACCAGAAGAAATGATAAAGAAGGAGGAACTGGACTGCATCATCGTAGCCACGCCTGACTTTGTTCACCATAAGTATTCAATAATGGGCATGGAAGCGGGCCTAGATGTTTACTCTGAAAAACTGATGTCAAACTCAGTAGATTTTGCTCGTCAAATGGTACAATCACAGCAGAAGACAGGAAAATTACTGGCGATTGGTCATCAACGCCGTAGCAATCCTCGCTACATGCATGTAAAAAAT
>JASLJT010000075.1:0-4698 GCA_030747955.1 Verrucomicrobiales bacterium | reverse complement strand
CGACAAAAAACTCATGCCTTAATAAAAATCGTATCTAATCTACCATATTGAGTCATTAAAATAATGAAACTAGGCTCAGCTGAGGAATATTATCTTAGCCCATACTAAATACCGTAAAAAATGAGGAACTTTTCACCTAAGGACCGCTTGGCAGGCAAAGCATTAAAGGCTATACGTTCATAAGATTTTATAATACCAATCTTTGTGTTCTATCTAGGCAATAAATAATCAATGGTCACTCCTTCGCAATTTAGACCCTTAGCTCTTCTCATCATATCAATGAGCCTAGTGGTAATTTTTATTACACAAAAAGCAGACGCTCAACTCATTGTGGAAATGAAGCTGCCTAAAACACATTACTTGTCTTATGAGCCGATGGTCGCCAATGTGACTGTTTATAATCGAGCCGGAAACGATTTGATACTGGGTGGGCCAAAGGGCAAAGGCTGGATGACCTTTGACGTTTATCGTGACGGACAATTACTATCACCGCGAAGCATTGGCGGAAAGTTTGAAACGATGCTGCTAAAATCAGGACGCAGTATAACAAAAAAAATAGACATCAATAAACTATACCCTGTATCAGATTACGGTAGCTACACCATTAATGCTTCGGTCTATTTTCCACCTCAAAGAACTTATTTCAGTTCTAAAAAAATTCGAATTAATGTAGCTGATGCAAGGGCCTTTTGGAAACAATCATTCGGTGTATCCCAAGGCCGTAATAAACTTGCCAGCTTTAGACAATTCTCTCTACACGAGCACAGAGGAAATTCTTCAAATTCAGCTCTGTACGTAAGACTCAGAGAAACAAAAGGAACCAAAGTGTATTGTACTTTTTCACTTGGCAGATTTATCAATGTAAGAAAACCTCAAGCCACTATCGATTCTCAGAGCAGGCTCCATGTGATGCACATGATAAGTCCAAGACTTTATTCCCATGCAAGGGTCAGTTCGGAAGGAACATTCCTAGGAAACGATTATTATCGTGAAACCGCAGACACGAGACCTTCTTTAGTGATTGACTCTGCCGGAATAGTGAAAGTTGTAGGAGGCATTGCTTATGATCCAAACAAGCCTCCAGAACAAAAAGAAAAGCCTCGGTCTGCTTCTGAATTGCCTCCTGGTCTAATATCAAATTAGAATCCGTTTTCCCTTTTATTAAATACAAAGCATCCAGTAGTGAGTAATTTGAGAATCTATAAAACTTGCCGGTTATTCAGTCTGTTCTTGTCGCTGATAATCTTTAATTGTTCACAGAATGAAGCTAAAGCGGTTCCTTTCACAAAAGTTATCCTAGACGCTGGGCATGGGGGTCATGACCTTGGAGGCACTTTCGGATTAACCTTCGAAAAACATCTTGCCCTTGATGTTGTACGAAGGGTCGATGTTTATTTAAGGTCGCAAGGAATTAGCACAAAGCTGACTCGCTCCAATGACTCATTTATTTCCCTTCCAAGGAGAGCAAGAATTGCAAACGCAGAATCGGGTGCCATTTTTGTCAGCATCCATTTTAACCATGCACGCAGCAGAAAAGCTGCAGGCATTGAAACCTTTTATCACAGCAAGAACAAACAAAGCATCAAACTTGCTCATATGGTCCAATCGGCTGCACTTTACAAGACGAGGGCAGGTAACCGGGGAGTCAAAAAAGCCAACTTCCTAGTCCTATCCAAAAATAATCGGCCCGCTGTTCTTTTGGAATGCGCATTCCTATCAAATTCTTCAGATCGGTACCGGGCTCTGGATCCAGAGTACAGGCAACGGATCGCAGAAGCCGTTGCGATGGGTATATTAAAATTTCGCCAATCAAACTAAAATTCGAATGCAATTTTAGTGTTCTATTAACGCAATTAATAGCGTCTCATTATGATCCTCAATCCAGAAGAAATTGCTGAAGCCGAGAATCAACTCATTGAGGAAGGTTTAAATCCCGAGCCACTCATGGATGAAGCGGGTCTGGGAATTGCAAAAGCGGTGTCCCAGTTCTTTCCCAATCCTGGCACCTTAATTGTATTTATTGGCAGTGGACACAATGGAGGAGATGCTCTGGTTGCTGCAAAACATCTCAAGAAAAACGGTTGGACAACACAGCTAAGGTTGGCCACTTCTCCTGATCAGCTAAAGCCACTCACGACAAAAAAGTTACACCAATTTGAAAGGGAGAAAATAAATCCAACATCAGAGATTTCCGAACCTCAAAATCATCCATTGATACTTCTCGACGGGCTCTTGGGAATAGGAGCATCTGGAGAGCTCAGACCCGGATACCTTGAAGCTGCTAATGAGATGAATGAGTTACGGAAAACTCATGCCGCTCATACCTTTGCTATCGACATTCCCTCCGGACTCAATGGTCTTTCTGGTGAACCTTATGAAGGGGCTGTGATTGCAGACTTCACACTGACAATTGCTCATCCAAAGACGGGCCTTCTGGCAGACCAAGCAATCAATAATGTGGGAAGACTTGCATTAATTGAGCTGCCCTCAATTCGGCCATTGCCCGGACAAGGAGACACGGGAGCCTTGCTAATCACTGCAAGTAGTTTAGCAGAAAAGAACAGAAGACTGGAACATGACGCGCATAAGGGAACGTGCGGTCACATCGGAATCATAGGTGGTAACAATGGAATGAAGGGAGCCGCAGTGCTTGCATCTACTGGGGCCGCTAGGGGCGGAGCAGGGCTCGTGACCATCATTGCTCGTGAAGACTCTTACCAAAGTTTGTCGGCAATGGCTCCTCCGGAAATTATGATCCGGTCCGTCAAGTCATATGCTGAAGTATCAGACATGGATTTTGATACTCTCGCCATTGGTCCGGGACTGGGTCAAGGTTCATGGGACGATGAGATACTCGATTTATTGATTTCAGACATTAGACCAACTGTGGTCGATGCTGATGCTCTTAATCTGCTAGCAAGAAATGAACCCAGTGATCTTGTCAATGCTCCTGCTCCTAGACTATTGACGCCGCACCCTGGAGAAATGCACAGACTGTGCCCAGAAATCTCAGGTTCTAGGCGTGAGAGAGCAGAAAAATTAGCCGGAATGACTAATTCGACAGTGCTATTTAAAGGAGCCAGAACAGTTATCGCATCAGAATCTGAGACGAGACCGACGGGTTACAACTCAACCGGTAACTATGGAATGGCGACTGGAGGTGTAGGTGATACACTAACCGGACTCTGCTCAGCATTAATTGGCGGAGGAATCTCGGTCTATGATGCAGCGTGCTTAGGCTCATGGATAAACGGAAGAGCCGCAGAGCATGCAATATTTAATGACAAGGAATCGAGAAGGTCCCTCCTTGCGAGTGATCTTCCGAAGCACTACGGTCAAGCATTCAAAGATCTTGAAAGATACTCTTTCTGATTGGATTCAATAGTATTAGCTTTAGTTCAACACCATGGACCCAGTTAAAGCTCAAACATTATTTTATATAGCAACGCTCACCGTCTTGGGCATTGTTGTGGGACTGATCCTATTCTGGTCCATACGAACCTTTGCAACAAATAGCAAAATCGAAAAAGAAACTATTCCTGAGAAGATCGATATAATCGATCTTCTCTTTGCTCTCACCATCATTTTTTTCTTTTATGGAAATACCGTAATGCTTTTCCAGAATTCAATGGATTCAGGTGATGCCTCACCCATGGAAAAAAATGGCATGACTCTTCCTGAAGCCATTTTAAATAACATTATCTTTCTCATTATTGGAGCTTTCGTGTTTTCATTTGCGTCCTTTGTCCGTGGAAGAAATCCCAATCATATCTTCGGGCTCAATAAAATCTCATTTGGCAAAACCCTGCTATGGGGGCTTGGCGCAATGGTGCCAGTATACATTCTTCTCGGCTTAGGCAGCTACATAACACAGTTAATCATTCCCTCAAAAGAACAGGGTCCAGAAATGCAGGAGATTGTTCAAACAATGATTTCGAGTAATGACATCACGATCCGCATTACTCTTTTATTTTCAGCCATAATAGTAGCGCCTATGGTCGAAGAAATCATTTTTCGTGGGTACATTTACCCGATCCTGAAACGATATTCTCATCGTCTCTTTGCTGGCTTCATGACCTCACTACTCTTTGCCGTTGTACACGGCCATGTGGAAGGTCTTGTTCCTCTTCTATTCCTAGCAATAATATTAACTTTCTGTTATGAAGTGACGGGTTCCATCTTTGTCCCTATCCTAATTCATGCTCTATTTAATGGGATCAATTCTTGTTTTATTCTGACTCTATCCAATGGCTAATTCTTCCAAGAAGATCAAAGAGATTGGAGAAGATCTACTGATTAAACGCATCACCAAGAATTTACCCCTTGGAAAAGATGTCGTGGCCGGAGCAGGTGATGACTGCGCAGTAATAACGAGCAATGATCCGCGGTCATATGTATTGCTAAAAATTGATTGCGTCATTGAAGGAATTCATTACATGAAATCAACTCCACCATCAGCTGTTGGCTACAAGGCTCTTTCGCGGGCAATAAGTGATATCGCAGCGATGGGAGGAACACCTAAACATGCGATGATAAGTTTATCTCTCAGGCCTGAATGTAATGTGTCTTATGTGAATTCCCTGTACCGTGGTCTATTAAAAGCATCCTCACCTTATAATATCAGCATCGTTGGTGGAGAAACAGCTAGTTGCGGAAAAAATGGAACTCCTTCCGTCACAGTTTCTCTGACTGGTGAGG
>JASLJT010000074.1:0-4092 GCA_030747955.1 Verrucomicrobiales bacterium | reverse complement strand
TTTTTGAGACTTTTCCTGTCGAATATCTTCCGCACATGACTATAAGGTCTTTAGCTTGGAATGACTGGAGAGGAAAGAAAATTGGTTCCTGTGTATTTTAATTTGAAGTCATAGGGTTTTTCGACTGGAAATCACTTTACTTATGATGAATCGGATTAAGTGGTAACGAAATTTCTTGTGTGAGGCTACAAATAAGGTTTTCCTTAATGAGTCGTGATTAAGGTATTATTATCTGTGCTAGGGGCTGGGGCCGCGTTGCAGTTTTGGTCAATTTCAGCCGAAGCGGGGTGACGGGCTCGTAGTGCTTGCCGGTCAGGCGTAGCGGGTGTGCGTTATAGTAGCAGTAATAAGCCTAGAATTAATGCCAAAGCGACAATTTCGCCAAGGGCATATGGTCCAGGAGTAAATTATCTATATGCTGACAAGTCACCAGTAACATCAGTAGTATTGTTCAGGGCTCTTCCTGAACAGACTCTGACCAACTCACGGGGCAAGAAAATAGTTGTGAAGATGATGGATTTTGATGGTAAAACATTAAAGCTTAGAACGAGGGGAAAACATTTCAGCTATCCACTATCTAAATTGTCAGAGCACAGTCAATCCCTTGTACTGTCTCTTGCAAAGGGATCCATTGAAAATAGAAGCGAACTGGCGAAGGTGAAACCTTAAGTTTTATTCTATTTTTTTTCTCTGGCCGTTAACCACGATCTGTTCAGGCAGACGATGGAGATCTTTTCACAGTAATCCCTTTTCCCGTTCTCGAATACGCAAAGGATCTGACCGTTCTTTTTTATTGCGATGTCAGAGTATCCTGCGAGTCCCTCATTTAAGGTGCGGGAATCGGCCCATGTTTTTCCGTCGTCCTTGCTCAGGCGCAAAGTTAAATTTTTCCTGCTCCATAAATTGAATCCACCCTCATGATGAACGGCCGGGTTCAGGAACAATATTTCATTTTCATTTAAACGTATGATGCTGGCCTGACAAGCTGGTCCGGGAAGTTTTTTTTCGGCCATTGGGACAGACCATGTCATTCCGTCATCATTGCTCACAGAGATTGTTCGGTAACCGAACGAATAGGAGCTTGGACCTGACGCACGCATGTTCATTAAGAGGGAGCCATCAGATCTTTCTACGATGGTACATTCGCCGGTACGAAAATCTGAAACATAAGGAATGAGACCTCCGGCTTTCCATGTCTTGCCTGAATCGTCTGAGAAGATAATGCAAGACTGGCCTTGCCTCTTCCCATTCACTGTCCTTCCGACATAAGAAGGTGCGATGAGTCTTCCTTTCTTTGTGTGAATTCCATGAACGGGTCCTGCGCCGACATGTATGGGTGAACCTCCAAACTCCTTAAGAAAAGAATCTTTACTGTATTCTTTTGCCTTGGGCTCATCAGAGGATTTTATCAGAGGAGACCATGTGAGACCCTCATCGACGCTCTTTATGTGAAAGAAACATTCTCCGCCTCCACGAGTGAAGAGCAGATGTATGGTCTTGCCGTCACGTTCAATGATAGGGCAAGGGTTGCCTACTCTTATTGTATCATTTCCTCCCTCTTCATGAATTAACTTATGTTTGGACCAGGTCTGGCCACCATCCATACTTCTTGTCATAATAAGATCCACGTCACCATGGTCTCTGCGGCTAGTTTTCCGGCCCTCGCAAAAGAGGAGAACGGTTCCTTTAGCGGTGATGACCATCGTTGGGATCCTGTAGGTGTGGTATCCACCCTCGTTTCTCTTTAAGATGTCTTTACGGAATATGATGTTTTCATCGCTCATGCATTGCAAGGGATGGGTTCCGAGAATAAGGAGCGCCAGGAAGAATATCGTAAATGGGTTAGGTGATTTCATCTGCTTCATTGTGATGCCGATTCAAGGCTATAGGAATCATTGATGTAAAAACAATTCTATTTCATTTTAAGTTATCAATTGCATTGTTCTGTCCGAGAGTATTCCATAATAATAAAAATCTAAAATTAATGGTTAAATACATCTGCAAAATGCTTTGGATCTTAGCTATGGTTTCTATAGCCGAGTCCAAGAGTCCTAACGTTGTTCTTATCATGGCAGATGACCTTGGTTACCATGACCTTAGTTGTTATGGGCACAATAGTATTAAGACCCCTGTCATTGATCAGCTCGCAAAGGAAGGGATTCGTCTGACCAGTTTTTATTCAGGTTCAACAATATGCACGCCATCACGAATGGCGCTTCTGACCGGCTCTTATCCTAGTCGGTTAGGTTGGAATAGAGGAGTCATCGGGCACATAATGAAGAGAGGCCAAGGAATGAGTCAGGACGCTCTGACAATTGCAGAGATATTTAAAGAGCAAGGTTACAGGACTGGCATATTCGGTAAGTGGCACTTGGGAGATGAGCCTGAATTTCTTCCTCATCAGCAAGGATTCCAAGAATCTTTTTATATCAATAAGAGTAACAATCAGACCAAGAAGCTTTGGCGGCGGGATAAGATCGTTAAGGACCCTTTTGATAATCGTCGACTCACTGAAGAATTCACCAACGAGGCGGTGTCTTTCATTGAAACTAATAAGGGCAATCCTTTCTTCCTTTATGTTCCATATTCTGCACCGCATTTTCCTGTTCAGGCTCACCCTGACTGGAAAGGCAAGTCCGAGTACGGCTCTTATGGTGATGTAGTTGAAGAGATGGACTCTAGGATCGGGGAAATACTTGATGCATTGGAGACCGGGGGAATAGAAAAGAGAACCATTGTCGTGTTTCTTTCGGACAATGGTCCCGAGCCGCTAACAAAGGAATCAAAGGCTAAGCCGTTGAGGGGAAAAAAATGGAGTGCGTTGGAGGGAGGGAACCGTGTCCCTTGCATTGTGCGCTTCCCAGGCAAAATACCTCGAGGGTCAGAGACGGATGAATTGATAGCTGCCATTGATTTGTTGCCAACACTTTCGCACGCTTGCGGCATTGACCTTGGGGACCCGGTTAAGAGAAATCACCTGATTGATGGAATGAATCTTTGGGATCTCTTGACCGGTCAAGTGAACAGTAAAGAGTCACGGAAGGAATTTCTTTATTGGCATGGCTCTGATGGTTTTCAGGCCATACGCATGGGGGAATGGAAATTGTTTCTGAAACGTGGAGATGCGGGAATGAAAGGTAAGGGTCCGGCTCTCTTTAATTTGAAGGAAGATATTACGGAGAGTGAAGATCTTAGTAAAATGTTTCCAGATAAGGTTCATTTAATGCACGAAACTGCCAAGAAGCGTTTAGCTTCCATTCAGGCTAATTCGATTCCTTTGGGCAATGTCCCAGGAAATAAACAGTAGCTCATTGAGCGTCCGAGATTCTGACCCGATAGATGGCTTTTTTCTGTCCATCTTCTAGGCTCGTGTCTTCAAATTCCATGATTGTTCCCTCAGATATGAGAGCATCCTCTAGCTCGCCCCAATCACTAATTAAATCGTCCCAACGATCCACTGAATAGAACACTCCTGGCTCCGAGCGCCATTCAAGGGTGAAGGTGTTTTCTTCCTGATTGTAATTGAATGTTGTAATTTCAAATGGTGAAGGGGCCCAAGTCGCGGCTTTCAGGAACAATGAAGGGTCAAGTAATCCTTCGGAATAGCGGACCTCATCAATGAGCATTTCGTAAGTTTGATTATTGAATTTTCCGAAAATCACAGAGGCGGCAGGGTGAGTGTAGCCATTCTCTTCAGTGTCAGCGAGTAACTTGGATTGCATGAACTCGTAATTGAGATAGAAAGTAACTTCCTGGATTTCCTCATCGAAAGTCAGGGCCACGTGCTTCCACTCATCAATGTCATTGATTCCATCACCGTCCAGAGCCCAGTCAGTTTCATCATCGTAGCTTGTGACTAGTCCGTCACCTGAGTCAGTGTCTACAAAGATTCGATTCTCTGGAGGAACGTTAGTTCCACCAGTGGGACCCACCACAAAGTTGGTGTTTTCATCAATGTCCTTTTCAACTTGATTGTCAGGCACGCCTCCTGCAGGTGTGTCCCAACGCGAGCGGAGTCTCCCATAAGATCCCTTCTTATTGTGGTCATAATCAATTTGCCACTGCAGATCATTGAGTTCACGACGTTTAAGG
>JASLJT010000073.1:0-4338 GCA_030747955.1 Verrucomicrobiales bacterium | reverse complement strand
GGGACTGGAGATTATGATGGGGACGGGTTAACTGACCTTGATGAGTACGAAGAGACCAGAACAGACCCAACAAAGAAAGACACGGATGAGGATGGGCTCAGTGATGGTGTTGAAACTAATACTGGTGAATGGGTGAGCGTAAATTCGACTGGAACTGATCCTTTGAATGCGGATTCAGATAACGACAGTTTGCTAGATGGCGTTGAGAATCCAGACCTTCCATACAGTGAGGATGATCCAGAAGATCAGCCAGGTTCAGACCCCAATAATTCAGATACGGACGGTGACGGTTCTCCGGATGGAAGAGAAATTGTTCTTGAAACAAATCCTACCGTCGAAGATCAAGCCGACATTGAAGGTTATGTGAATAATTTCGAAGGCTATGCTGATGGGACCACTGATCTCGGAGACGGGACAGTCATGTCAGGCGCTTCGGCTAGTATCGTGGAAGGTCGATTGCAGCTTACAATTGATAATCAGGGATTAGGGTATGCAAGCTTCTCAATCCCTGCAATTGAGGGATCATCCAAAGGATTTAGGCTCTCATTTGACTATGAGCTAAATGATAGTCCTGGTTCTAATGATCCGGCTGATGGATTTTCTATTAACTATGGTGACGCCACTCTAGGCGAGTTGGGTGGAGCAGAAGAGGGAATGTCAAAGCCTGACAATGGAGGAGTTGTTCCAGGAGTTACCGAGAATATCTCTTTTGAAGTTGATACTTGGCGTAATGGGGACTCTGAACAGGGGCTGAACATTTCAGGTGTAGGAGAAAGTCGCGACCTAGGTCAGTTGGCTTTCGAAAATGGAATTATTCTTGAGGACGGATCAAGGAAAGAGGGGACCATTGAGATTTCTTGGAATCCACAGCTTGGGGCTTCTTTTAAAACTACCGGTATGACAACAAATGCTGAGTTTACCGATGTGGACACTACAGGGTTCACTGCTGATGATGGACATAATTTTATTTTCTCTGCACGTGTAGGCGGAGCTAATCAGGACCTGTTCATAGATAATTTAGTTATAGAAGTGGGAATTTTTGATGGTGATGAGGACGGCGATGCTATTCCCGATTTCTATGAAAATGAAATCGCAGGTAATCTTACTGATCTTAATGGTAATAAAGCAGGCCCTGGTCCTGGAGCGGATACCGGAGATTTTGACGGGGACGGGCTAACTGATCTCGATGAGTACGAGGAAACAAGGACCAATCCGATCAAGAGTGACACTGATGGTGATGAGCTCAGTGATGGTGTTGAGACGAATACTGGAACATATGTGAGCGCGACCAATACTGGGACTGATCCAAATAATGCGGACACGGACAAGGACGGGCTCATTGACGGAGTTGAAACGAATACTGGTGAATTTGTTGATGAGGAGAATACGGGAACTGACCCCAATGAGTCCGATACGGACGGTGATGATTATGGCGACGGAGCCGAAATTGCTGGAGGAACCGACCCTCTCGACCCGAACAGTAAGGGTGCTCTTCCTGCTCCATTCATTTACTTAGACTTTGAGGATGATGCCGCTGATTTGAGTGGTAACGGTTACAGCGGAGAGGTTGACGGAGCAGTCAGTTTTGATGTTGAGGGAGCCGAAGGAGGTCCTACTCCGACGACCGGAGCAAACTTTACTGGTGGTCACCTTGATTTCTTCGACATCGACATGAATTCCATGATCCGTGACTTTGAGGACGGTAGCTACACCTTTACGTGCTGGATGAAGCCGATCGGTTCTGCTGGTGGTGAGGGTTTCATGTGGGGGCAGACCAATCAGGGCATCCATAACGGAATCCGTAACGGAGGATTCCTTCACAGTGCGCACTGGGGAGCGGACTGGAACGCATCGACAGTACTGGAGGCTGAGCAGTGGGTGCATGCGGCGTGGGTCTATGATGGTGCAGCTGACACAGCGTCGATTTACTTGAACGGACAACTTGACGGAGGCCCGCAGGGCCAGAGAGCGCCTAACGGTGGAGGAACTCTTATTTTTGGAGGTCGTAACAATGGTGAAATTCCTTACAACGGATACGTTGATGACGTGACGGTCTGGAGAGAAGTGCTTCCGGAAGCAGCTATCGTTGCCTTGGCTGACGGAGCGAGTCCGATCGGTGCTACTCAGGAAGATGAGGACGGCGATGGTTTACCTGATTCATGGGAGGAGAAGTACGGAGTCGATGATCCTGAAGGAGATGATGACAATGACGGGCTAACTAACATTGAAGAGTATGAGTTAAGGACCAAGCCTGACAAGGCCGACTCGGATGAGGACGGACTCAGTGATAAAGCTGAAATCGAAGAGCATGAGACCAATCCATTGAACCCTGATGCGGACAAGGATGGCCTCCTTGATGGAGCGGAGATTGCTGCCGGAACGGATCCTGATAATAGGGACACAGACGGTGATGGGATCAGCGACTTCAATGAGATTCAGGATGGAACCGATCCGTTAGTAGTCACTGCGATTGCCTTTGAAACGAATCTAGTATCCTATTGGCCATTGGATTCCGACTTTGATGATGCGAAGGCTGAGTATCACGGCATTGAAGAAGGTGGTCCGATTGAGTTCCAGACCGGTAAGTTTGATGGAGCCGTTTACCTTAACGGCAGCCAAAGTATAGAAATTTCTGGTGATGAGAATGTGTTCGACTTTACTGGTGAGAGTTTTACGGTATCTGCCTGGTTCACGGCTGAGGCGATTAGCAAGAATTGGCAGTGCCTAGTTGCTAAGGGAGAGGGTAATGGTTGGCGTATGCACCGTCGCGGAGGAGACAATCCGCCGCAGATGACCTTCACTGGAGGTAATGGAGACACTCCTTCTCACAGCATGCCTTTGACAGTGGGTGGTGATCCTGAGACTTGGCACCATGTGGCCGGGGTCACTGACTCAAGCACTCAAGAAGAGATTCTTTATTTTGATGGAGAAGAAGTGGCACGTAAGGCTGGAGCAACCTTGCAGGACCGTGGTAACCCAATGCGTATCGGTGATAATCCTGACGCGAGGAACCGTAACTGGCAGGGTAAAGTTGATGACGTTGCAGTCTGGGGACGGGCACTCTCACCTCTTGAGATTGAGGAAATTTGGGACGGAGGTTCAGGAAAGAGCATCGAGGAAATGCTTGGACTTTCCGTGCCGTTCGACTTTACCAGCGTGATTTACGATGCGGAGGATGACAGTTTCCGATTCGAGTGGAACTCGAAGCCGAACAGAACTTACGCATTGTATTTTTCTGAGACGCTCGAAGAGTTTGATGCAGATATTGATGACTCCATTGAGTCCGGTGGCGAAACTACAGTCTATCCTCCGATAGGTGAGCCAGGCTTAGAGAATCCACTGGAGGGGGCTCGTAAGCTCTTTTTCAGGATCGAGGAGAATCAGTAGAATAGGTAACAATTAAAACCCTAAGCGGCGGTATCACCATTGCAGGTGATGCCGCTGTTTTTATATATGGAAGCATTTTTAAGCCCAAAGGGTCATCGCATGAAGAGTATTCAAAATCAGCGAATAATGTTGTTTTGGAAGATTTTTTTTCTAGAATTGAGACAAATTCAAGACAGATGAAAATGAAAAACTCCACGCCCCTAACGATTATTTTCTCAATAGCAGTGCTTTTAGGTATTGCGATTCCGAGAGCTCATGCCCTAGAACTTCTCAGCTATTGGGACTTTAATGACCCTGGTGACGCTACGTCCGCGGCTGATGTGACTGGAAAGTCTCCTGACCTTTCATTTAATGGTGTAGCTTCCTACACGGGAGATGGTGAAGGTCTCAGTGATTCGGCAGGTGATTATGCCTTGGACCTTGGAGGTGTGAATGACGGCTCTAATGGTCAGACCCCAGAAGGTGATCATTTGAGTTCTGCCTATGAAAATAATGCAATGTCTGTTGTTTTCTGGCAGAACACGACTCAGACGGGTAATACGAGTGCGTTCTGGATCAATTCACCGAATTCCAATGGTAGTCAGCGAGGTTTTCAGGCTCATACTCCATGGAGTAATGGAACGATCTACTTTGACCAGTCCGGCTGCTGTGCAGGATCTCAACGCCTCACTGTTGGAGGATTAGTTCAGCTTGATACTTGGCAGCACTTTGTTTTTCAGCGTGATGCGGACGGGAACATGGAGATTTGGGTCGATGGTGTTCAGGTCGCCTCTCAAGGTGGGGCTGAGCCGCTGGAAGAATTTAATGGTATTATTACAGTGGGGGCAGATTTAAATGGGGGTAACAGCTTTGCTGGACGCATTGATGATTTTGGAATCTTTAACGAGCAGCTAGACGAGGATCAGATTGCCACTTTGGCTGGAGGAGCAAGCCCAATGGCATTGATTGATA
>JASLJT010000072.1:0-13104 GCA_030747955.1 Verrucomicrobiales bacterium | reverse complement strand
AAAGGTTCCCTCTGAACGCTCCAAGCGATGAAGTGTCTCGTCCTCTGTAGAACTTTCAAATTTCCTATCACCTTGGATAGTCAATTTACCATGCTCAACTGTGACCTGAACACCCTCTCTATCGACCCCAGGGATTTCAGCATCAATCCTGTATCCGGATTCGTTTTCGGTAATGTTCACGGCCGGAATCCAGTCCGCGACAGGATTTTCGGCGCTCTGATTTTTCTCGTTCAGTGAACGCCCACCATTGTAGACAAGATCTGAAAGCTGATTAGTAACATGATGAAATTCTCGGAACGGATTCCAATTAATAAGATTTGTCATAATTTTTCCTCCTTAGATTAGTTTGTATTTTTTTATTGTTAAAACCACTTTGGGGTTTTGCTATATATTAGATACATATTACATAGCTTAAAATATGCCAATTGGTGCAAACAACATCACTATGCGTTTAATACCAGTATGTTATAAATATACATTGAGATTTTTTGCGCGCGCTAATTGTGCCATAATGTCTCTTATTGGAGAATTTTTCTCCTTTCAAAGAGCCATTATGACCCTTGTTAAAATTACTGCTACTTCCCTTGTCCAATTCACAAAAAACTCCAAACTTATTCGATGCGCGTTCTGATCATACTCATTTGTCTAAATCTGAAAATCACTGCCAAAGAAATTCCATACATTGATTTGGCAAAGGAAACGGATCGTCAGGTGATCGTTGACAAGGAAAAAGGACAATACTTAGGCCATCCGACCACTACACTGCTCAGTGATGGAAAAACCGTTCTTTGTGTTTATCCTAAAGGTCACGGCAAAGGGCCCATCGTTTATAAGAGGAGTAATGATGCGGGAAAAACATGGAGCAAACGCTTGCAAACCCCCGCTAGTTGGACCAGCTCAAAAGAGGTCCCAACATTATTCCAAGTCACTGATAAAGAGGGCAATGATCGTATCATCATGTTCTCAGGTCTTTACCCCATACGAATGGCGTATAGCAATGATGAGGGAAAAAACTGGAGCGAACTAAAATCTATAGGTGAATTCGGAGGAATCGTTGCAATGGGAACCATGATCTCAGTAAAAGGAAAACCCGGACATTACCGTGCCCTTTTTCATGATGATGGCCGCTTCATTTCAAATCAATCCAACCGAAAAAAACCAGTGAAATTCACACTATATAGTTCACTCTCAGTGGATGGAGGAATGACATGGCAAAAACCAGAAACTATATATTCATCAACAGAAATTCACCTCTGCGAACCAGGCTCCGTACGTTCTCCTGATGGCAAGCAAATCGCAGTCTTATTGCGTGAAAATTCTCGACGAAAAAATTCATATGTTATCTTTTCTGAAAACGAAGGGAAGACCTGGACAGAACCGAGCGAACTACCCATCACACTGACCGGTGATCGTCACACAGCAAAATATCTCCCTGATGGAAGACTTTTCATTTCCTTTCGATGCCGAACAGCGATCGGGTCTAAGTTAGGAGTCAATAATAGTCCAATTCCATATGAGGGGGACTGGGCAGCATGGATCGGAAAATATCAAAACATTGTTAATGGGAATCCGGGCCAATACGTAATTCGAATAGCAGATAATAAAAAGAGTTGGGACACAACCTATCCTGGCGTGGAAGTACTTAAGGATGGAACCATACTAACCACGACCTATGGACATTGGCAAGAAGGCGAACAACCGTACATTATCTCGGTCAGGTTAAAGGCCAACGAAATCGATGAATTGGCAAAAAAATCCCCAAAATTAAGTATTAAGTCAGATACGATGCACTTACAGTAATGACAATAAACTAACGATGTAATAAGTATGTGAAAGCCATAGTTTTCTTGACCTTCAAAGTTAGAAACGCACAGAATATTACATTAGCCGCTCAAATGAAAAATTCTTTCACGCTCATCACATTGATCACAGCACTGATGTCATTTGCTGTTGGAAATGAACTAGATCATGCCTCGAAAATGGCAGCTAGTCAGAAGATTTTCAGTAATGAAATTAGAGGAATGCTGATCGAACGTTGTGTCAAATGTCATGGCGGTAAGAAGACACGTTCTGGATTCAATCTAACAACTCGGCAAGGGCTATTATCAGGTGGAGACCAGGGAGTTGCAGTCATTGCAGGAGAGCCCAATGAAAGTCCAATCATAACGTACTTGCGTCACACTAAGGAACCTTTCATGCCGCCTAAAGAATCTAAACTTCCTGATCCATTAATAGAAAAGATCGAAAGATGGATAGCTTTGGGCGCAGCATATGACAAACCTCTTATAGATAATGCCACAAAACAAAATGAGGGCCCGATGGAAGTCACTGATGAGGACAGGTCATATTGGGCATTCGCACCACTCAAAACCGATTTCCCTTCCGAAGCTAAAGTTGATGATTATGTAAAAACCGACGAATCATCCTCACCTAGAATCCTGGCTCGTCGGCTATACTTTGATTTGACCGGACTCCCACCATCCCCAGAAGAAGTTAACCAGTTCGTAAATGACAATTCACCAGAATCTTATAACAAATTAGTCGATCGATTACTCGAATCCAAACAGTTTGGAGAAAGGTGGGCTCGGCACTGGCTGGACATCGCTCGTTTTGCTGAAAGCCACGGATTCGAGCAAGACTACGATCGTAAGTTTGCTTTCCATTACCGGGACTTTGTCATTCGTGCCTTTAATGAAAACATGCCTTATGACCAATTCGTTCGCTGGCAAATTGCCGGAGATGAACTTGCCCCGAGTGATCCAATGGCAATGATGGCAACAGGATTCCTGGGAGCCGGTGTCTTCCCAACGCAAATCACTATCAGCGAAGCTGAACGTGTGCGCTATGACGCCATGGATGACATGCTAGCTACGATGGGAAGTGCAATGCTTGCCACAACTATAGGCTGCGCAAGATGTCATGATCATAAATATGATCCGATCCCTACCAAAGATTATTATAAAATGCTTTCAGCCTTTACGACCACAGTACGTAGCGACATCAACATTGATATGAGTTCGCTCGACAATAAAGGCAACGACGAACTTACACAAAAAATCAAGAAAGCGAAAGACGCTCGTGATGATTACGAAAGTAAGGGTCTAATTACAGCATTCCGTACCTGGAACAGGAAAAGACTGGAAACTAAAGCAGCCGCAACAACAAATCCTCAATGGGATATCCTTTCCCCCAAATCACTCCTCTCCAAGGGTGGTGCAACATTTTCTTCTCAAGGCGACGGTTCACACCTAGCCAGCGGTAAGAATCCAGCATTAGATACCTACACATTCATCACTTCAACACCAACTGACAATCTCAGGGCCTTTCGTCTAGAAGCTTTAGCTCACAAATCGATGAAAAATGGAGGGCCGGGCCGGGCAAGTAACGGAAATATTGCCCTGAGCGATCTCAAGGTCACCTGCGGCGGGAGACCGATTAAATTAGTAAATCCAAGGGCAACCTTTGAACAAAATAACTTACCAGTAGCCGCAATAATTGATAATAATGCAAAGTCAGCTTGGGCACTAGATCCACAGTTCGGTAAAGACCATGCAGCCATATTTGAAATAAATAATCCCGCAGACTGCAAAGCTGGAGAGGACCTAGTGTTTGTTCTGAAATTCGAAAATAATAACGGTCATAATATAGGTCGATTGCGTTTATCATCCTCAGCGCATGAGCCAGAAACACTAACCTTTAGTAAAGGAAATGCCAGTCCTGAGGAAATAGCTACTAATCAGATTGATGAGCTGATCAAGGCAGCAAAGGGACAATTCGACAATAAACTGCGCACTAGACTACTTGAAATCTATAAACCACTGGATAAAACATGGCGCGAACTCGATAACAATCTTACCAAGATTGAATCTGAACAAAAAAAAGCAATCACTAAAGTCATGGTTTGCAGCGACGGTAATAAAGTCAAACCCATGCGCCACCATACAAGCAGCGGAAGTATCCCAAACTTTTACAAGCAAACTCACTTTCTCAAACGGGGAGACACTCGACAAAAAGGCGAAGTCGCTGAGTTAGGATTTCTCCAGGTTCTTACTAGAGGCGATGTTCCTAGGCCAGAAAAAAGCCGAAGTGCAATCGCGGACTGGATCACCGACAGTGAAAACGGGGCAGGACACTTACTTGCGCGGGTCATTGTCAACCGTATCTGGCAACATTATCTTGGCCAAGGTATCGTTGCTACCCCCAATGACTTTGGATTTCAGGGAGAACGACCAAGCAATCCTGCACTACTTGACTGGCTATCTCATGAGCTAATCAAGACAAAATGGAACCTCAAACACATTCATCGAACCATACTAAATAGTGATGCTTACCGAGCAAAACGCCTGCCGCGCAGACTCGAAGCGGAAGCTATCCGTGACAATGCTCTTGCTGTAAGTGAACTCATGGATAAGAAAATGTATGGAGCAGGAACACTGAATGAAGAAATGCGCAGACGCAGCATATACTTCATGATAAAGCGCACTAAATTAGTACCAATCATGCAGTCATTTGACTGGCCTGACTCGCTGACAAGCTTAGGGAAGAGGTCCGTGACCACAACTCCAAGCCAAGCCCTCATTTTCATCAACGATCCTAATATGCGACGTATGGCAGAAGGCTTCGCAAAAAGAATCTCCGGAAAATCTGATCCTATCAAAGAAGCTTACCAGGTAGCATACGGAAGGCTCCCATCTGATAACGAGCTCACTGCAGCGGTAGCATTTATTGAAGAACAGCAAAAATCACACAGCAACGATAAACACAAAGCGCTTTCTGACTTTTGCGGTGCATTGATGAGCGCTAACGAATTCATCTATATCGAATGATTAAAGACAACCATTGTGGACGCATAGAAAAAGCCTTCACCAAGCGCGAATTATTACAACGTGCTGGGGGCGGCATCGGTATGCTAGCCCTCAATTCTTTATTAATTGGAGAAGGGAAAGCCAATACAAATATCGGACCAAATCCAATGGCTGCACGTTATCCACATGGCTTTGGTAAGGCAAAACGCGTGATCTGGCTCTTTATTAATGGCGGCCCAAGTCATGTTGACACTTGGGACTACAAGCCAGGACTCGAAAAGGCAAACGGTAAAAAACTTGAGGGCTTTGACAATACCACAGGATTCTTTGACAAGGCAGTCGGCCCTCTACTCAAGTCACCGTTCGAGTTCAAGCAATACGGTGATAGTGGGATGTGGGCATCTTCTATTTTTCCACACCTCTCTCAGCATGTTGACAAGATGGCATTCATAAAGTCATTCCACACTCAGTCCAATAACCACAGCCCGGCACTTTTCATGGCAAATACTGGAGTGCCCAGAATGAGCCATCCCTGTGTAGGAAGTTGGGTCACTTACGGACTAGGAACAGAAAATCAAAACCTTCCCGCATTCGTAGTCATGTCGGATCCACTCAATCGTGGATTGCCTAAGGGTCACGCAGCAAACTGGGGCAGTGGATTCCTTCCAGGTGCATTTCAAGGAACTTGGGTACGATCAAAGGGAGAACCAATCCCTAACCTTAAACGCATTGCTGGCCTAAGTGATCAGCAACAACGTGCACAACTTAACTTTGTTGGTAAACTTAACACAGCACACGAAAAACGTCATCCAGAAGAAACACAGTTAACCGCACGAATCAAAAGCTTTGAACTGGCCTACCGCATGCAACAGGAAGCGCCCGAGTGTTTTGAAATCGACAATGAACCAGAGCACATCAAATCTCTGTACGGAATCAGTGAGAAGCGTTGTGCACATTTTGCTCGTCAGTGTTTAATGGCAAGACGCATGATTGAGCGTGGAGTGCGTTTTGTACAGATATACTCAGGAGGGATGGAAAATGCACGGAGCTGGGACGGTCATGGAGACATCAGAAAAAACCATACCCAATTCGCCGGTGAAACCGACCAACCCATTGCGGGATTGCTTGCAGATTTAGAACAACGTGGAATGCTCGATGAAACATTGGTAATATGGGGAGGGGAATTTGGACGTCTCCCAGTCTCTCAACTCTCAGGAGGAAAACCAACGGGGCGAGACCACAATCCTCATGCAGGTTGCTACTGGTTTGCCGGAGGCGGTACCAAAGGAGGGACATCTTACGGTGAAACGGATGAAGTAGGCCATAAAGCGGCAGTCAACACTGTAGAAATTCATGATATTCATGCAACAATCCTTCACCTTCTAGGAATGGATCATAAACGACTCACTTACCTACATAGTGGCAGGCGTTTCAGATTAACTGATGTGTCTGGGAGAGTGATTCATGATGTTGTTGCTTAACATTGTTGTCCTGAAAAGATTCCAGTATTTACTGCAAACCAATAAACTAAATCCATGCATCTGACCCTCTTTATTCTTTTCTTTGCAATGTCCGGCATAACCAAAGCTGATGATTGGCCCGGATGGTTCGGTCCTGAACGGGACGGAGTATGGCGCGAAAAAGGGATAGTAAAAAAATTTCCGGAAAACGGGCCAAAGATATTATGGAAAACAAAAATTAATAGAGGCTATGCAGGTCCGGCCGTTTCCAAAGGTAAGGTCTTTATAATGGATCGAGAGTTAAATAAAAATGCTAAATCTCCCGATAATCCTTTTTCAAGAGGCGAAATTCCTGGAAACGAAAGACTCCTCTGCATTGACGCTGAGAGTGGTAAATTAATTTGGGAAAAGCCTTATGATTGTGATTATACAATCAGTTATTCTGCTGGCCCCAGAGCAACTCCAATAATCGAAAAGGAACGGGTTTACACAATAGGAGCGGAAGGTAATCTATTTTGCAGAAAGACAAGTGATGGTTCTACAATATGGGCCAACGACTTTAATACTGCCTTCAACATAAAAACACCCACTTGGGGGTTTTCAGCCAGTCCCTTGATTCATGGTGAACTACTCATATGTCTTGCAGGGGGTCAAGGATCAGTGGCTGTCGCTTTTGACAAATTAACCGGCAAAGAACAATGGCGATCCCTGAGTTCTAAGGAACCTGGATACGCTCCACCAGTGATCGTTAATCATGGAGGCAAAGAACTTCTCATTGTCTGGACCCCAGAATCGGTGAATGCACTAAATCCCAAGACAGGAAAGAAAATATGGTCAATTCCATGGGAACTACGTTTTGGTCTTAGCGTAAGCACTCCTCAACTTGTTGGAGATATCCTTTTCTTATCTTCATTCTACAATGGCTCAATGGCTCTAAAAATTATAGCTGACAAAGAACCCGAAATTATCTGGAAAACAGCCAAAGTAAGTGAAAAAAGAACAGAGCATCTGCATGGCATCATGAATACAGCCGTCATTAATGAAGGCTATATTTATGGAGCCTGCAGCTATGGGGAATTCAGATGCCTATCTCTGAAATCAGGAAAAAGGATATGGGATTCACTTGAACCTGTTGGTTTGGAAAGGCCCTCTCGTTGGGGAACGGTATTTGTTACACCACATGAAAATCGATATTTCTTGTTTAGTGAAACTGGTGACCTTGCAA
Source organism: Verrucomicrobiales bacterium (assembly GCA_030747955.1). Taxonomy (GTDB): domain Bacteria; phylum Verrucomicrobiota; class Verrucomicrobiia; order Verrucomicrobiales; family DEV007; genus EC70. The sequence goes on along the minus strand of JASLJT010000072.1, from coordinate 5,614 downwards.
TCGCAGAACTATCAAAGTCCGGATACAAGGAAATCAGCCGCGCCCATGTCATTGAACCAAACGGTATCGACATGAGGCAACGCAAGATCGTCTGGTCTCATCCAGCATACGCTATGAAATCTTGTTTCATCAGAAATGATACAGAACTGATCAGGGTATCACTCTCTTCTGAATAAGTTCTCGGAACAGGTTTAAACCTTAGCAGGATCAACTGCTTTATAATTACCTCCGAATCGCCTCGCAATATCTTTAAGAATAGCCTGACCAATACCTTTGACGCTAATACAATTTACTTTCGGCAATCGGCTCCCAGTATAAATCCTCTTTGCTTCTTGGAGTACAAGATCCACAATGGCGGTGTTGTTAAGTTTCTGACCATTTTTAGAGGTCCCAGGTTCACCATCAGCAATCAAGAATACTGAACTAGGTTTCTGAAAGAACGCTGCTACCAGTGCCAAATCCATACGAGAACTGCCGCTAGTGCCTGCCAAAGCCTGCACTGCTCCTGGTAAAATGGGAGTGTACTTGATCCCATTATTATCGGCACCTCTAGTGCCCCACTCTGATGTTCTAGTTCTATCAAATGCTCCTCCACCTCTTTTATTGATGAAATAAGCATTCATCCACGTTTTTGCTCGCGCAATGTTACCAGAATTTGCCTTTACGGGCTGTGGCGCAAATCCATCACAATCTTTTCCAAAACAAATTATATTAAAGCTAATATTTGGAGATAGAGCAGCAAGTGTACGGACAATCTCCCTCCTGAGAGCCCTAATCCCATTAGGACCACAATTATTATTCATGCTGGTCGAAGTATCAATGACAAGAATTATGCGGTTTCCACCCCCGCTAGTTCCGAAAAATTTTGCACCTCCTCTACCGTCTCCAAACCCACCGATACCAAACCCATCACCAAAATCATTCCCGAATGCAGGTGTATCTGAAAAGGTTGTAATTTCTGGCATCACTATGGATGAGGCATTCGTTGCGGTAATTGTGTTATCGGCTCTCCTAGAAGGTGGAGCAGGTTTTTCTAATGTTACCTTTTTAGCAAAAGAGCGCTTCTCCGGAACCAGATCAGCATTTGAAGAACTGGCCTCAACAATCATTTCGATTTCTTCTGAATCAAAATTTGCTATGACAATGAAAGCTAAAATTGAAAAAATAACTACGTGGACAAAAACAGCAATCCCTAGTGAAAAGGCCTGAGATTTTTTTCTTTGTGATTCGGGAAAATCATCACTGATTTCCTCTTCTGCCAAAAAATCGTTAGGTTCATTCTGTTCTGGTGGACGGAATCTGTTTGATCTTTTTTCAGACATTCTAGTTGGACGGATTAAAAAATCCGAGTACCGGCTTCTTCTTAATATAACGCTTATCTTATCCCTTTATTAGCAAATAATTAATTATGATAATTAACTCTCCGCTAATTAAACCAATTCCAGGGAATTGATGTGAAAGGCAATGTTTTTGACTCATCCTTGTCTTGCGTGACAGCTATTCTCTCATGCCCATCAAGAACAAGCATCCCGCGATCGCTTTCAGCACGAGACAAAGGTTCATGCCCAGATCCAGGCATTCCAACGCAGGAAGGAAGCACAAACAATAGTAACGCAAAAAACGCCTTCATAATTATAAATCTTACAAAATTAGCAACTTATGTGAAACAAAAAATATCATTATAACCCATCTTCCTTAACGACGAATTTATTTCTTTAGGGTTAGAACCAAAGACCTAAACCTCTTTTTCTTAGGGTCTTTGAGAGACTTGCATGCACATTCTCCATCTACCAATTTGTCAAAGGAGTCTTTTTGAACAACTCGATGAGCAACGGTCCCATCATCACTAAAAATTCGAATCTTATCATGATCTGGAATTGGAGCAATCGCTTCGGGATTTAGGTTTGTAAAAGATTTAATTCTATTAGGAACACTTCCGGGAACGCCGTCCCAAGAATAAAGAACAGAACTTAACTTATCAGATCGATCTCCTGCTACTAAAAAATACCGCAGGTGATAAGAAGAATACTCAATTGAACGAATGCCTCTGCTCTGCACTTTAAGGTAAACTGGTGCTCCAAAAATTGGCTTCGATTGACCATGAATAACCGCATTAGGATTTTTAAGAAGAACAAGTAAGGCCTGCTTTCCAGGTATCGGATTCCTCAGTCCGATGTAAAGAGCGCTACCATCGGCATTAGTCGATAAACCTTCAATATTTAAACCGTTCTCTTTAGGGGCCAGCGATTTTCCAGAATCTTCGCCAATGACACCAACACTAGCCTTCAAATTAAGATCCTCACAGGATAGCAGGGCACTCAGTAAATCATCAATGGCAATACCTTCCGGTTTTAAATCAAATTTCCCTTCTTGGTTAATAATTTTAGTGGCAAAAAAGCGATACCTGCTACTTCTCCATTTACCTTTCTTATTACGACCATGAGAAGTTATCCAATAAATTAAATCCCCTACACGTGTACATGCCTCAATGTCTGATTCAGGGTGTGAATCGTCTTGGACACCAAGAAATGTATCCAGAGAATATTGTGCCAAAGGCATACCTGGACGCTCCAAAGAATAGATCCTGAGAATATTGTCCTCATCATCAGCCACAACAAACGTATTCTTATCTAAGGCAACTGCAGCAGACGCGTCACAAGATCCATAAAAAAAAGTTTCCTCTGCCGCAACTACATGACACTGAACTGCCATCAGAATGGCTAGAATAATCTGCATGCCTCTCATTGGTTTAAATTAGCCTCAAGATGACAGTTTTGAAACCAAAGATATATGACTTCTAATGAAAATCATTGTCTTTTCAGCTCATCGATCTGATCCCTGATCAGTGCAGCTTTTTCAAATTCAAGTTTTGAGGCCGCTTCCTGCATTTCAACCTTCAGCTCGCTAATGACTTGAGCCACATCAATATCATCGTCATTTCCTGCCAATATCTCCTCAGACACTTTTGTCCCACCAAGAGTCATATGTAATGATTCCTGATCAGCGCGACGAACACTTTCAGGAACAATATCATTGCTTTCATTGTATTCGACCTGCCTTCGTCTCCTATATTCAGTAATATTGACAAGCCCTTCTATGCTCTTTGTCATTTCATCGCAAAATAGCACTACTCTTCCTTCAACGTGTCGAGCTGCCCGGCCAGCCGTCTGAATTAGTGATGTTTCACTTCGGAGATAACCTTCCTTGTCAGCATCCAAAATACAAACTAAAGCAACCTCAGGAAGATCAAGCCCTTCTCGGAGAAGATTAATTCCCACAAGAATATCAAATTCACCAGCACGCAGTGCTCTTAAGATTTCCACCCTCTCGATTGCTCCAATGTCACTATGCAAATATCGAACTCTAAGATCAACATCACGTAAATAATCAGTAAGATCCTCAGCTGTTCTCTTTGTGAGTGTAGTTACGAGGACCCTATTACCTGACTCAGTTGCACTCCGACACAGTTCAATGGTTTCATCTATCTGGCCTTTCAATGGCTTAAGTTCAACTAAGGGATCTAGTAACCCAGTGGGTCGAATGATCTGTTCAACGATCAAATCTTGGCCAGAATCATTAACATTAAATTTATCAACTTTCTGAGAAGAGCCTGAAATATGAGGGACTAACTTTGGTAAAATCTCCCCAGATCCTTTCTTCTTGCTCTTCTTAGGTATGTATTTTGAATTTCCAACCTTGCTATTCTCTATCTCAAACCTTGCAGGTGTTGCGCTTACATAAACACGCTGACCCGTTAGATCCATAAATTCATCAAATTTTAGTGGCCTGTTATCAAGTGCACTCGGCAATCTGAATCCATAATCTACAAGATTAGTTTTTCGGGATTTATCCCCCTCATACATTCCTCCCACCTGAGGCACTGTGGCATGTGATTCATCAATAACGGTCAAATAATCCTCAGGAAAAAAATCAAGCAATGTAGAAGGTCGAGAACCAGGTGATCTTGACCCTAAGTGCCTAGAATAATTCTCTATTCCTTGGCAAAAACCCATTTCCTGCATCATTTCGATGTCATATTCTGTTCTTTGCCGGATCCTCTGAGCCTCAATAAATTTTTGATTCTTTTCAAAAAATGCCACTTGGTCTTCGAGTTCAATACGAATTTCTTTGATAGCGCGTGCCATCTTATCAGCTGGAGTAACAAATTGCTTAGCCGGGTAGAAATTATAATTATCTAAACGGGATATGATGTTTCCACTCATTGGATCGAAGGCTGAAATTCTATCAATTTCATCTCCAAAAAATTCGACTCTGATCGCTTCATTATCCAAATAAGCAGGTATAACATCAACCACATCTCCACGAGATCTAAACTTACCACGCGTAAACGCAACATCGTTACGCTCATACAGCATATCAACTAGCCTAGTTAAAAACTTATCCCTGTCCATCTTCATACCTACATGGACAGGGCACATCATGTCTTTGTAGTCATCCGGAGACCCCAATCCATAAATGCATGAAACGCTCGCAACAACAATAACATCTTCTCTGGTCAAAAGAGACCCCATGGCCGAAAGACGAAGACGTTCAATCTCATCATTAATTGAAGAGTCCTTTTCGATATATGTGTCGCTACGCGGTATGTATGCTTCCGGTTGGTAGTAATCAAAATACGATACGAAATACTCAACGGCATTGGTTGGGAAAAAATTTTTGAATTCTGAGTAAAGCTGGGCTGCGAGAGTTTTATTGTGCGACATGACCAAAGTCGGTCTGTTCATGCCAGCAATGACGTTAGCCATCGTGAATGTTTTTCCTGAACCCGTTACGCCAAGAAGGGTCTGGTGCTGGTTACGAGCACTTAAAGATTTTATTAATTTATCAATGGCCTGCTGCTGATCGCCGCGAGGTTGGTAATTAGAACGAAGCTGAAAATGGCAAGCCATCACACTCTATGAATCACGAATAAAGAAATTTCACAAGCCGGTTCCTTCCTTTCACTGCTCTTTAGTATTCCTATCTCCAGCAGTATTCTCACCTATCTCCAAGTCCCATCGGTCACCGCAACCTGAACATCGATACGCTACCCAGTCACCAATGGAAAACCCAAATTCAGGTTCAATTGTAAGCCGATAAGCCAACCGCCCACAATCAACACAAGTCACCTTATCAGGAATTTCCATCACTTGAAAAAAACCAGAAGCAATGAATTAAAAGAACATTACTCGCCTTAAAGTGCTGATGTATTAACCTATGAGTGGTAATAATCTTATTCCTGTTCACCACTTTCTTTCCTTGCTCTTGCAGTGTCAGCAGCAGCAAAAAGTAGAACACCGACTGGAATTGAAAGCCCAGCCAAACACACAAATACCTGAAACCATTGAATGCCCATATATTATATAAACGGTGAATTAATACGAATCTTTCATTCGTTATGGTAAATATTAAACCTTTATTAACAATTGTCGACTGATAATACTGTTTCTTCTGCTCGAGAATGTTTTGAATGTATGAATCCATGGAATCTTTAATAATTGCTGAACTCAAAAATACTATACCTTCTAATCCAGGAGAATATGCTGTATGCGGCCAAATTTCTGGTTCAATACGTAAACAAACCCGAAACGGAAACCCTTATTACGAAGTAGAA
>JASLJT010000071.1:0-7825 GCA_030747955.1 Verrucomicrobiales bacterium | reverse complement strand
ATCGATTCAGACATTAACAACTTTAAGCCACTTCTCTGGGTCTTCGCAATTGCCGCATCACTGAACGGCATAGCTATGTGGGTCATGCCCAAAGTTAAAACAGCAAAAGGAAGTACTAACCCTTTCTCTGCTTTTAAGTGGCTCAAAAAGGATAAGCAGTTCCGGATCCTTATCATTTCCTGGATGCTCATGGGGCTCGGTAACCTGACCGCACTTAAAATTTGGACCGAATATTTCGCCAACAGTGATTACGGGAACGGGTTCACTGCTTTCCAGGTCACTCTATTAACTTTCATTATCCCGCAGGGAGTTAAAATAGCCTTCACTTATCATTGGGGTTGGCTCTTTGATCGAATGAACTTTTATCTCCTAAGAATCATATTAAATGTGCTCTTCTGCGCAGCGATCCTAGTCGTTTTCTATGGTCAATCTTTCTGGGTCATTGCCATTGGTACTGGCCTTCAGGGACTAGCATTTGCTGGGGGAAGCATTGCCTGGATGCTCTGGGTAACTAAGATTGCTCCTCCCGAACACACCGCAGAATACATGTCCATTCATACGTTCACGACTGGGCTCCGCGGCGTCGCCGCTCCAATCATTGGGTTCTATCTTCTCCGCAACTTCGGAGACGGTGTTGCTATTTTTAGTGCAATATTAATCTTCCTAGCATCGGTAGTTCTTCTACCTGAACTGAAGAGGAGTCAGAAAGAAACGCAAAGCTAATCCTTTAAGCTGTGCTCTAGGATAAAGTCCACGATCGGCTTCGGATCCTTCAGAGCATGGGGATGATGTCCAATGCCAGGCTTTGAAATGACCCTAATCGATCCACCAAGATCACGGTACCGCTTCTCAATGATAGCGCTGTTCTCCTCAACTGGGACGACCTTGTCAGCGGCACCCACAACATGAAGAAGAGGAACACCAGCCTCTGCAAGAGGTTTAAGTTTATGGATTGGGCTGACCTCGGCTTTGACTGACTCTTCATCGGTAATGCCATGAGCTTTAAGCGCTGATTTCCAAGTTCCTCCTCCTCCCTTTCCTTTCCCTTTGCCTCCTGGCCAGCTCCTAATATCACAGACAGGAGCATCACCATAAATGCATGAAACTTTTTTAGGATTCTTTGATGCCCAGTTATATATGATAAGTCCTCCACGACTCATTCCCTCGAGCGCCGGTCTCTTGGAAAGGCCCTTGCCCTCGGTCAGAATATTATAAAATCGATCCCACCGGTCCACGGCCACTTTGTTACCGAAGAGGCCCGACACGTCACAATAGGCAATATGAAAACCTTTTTTCAGCAGTTCAATATCTGCCTGAGGCTGGTGACCGAAAAAACGAGCACGCCACACCCAAGGCGAACCCTTTGCCGCGGAAGCCGGCACGACTAAAATACATTTTAAGCCGTCAGCACTAAAGTCATGCCGCTCAAATCCATGCCACTGGCTTTTTTTTATATCATTTCCCTCAGAATAGAAACTGGCCACAAAGAAAGAAAAAAGAAGAAAATAAACTGAAAGTCTCATAATTAATTAGTATTGGCTGGAAGATTAGGATCGCTTTTTGTTTGTCTTATCACCAGCTCTCAAGGATAAATGTAAGGTTAAACCCATTAGTAACGACATGAAAAGATTCATCCGACAATTATTCATCTTCATATTAACGATTGCTTTGATCGGCTGCGGCAAACAAGCAAATAACGGGGAAAGAGCCCAGGGCGGCGGATCAGAGAAAAAATCCCGCGGCCTGATAGGTGCTACCTGCATGAACATTGCCAATCCATTTTTCAAGGTCATTGAAGAAAATATGCGTGATGAGGCCGCTAAGCATGGCTACGACCTCATTTATCTGGGTTGTGAAATGGACATTTCCAAACAGCAAAAACAAATTCAGGATTTTCTAGCCAAGGGCGTCGTTGCCGTTGCTGTTAATCCAAAGGATTCGAAAGCAATCGGAACCTCGGTCAAAGAATGTAATGACGCTAATGTTCCCGTCTTCTCATTTGACGTTCGAGTCCAAGCTCCTGACGCTAAGGTCGTCTCTCACGTCGGTACGGATAACTTTCAAGGAGGAGAACTCGCTGGAGAGGCAATGATTAAGGCACTCGGAGAAGCTGGAGGCAAAGTCGTGATCATTGATTTTCGTGCCGCCGAATCATGCATTGAAAGGGTTAAGGGATTCAAAAAAGTTATCGATGCCTATAATGCGGAAAGAGAATCTGGAAAAATTGAAATTGCCGCCGAGCTGTCTGGTGAGGGATTACGAGATAAGGGATTTAAGGCCGCTGAAGATGCCCTTCAACAGGTGCCCGATATGAGGGGAATTTTTGCAATTAATGATCCTAGTGGTCTTGGTGCAGTCGGTGCATTAGAAAAAGCCGGCAAGCTAGAACAAGTTACCGTAATCGCATTTGATGGAATGCCGGCAGGAAAACAGGCCATAAAAGATGGGAAAATTTATGCAGATCCGGTCCAACATCCAGACAAGATCGGCCGTGAGTGCATAAGAGCCATCGTCTCTCACTTGAGTGGAGAAGAGGTGCCAGCTAACGTCGATATCCCTGCCTCTTTGTACACTAAAGAGACTGCAGATAAAGACACATCACTGAATTAAACTTATTAGATTCATTCCGGGCCCGGCCCTTCTCAGAAGAATGTCAGCGCTCGGGAAAGTACTCAGGAAGCCAATAGAATTTGTCTCAGGCGAATACGGCATGGCTGCCGTACTGCTGCTTCTTTGTATTCTTTTTAGCGTCCTCACTATCGAGGAGAAGAGCCCCGAAGGGACAAAGGCCGGTAACAAATTGACCTATGACATCGTTCAGCTAACCGAACAAGATACCGTAAATTTTCCTAAGAAAATAAGAGTCTTCATTGCTGCAGGAGAAGGAAAATCAGGAGAAGACTTTGCAGATGCCCTTGAAAAAGGACTCAGTACTAAAGGTATCAACGTCATTGGTAAGGTGGTCGGAAATCCTCCACAGATTCGAAAAGCAATCCAAGGGGCAGGAGAAGTCGATTTAATAGGAACTACCTCTTCGATGATAAACTTACCAGTCTTTGATTCTTTTCTAGGTGAAGAAAGAATAGTCCTAGGAGCAAAATCAATGGTAGTTAATGATACTCTCATCAAAGGAGAAAAAGCGACACTCATAGCACCCCGAACCTTTCTTTGGCCTGTATTCCTAACTCCCGTTAATTTGAGGAACATTACCAGCCAAATCGCAGTGATCGCAATTCTCGCAATTGGAATGACTATGGTCATTATCACGGCAGGAATTGATTTGTCCGTGGGCAGTATGATCGCTCTTTCCGCAGTCGTCGCAGCCAGCATCATTGAGAAAATGGGAGGTGCTGCAGAAGCAGGCACTTCAGTTTTTCTGATTGCCTCTTTAGCGGGTGTCCTAGTCTGCACTTTGTCAGGAGCCTTCACTGGAATTATGGTTAGTCAGTTCTCGATACCACCATTCATAGCAACTCTCGCTATGATGCAAGTACTCAGAGGCATTGCCTTTAAGATCGCGAATAACGAGACAATTAGTGACGTTCCGGCAACCTTCCAATGGCTCGGAAACGGTCTCAGCTATGGTATCCCTAACTGCGTTATCCTGATGATTATACTCTATACACTAGCCCACATCATGATGAACAAGACTCGACTCGGGCGGTACATCTATGCGATCGGTGCCAACGCGGAAGCTTCACGAATGTCGGGAATTTCACCCAAGAAAATCAAACTTATTGTCTATGCGATTTGCGGAGCCACGGCCGGACTCGGTGGAATTGTTATGGCTTCCCAACTCCAGAGCGGAGCCGGGAATTATGGAGTCACTTATGAACTTATGGTTATCGCCGCGGTCGTTGTAGGGGGAACTTCTCTTTTCGGGGGCAAAGGAAAAGTACTTGGAACATTGATCGGGGCCTTCATTATCGCAGTCATAACGAACGGCATGAACCTTCTTCTATTAGGCAGTGAGACTCAAATGATCGTTCTTGGAATGGTTATCCTCATCGCTATCCTGATAGAGAGGATCAGGAGCGGTGAATGGAAAAATGCCGTCGGTGGATAGTGAATAAATTCTATTCTATATACCTGCCAAGCCTTCCCTAGCCTCAGCAAAACGATCCACGGGAACACCCATTCTCTCTAATAAGGAAAGATGAAGACTGGACATCGAAGTGTCTCTTGAGGGGCGCAAATAGTTCCCGGTCCTGAGGAGTCCTGCTCCTCCGCCCGCCATCAGGACAGGAAGGTCCCTCTCCGCGTGTTCGTGCCCATCAGCAATACTTGATCCATACATTATCATGGAACGATCAAGGATACTGACATCATCACTATCTTTGAGCCCTTTAAGCCTAGTAAGGAACCAGGCTAGCTGGGCATGGTGCCAACGGGTCACCGCATTATACATCTGTTTCTTGGTACCCACATCGTCCCACGAAGTGATCCCGTCATCGTCCTCGGTCTTACCACTGGAATCCTTCCAGTGAGATAAAGCATGCCAGGTCCCTTTAACGCCGGGAATAAAATTGAAGTAACGGTTACTCTGACCGTGGTCCAACATGAATGAGGATACCTTAGTGGCGCCTGACCAGAATGACAGAGCCATGAGTTCAAGCATTTGTCGCACGTACTCCTGGTGATCTGAAGGGATCCCTGGATCGGGTCTAGAGAGTGTATCCGTTAAAGCCTTATCCTCTGCGATCCTTTGACTATTTTTTTCGGCAAATTCAAATCTTCTCTCAATGGAACGGACCGCATCTAGGTACTCATCAATCTTGCGACCATCAGCAATACTGGCCCTACGCTTTAGCGATTTGGACTGGTCATTGACCAGATCAATAACACTCCTATCAAGAAACCCCTCTTCGGCCCTGCGAAAGAGCTTATCAAAGACTGCCCTCGGAACAGTTTCACGAGCAGCAGGAACATCCCTGTCTACCCAAGAAAGACAGTTCCTCGGCAAGCTTCCTGAAAAACTTCCCTGACCTGCAGTGCTCAGTTCAAGTGATGGGAGCGGAGTATCCTTTCCGAAATGACGAGCCGCTATCTGATCTACTGAAATACCGCCCGCATCATTTTTGTGCCCATCATAAGAGCCTCCAGTGAGCCAGGTCGCCGTTCCCGCTGCATGGCCGTTCCCTCGTGGAGTCCACAGCTTACCAGTAATGATAAGATCGGATCGGTGGTCCTCAAGAGGTTCCATCCATTGATTTAACTGTAGCAGTTTCCCATCCTCACTGACCTTCCTTGGTTTCCAGGAACCGGTTGCTGAACCGTTAGGAAAATAAATATAGGCGAGTCTATTATTCGGATGACCGAATGCCTTATTCGATGAGTCAGCTCCAAAACTTTCGAGGGTCGGCAGAGCCATCATGGCGCCGACTCCGCGAAGAAATGTTCTTCTGTTTGAATTGATCATCTTATCTATGACTTCGTTTTCTTTGAAAATTCGGCCGGCACTCTTTTGATGGTAAAGGGGTAACTTAAGCCAATTTCTATTACCATATCCTTGAGAGGATATCCAGAACCTTTGAGCTTCTGTGCAATCTCCCTGACCACGGCCTCATCATAATACTCGAGCTGTCGGCCCAGTGCGTATGAAAGCATCTTGCGTATGAGCTGCTTACCCAAATCATCCAGACGCGTATCAATGAGCGCCTTCTTTAAACCTTGAGGGCCACGGAAACGGGCCCCGTTCGGCAGTTCACCTCGGTTATCAACACCTTTACGCCAACGCCCAAATTCAGAATAATTTTCCAAAGCAAATCCAAGCGGATCAATCTGCGAATGGCAACCAGCGCAACGCTTCGAATCGCGGTGCACTTCAAGTTTCTCGCGAAGAGTCGAAGCTGCCCGTCTGCCACCACCAACTTCAATCTCAGGAACATCAGGTGGTGGTGGTGGTGGTGGCGTCCCAAGTAATGTGGTTAGGATCCAAGTCCCTCTCAGGACCGGGCTGGTCCGGTGAGGAAATGAAGTCGTTGCCAGGACACTAGCGTGTCCTAATATTCCTCCACGCTGCTTAGTATTAATTTTTACTCGGCGCATCTGATCACCTTCGATGCCGGGAACCCTGTAATATTCAGCCAATTCCGCATTCAGAAATGTATAATTCGAATCTATCAGACGTTCGATCGGCTCATTCTCCATGACCAAAGAATGAAAGAACAGTGATGTTTCCTCCCTCATCGCAGCCATGAGCGTTTCAGTGCACCAAGGATTATCGATCGGATCCTTGCGGATGCGCGGGCCCACATCATCCGTGCTCAACCACTCACTGGCAAAGATACGGCCCAGGGATTCGCTCCTCGGATCCTTTAGCATCCTTAAGATCTGATCTCGAATTGTCTTGTCATTCTGGAGTTGATCTTTTCCAGCTAAAGAGAGGAGATCATGGTCCGGGGCCGAAGCCCACAAAAAATAGGACAGTCTGGATGCCATGTCGTATTGCGTTACCTTAGTATCCTTGCCCACTGAAGAAAGCTCTTCCGCTTTTAATAAGAAGTTAGGAGATACCAGAATCACTTTCATGACAGTACCAATCGCCTCCTTATCATTTTTACCTTTACCTTTCTGTGTTTGATAATGATTCAAATAAGAATTCATTTCTTTATCAGTGGGAGGCCTACGAAATGCCAACCGGACAAAGCGCCTTAAGGATTGCTTCAAATTACCGTTGTCAGTGAGCCTATCCCAAACCGATTTGTCTTTTTGCGCTGCATCGATGACCGTCTCAGCGGCGCTCATGTATCGGTCAAGATGAGCAGTGTGCAAAAAGAGCGTGTTAGCGCTATTTGAAAATCCACTCGTGCCGGTAAAGTCCATTGGGAACTGGTCCGCTGGGCGCAGATCAAGGCCAATCAGATCACGGATTGTCCTATTATATTCTTCGCGGGAAAGGCGCCTAGCGGGGACATGGCCCGGGGCCCTGACCTGGCTATAATCAAATGAATCTACCTCATTTGAAATCCATTTACGAAGCCTAAGACGTTCCTTTTCATGAGGTTGGTCCTTATCTTTAGGAGGCATATCACCATTACGGATCCGTTCAGCAACGTTCTCCCAGAGAGACCTATCACGTACTAGTGGTCGCCTACTCAGTGCCGACTCAAGATCGATGTCCCCCTTAGCCGTTTCAGCATCATGACAATCCAGACAATATTTAGTAAGTGTTGGGAAAATGTGTTTTTTGTATTCATAGGATACACCTTTTAATTCCTCATCCTTTTGTAACCCTCCAGTGGCTGGACCCTCATAGGAAGGTCCATCTTCCTCATTCTGTTGGTCTTCCTCATTCTCTTCCTCTTCTTCTTCACCCTCACCGAAGAGCTCCTCAAAGAGCTCACGAGCAGCCTCTTCAGAACTCTCCTTACGCCACTCAATTTCTTCCTTAATTGATTCAGCCTCTTCCTCTTCTCCTTCTTCAATGAGTCGATCAATTAATTCAGTATCCATTTTGTTCCTGAATTCCAAATGCTCAATGAGCAATTCACCAATAATTTCCTCTCCCTCAGTCTCTGATATTTTCCCTTCTTCTATTTTCCACATCTGGTACTCCATCGCTGAGAAATTATCAGCGAGGCGAGCGACCCAGTGCGCTGATTCCTTACCCTCTTCTTCCTCGGCCTCATTGTACTCTTCTTGTATTTCTTCGATCCTCTGTTCTGCCTCAATTAATATTTCAGAATATTCTTTCTCCTTTGCCTCGGAAATAATCTTAAGAATTTTAGGAGTATGTTTTTTAAGGAAATCCTGAGTCTCTTTGTCCGGGTCAACAGCGAATAGTAAATTCCCGCCAACAAATAATAACGACAGAAAAGAAACG
>JASLJT010000070.1:0-4780 GCA_030747955.1 Verrucomicrobiales bacterium | reverse complement strand
TCACCTCATGCCATGCCTGATATAAAAATGGCAGATGCGACAAACGCGGACCCCGAAAAAATTACCAGCCAAAGTAAACGCCTCAAAGAGCTGGCGGCACTCCTACCCCGTGGAGACGTTGATAAAGGAAAAGCTCTATTTGAAAGTACGGCCAGGTCCCTTTGCCTCACCTGTCATGTCATGGGTAATAAGGGAGTCAAATTTGGCCCTGATCTTACGGGCATCGGATCCATACGAAGTGAAGAAGATTTATTGGAAGCGATCATTTATCCCAGTTCTTCAATTGCCCGGTACTACGAGAGGGTTCTGGTCAGTGCCGGGAACGCAGAGATTGGGGGATTAATACTGAGGGACAGTCATGATAAAATAGTGCTGTCCTCTGCACCGGGAGCCGAAGTGAGCGTGCCGATCAAGGAAATAAAATCCGCCAGATATTCGAACGATTCTTTGATGCCAAAGGTCTTTGATGAGCTCTTTAAGCCCCAAGAAATCGCAGACATGGTGGCATATTTAAAATCTGCAAAGTTATCCAGTGATCTGGTCTCGGGTAATCAGAAGAAGGAAAATCAGGAAACAATCCCGCCGCACATTCCTGTCGATTTACCGGGCCTTCATGCGTACGCGCAAAAGAGCATCGAAGCTGGAGAGGAAATTGAGTTCCGTGTCAGCAGTACGGTTCCCTATGAGTTAAGTATCGTTGAGCTTGGGAAGGATCCTGAGGACCGGGACAATGATCCGGTACTGAAAACTTTCAGTGTCAAGGAGCCGCATTCACAGCCCATACATCCCGGATCTTATGTTCATGTGCCTAAGGCTTTGCCATCGAATAGGCGACTGTCACAACTGACCATGGAATGCTGGATCCGTCCCTTTAATCTGAGTGGATGGCAGGGACTCATTACTCAACACGACTATCCCGGGAATGCCGGGATCGGGCTGTTCCTTCAGAACGGTGTCATTGAATTTTTGACGGGTTCCGGCGGTGAATTTGAAAACACAGCAATTCACCGGACTGGTCCCGGGCTCATTAAAGCAAATTTGTGGCAGCACGTTGTGGGAACCTGGGATGGTAAAATGAAAAGGATTTACATTAACGGTTCGATGGTCGCGGAATTTCCTTTTGCCGGAGCCGTCAGGCCGGGAAAGACGGTCCTGCGTCTGGGCGCTTACGGGACCGAGGGTTCGGCTTCAAATTTCTATAATGGGGACCTCGCCATGTGTGCTCTTTATGACAGTGCTCTCGGCATTGAAGGAGTCAAGGAGCGGTACACTGACCGCGGTTTGACTCCTCCAAAGGATAAAAGCGTTTTGGCTTGCTGGTCCTTTTCGGAGGAACGTGGTGAGAAGGTCTCTGATTCGGGGACAGGGTCTCGGCACGGACAAATCATTAATCGGGGAACCTGGATGATTGGCGGGCCTGGTTTTGATGCCGCCAAGATCGATCGTCATGATGAAAAATATGATCCGGTCAAGGACCCTGACCGTGGCCATGGCCTCAGACTCGCAGCGGACGAACTCTATAATGCCCGTTGGGACGTGAACCATAAGTTCCGTGTGCCGAAAGATACCAAGTCAGGTATTTATGCCGGAAAGTTTGATTTCAAATTGAATGGCAAGCCGATGCGCTACCACGCTACTTTTATTGTTAGGAAGCCAGAATCTGAGCCCAAGTCGCCCGTACTCGTTCTCGTGTCCTCCAATACTTGGCTCGCCTACAACTCGACACCTTTCCCGGTCAATCATGGTGCCGGTCTGGTTCAGATGGGAACGGGAGGCCTGGGCAGCAGTCATCCGAAAGCGCCGAGGTACAGCTGTTACAGTGATCACTTCAATGGTCAGCCAACCTATAAGATAGGAATGAAAGTTCCCTGGCCGGCCGCGGGTCCTAACAAGACCTACATCGGCGGCGGGTACAGTCATCTTCTTCGCGGTGAACGTTTTCTTCATCTATGGCTGGATAAACATGGTTACAAATATGATGTAATTACGGACAGGGACCTCGATTCCAATCCTGATATCCTTGATGGTTATAAAGTGGTGTGCATTAATGGGCACAGCGAATACTGGTCAGGCCGAGCCTATGATGGCCTTGACCATTATTTAAAGGGAGGTGGTGCGGCCGTGGTAATGTCAGGGAATACGATGTTCTGGCGGGTCAGTTTTGACGGGACCGGTGAGGTGATGGAGTGCAGAAAGTTTGGTAAGAGCATCGGTGGCCGGGCACGGGCCAAGGTCGGTGAGCTTTATCATAGCCATGATTTTAAGAGGGGCAGTCTGATGCGATTCTGCGGATATCCGGCCTGGAAACTGGTCGGTCTTACGTGTCTCGGGTGGGCCGGAGGAGAATTCAAGCCCTACAGGGTCGATCTTCCCGAACATTTTCTTTTCAATGAACCGCACAAAATTGAATTGAATGGTGGGGACGAGTTTGGTTTTGTGAATGATACTATCGGCGCTGTCGGTCATGAATATGACGTCAGATTATCGACCATTCTGAAAACGACTAAGGATCCGAAACTAAAGGGTCTTGTTGAGCCTGAAGGAATCATCACCGTGGCCAGTAGTCATGATAACCGCAACGTTCTGGACTTTAATGCCGAGGCACATAAGAAAAGGATAGGAGGCGAGCAGACCATCGCGGAAATTATATACTGGGAACGGCCAGAAGGTGGCCGGGTCTTTCATACCGGATCAATTGCCACGGCATGGGCCATGTACCACGACAAGAATTTAAGTACCTTGTTTAAAAATGTTCTTCATCACTTTAATGTGAAAAATTAAACGGGCCAAACTGGAGCAAGGTAAATCAAATCAAGACCAGGTAAATAATTTACCAGACGGTCTTCGCTAATTTATGTACGCCGTAACCTGCTCCGGCGAATAAAATGCTCCATGTTAAGGGTTCCATGAAACCAGGGCCGGTACCAGTACTGACTAAGAAAAGGAACCCGCTCAATGCATAAAGGGACAGTGAGATGATATAAGTGAATTTTACGTTGTATAAATGGGATTTGGGGCCCTCGCACAGACGTTTAAAGTTCAGCGCGATGGGCTTGATTTCCTCCCGAAGCACAATTTGCCTATACGTAATTTGCTTATAGTCAGGCCGTTCTTTGTCGGGCCACTCATAAATGTCATGCCATTCTTTATAAGGATGAATGTCCACGGACGCGCCCGCATTTTCGAGTGCCTTCTTGAGCTTATCGGCTTCCTTTTTTGTGCATTTCCATTTGATGAGTACGGGGCAATTTTTAATTAATCTTTTGGCCTGTTCCCAGTCATTACGACTCCCAGAATATAAGCCAGCAATGTTTCTGATGCTCCACATTTTAAAGTTTTTAAAGGTGAACTTAAATTGAGGGATCAGAGCGCTGAGGTAAGAGGTGATGACGGTTTTCTGATCCACAGCATCCAATTCAGGGTCTACGGTCTGGCTCATTTGTTGGTTGAATTTTTTCTTAAATTGAGGGATCGCCTTAGTGAGATCATAGTTGGTTAATGTCTTCTGAGATGCGTCATCCAATTCAGGTTTCACAAACTTGCCGGTACCTTCATTGACGCTTTTGAGGACCACGTAATAGCCGCGGTCCTTGTCCGTTCGTGAGGACTTTTTTGTTTTGTCGCTGGACTTTGGAAATGACAGCGAACGTTTCTTCTTCTCCTCATTCCCGGAAATCTTTTCCTCATCCTTTGGAGGACTTTTGGTCGCCTTTTCTTCGACGGGTGAGGGAGTTGTCTCCTCAATCGCTTCAGTCAGTGGCTCCTCATTAGGGGTTTCTTCTTTGGGTGTCTCCTCGTTAGGTGTCTCTTCTTTGTGACTGACTTTTCCGAACACGGCCCTGTGGTAGAGTCCGTCATAGCCGAGCAGCTGCAGGGGAAAATTAAAGTTGTCTCCAGATTTTAGTCCATTGATGAATTCTTCCTGGTCCGCAGGAACGAGCACGGTGATTTCGGGACCTTCCGGGATTGCACATGTCATCTTGTGGCCATTGTCATAGGCCGGATCCGGCTGGGATCCGAACGAGCGTTCCGACTTGGCGAATGTCATGTCAAAGGAATGGACCTTTCCCTTGAAAGGCTCGATGAGCTTTTCGACTTCGGAGCCGAAGAGTCTTTTTTCTTTTAAGCTTTTTAACTGCTCAATAATTTCGTCCTTTGCCATTTTAAAGTGTCCGGAAAAACCTAACATTATTTAAAGGGCCATCACATCAAAATATTCTATCAATAAGAGCTCAATAATCAGGTTGCGGGGCCCGTTCGGCCTCTGGTAGGATAGCCTTTGATGAGATTTCTGATATCAGCGATGACGGTTCTGTTTATGTCTGTACTGATGAGCGGTTGTAAGAATGATGCGGGAATAAAAGATGCAGACAAAATAAAGACCGGATCTCAAAAGAGTTCATACTCAACCCGTGGTTTTGTTTTAGAGCTGATCCCTGATGATAAGTCAGCTTTTATCCATCATGAAGTGATACCGGGTTTCATGGAGGAGATGACCATGTATCTCAAAGTGGAGGATCCTGAGGAATACTCGGAGCTTAAGGCCGGGCATCAATACAAATTTGATATGATTGTTAATAAGGAGGACGGAACTTATATCAAAAACATCATACCGACCGGTGAAGTGAAGGCCGGCCCATTGTCCGGGAGTAAGCCCAGTGAGAAATGGTTTAAAAAGCCAACTTTCGAACTCGGTGATAAACTTCCTGAGTTCTCACTCAAGACTTCTGACGGGAAGATCATTAATTCATCAAAATTAAGTGGAGGTCCTTGGGCGATA
>JASLJT010000069.1:0-8445 GCA_030747955.1 Verrucomicrobiales bacterium | reverse complement strand
TGTATTCGATCAAGGCTCAAGCCTTCCGGGAGACTCAACTCAGGAAGCTTAAAATCATCTTTGTTCGGATCCCTAGGAATAAAGAGCGGATCATACTTCTTACCAAGAAAACTTGCATGCTGTCCAGGGGTCCTCGATCCGTCTGAGATCACATGAGGGTAGGAAACAAAGGTAGGCATTCCATTATCTGTATTAGGAACAAATTTACTGACGACAGAACCGTACGCTGGGTAAAGATCTGGCAGGTCTCGGAGCCGCTGATCATCACTGGGAGGCGCATGACCAGTCAGGGCATAGTATCCAGCAGAATTATGATTCTTCATCTTGTGGTGAAGGGTCCTTACCACGGTGCATTTGTTCATGTGCTTAGCCATTCTTGGCAAGTGCTCACAGATCTCAATGTCAGGACAAGTGGTCCTTATCTGTGCATGTGGTGACCTGTATTCTTTCGGCGAATCAGGTTTCATGTCAAGAATGTCGACCTGACTCGGACCTCCCCACTGAAATAGAAAAATGACCGACTTGGCCCGAGCCATGACTCTGGAGCTGGCCGGTGCCAACTCATCAGCACGCAGAAAATCAGGAACATTCATACCAAGCATTCCCATGCCTCCCGCACTGAGGAGTGTACGTCGAGAAACTGACACTTTATCGAGACTCTTGCAGTGGAACTTTTTCATTTTCTTAATAAAAATTCCTTAGCGTTTAATAGGCTCCAAGAAACATCCTCCATCGCCGATCTTCTGTCCTCCGCCAAGCTAACATAACTGAGCATCATTGACCATTCTGCTGAGGAAGGAGGCCTCGTAAGCACCGCCCAATACAGCTCATTAATAATTTGAAGATCATCTTTCCCCTGACCCATGAGATAACCTATACGATTATTGTCCTTCTCGATGATCCCATTAATCGTTTCACCCGCAGTCATCTCAAAGACCTGTGCGAGTGTCGTGTCATTACTTCTTTCAGCGTCAGAATTAGTGAGTCGGGCAGGTTTCCCAAAGACTTTTAAGAAACGGTCCCCATGTTCTGGCTTGTTCGATAAATGCACGGACTCGACTCCAGGCATACTGATTGCTCTAATGCTCTTCGCTGTATCAGAAAATTCTGACTTCACGGACATGGATTGGTGAACAGCATCGATAACGACCTCGGCCGGATACCTCATAACCTTTGCCTTGGCAAAGTTCTCTTCCGTTCCAACGTCCAGAACTTCCCCAGGATCAGAGGATAACTGGTAAGTCACTGAGTTAGCAATAAGCTTAATTAATTCTCGCTGATTGAACCCATTTTTAATTAGTTCATTTGCAAGAAAATCAATCAGTTGTGGATTCGATGCCGGGTTCGTGTCCCGCACGTCATCAACAGGATCAATTAAAGGCTGACCCATTAAGTTGGACCAGATCCGGTTCGCCTGAACCTTAGCAAATCTTGGATGAGACGTGATCCAAGAAGAAAGCTCATCAAGCCGATTATCAAATGACTTAAGAGGCTCTGCATTAGCGTCAAGGAATCCTGGGACAGGACGTTCTTTGGTCCTAGGATCTTTTAGTAATTTCTTTTGATCCATGTCCTTGATCGGAACCAGCTTCACTATCTGCTCACCGACGAACCTGTGCTTATCAAATCCGTCCTTCTTCTTATTCTCAATGATCTCATAATCAATGGCATCAAAGATTGCAGCAAATTTATAATAGTCCTCTTGCCTAACATTTTCGAAGGGATGATCATGACACTTAGCGCAATTTATCCTCGTTCCAATAAAGACCTGCGCAACGGCCTCAGCCCTGTCTACTGGAAATCTCAATGCCCTATAAAAATTTGCCGGGGGATTCTCGTAAGTGCTCCCGGTTGCACATAAAATATCACGGGCAAATTGATTCAATGGCTTTCCTTGTTCTATCATTTCAGATAGCCAAGTGTATATTTTCTTCACCCCCTTCGGGTCCAAAGTCTTTTCCTCAACTCTAAGTAAATCAGCCCATTTGAGCGCCCAATAATTTGCGTATTCTTTTGATTTCAGCAATTCATCGACGAGCCGCGACCGTTTATCTTTTCTTTCATCTAATAGAAATGACTTAGCAGTTCCTGGCTCCGGCAATGATCCAGTGATATCCAAACTCACGCGCCTAAGAAAAGTCAGATCATCAGAAACCTTTGCAGGATTTTGACGGAACAATTTCAATTTTGAAAAAACATGTTCGTCCACTCTGTTCCTAGGTTCTGGCCCATTCCATTCATAGCCGCCCTGAGATTTAATCATTGCTGCCCTCATCGATGCCCTGCCATTCAAGTACCTCACAAAGACAGTCGTTTCTCCTGGCTGCTTAAACTCAATGTTTCCAATGTCATTAACTTCAGCTATCAGATTCGAACTTTCAAAAACTGCCCAACGAGTCACGTCTATCTGCTTACCATCCGCAAACTTAGCCTTAACCTTAATATCAATTCTTTGTTCAGGGGCCGATATGATTGCAACGGGTGGTAATATCTCAATAGATTCTAGCTCGGGCTTCGTCTCTAAATCAGTACTCGCCCCTGATCTGATCCATTTCAGTAAAATGCGATACTCCTCTGAATCCACATCAAAACGTTTTCCTCCCTCATGCTTAGTCTGTAGGGTCGGCTTGAGCAGAATCTTACTTGATTCAGGGTCCTTAAGATTCACGCGCTTACCTGATGATAGAATCTCCTTATGATCGTGCCTCGAGTCTCCACCCCATAACGATAGCTTAAACCCTCCCTTCCCGTTCTGATTCCCATGACATCCTCCCGCATTGCACCCAGCCTTAGATATCACAGCCATCACATCACGTGAAAAACTCACTTCCCCAAAAGTGAATAATGGAAAAGATAAAGAAACTGTGGATAAAAAAATGACAAATTTGAATGGCAAGGCAACTAAGATTGCCCCAACTGAGAAGCACTCTCAAGCATTATCCGATTCTCTTAACATGAGAATATGAGGTATTGAGGCTTCATCAAAAATTGGCCCTTCTTGGCGATAACCTAGTAATTCATAAAATTTGGTCACCGAAACTTGTGAATGCAAATACGTTCGAATCATTCCGAGAGATTCTGACTGCTTAATCAGATTTCTCATAATTTCAGATCCTATACCTGATCCTCTCCACTCCTTCAAAACAGCTAAACGACCTATCTTTCCTTCAGGAGAAAGTCTTCCCGTTCCCAGCACCTTTCCCGAACCGTCATGGGCCAAAGAATGATAACATTGATCGTCCTTTCCGTCTCTCTCGATCGAGACATCGACGCCCTGCTCTTCAACAAACACTGAACTCCTCACCTCATATAAGAGAGTAGATTCTGTTTCCCATTCAGCATTACGAATGACCCAATCTCTTTCCATTCTATTTAGATTCTGGCTCGGCACCAAAGATTCATCAAGTCAGGAACGTCATTTCTTCCCATCAGAGCTAATCGAGTATATACATATAATACTGATGAACTCTAGAAGAGGGAATTTAATTAAATGCATCGCTATGATTTGGGTCTTGGCATCCAGCATCATGGACGCCCAAGCAGGAGAAATGCTCATCAGTGACCGGGGAGCAAGCCGGATTCGCATTGCTGACCTTGACGGATCGAACTTGAGAACTCTGATCCCATCGGCCGGAACCAATGTCCGGGGAATTGCGATCGATATGAATCGCGACTTATTATTCTATGCCGACAATGGCGGCAATGTCATCTATCAAGCAAAGCTAGACGGTTCTGAAAGAGAACCAATCGTCTCGACTGGGTTACGGTTTCCTGCTGACCTTGCACTAGATAAAAAGTCATCCAAGGTCTACTGGTGCGATAGAGACAATGACCGGATCGAACGATCAGATTATGACGGAAAGAATCGTGAAACAGTGATCGAAACAGAAAGCCCTTACTACCTTGACCTTGATCTTACTCATAAAAAACTCTACTGGGGTGATTTTTCAGGAGGCAATATTTTTCGGACCTCTCTTCCTGATGCGGAAAATACCGAAAAGATTGTTAGCGGCCTAATCCGGACCCGCGGAGTCAAGGTCGATCCAAATGGTGGTTACTTTTATTGGTGTGACCGAGAAGCGCACAAGGTACAACGCAAACCAATAAACGGTGGTGACATTGAAGATCTTTACACTGGTCTGGACACGCCTCATGGGATGACTTTGGACATCAATGCAAAAAAAGTTTACTGGGTTGATACCGGAACAAACTCGATCGGAGGAACTGGAGCAAAGGCCGTGAGTAGAGGCGATATGGACGGTTCAGGAAAACAGGAAGTCTTAGCGAGTCTTTCCCAGCCATGGGATCTAACACTCGACACCAGAATCACAAATTATGAGGAATGGAAAAAAAGGCGATTTAGGAAAGACGCGCCAACAACATTAACTTCACCCGGATCGGACCCGGACAAGGACCAGAAGAATAATTTATTGGAATATTTTTCGGGAACGAATCCGTTCGTCTTTGGGAAAAAAGAGATACTCTCATTGAGAAAATTAAATCCATACATAGAGCTCAGCTACAGAATAACTAATCAACCCATTGATGATATAAGATTTAGTATAGAAGGCTCTGAAAACCTCGTAGATTGGACCATTAATCCTCAAGACATACAAGAACTAGGCACTAGCATGAGTGAAGAATCAGTTCTTATTCATAAACGATTCAATTATCAGACAGTAGAAAGGAGAAGCAGGCAGATCAGGCTGAAGATTTCCCTCATCGCCCCATGAAAATCCGCACTGCAACTAATGCCGATAGTGAAGAAATTATTGCTCTGATTAGTTCAATATATGATGAGTATGGCGAAATCATGTACACTGATGGTGCGGATCGGGACCTTTTAGACATCCACCGTCATTATCATGAATCCGGCGGTGACTTTGTAGTATTAGAAAATGATCAGAAAAAAATCGTAGGATCCCATGCGACACTCCCTAAAGATAAATCAGCAGGCCTCCTTACCTTTAGAAGACTATACCTTGAAAAAACAATGCGTGGTTCGGGAGCGGGTAAAACCCTAATGGACTGGGCAGTGAAATGGACCGAAGATCACAATTACAAACGCGTCGAGTTCTGGTCAGACACAAGATTTAAAAGAGCTCACCAATTTTTTGAGAACTACGGCTTTCAAAAGACCGGTGAAATAAGGGACATGGATGACGGAGCCTTACCCTATTCTGAATATTTTTTCTCGCTGAATCTATCTTCATGAGTACTGTCAAAGATAAACAAAAATTGGCTTTGCCAGTAAATTCGAACTAACTTTTCCACGTGAATCAGATCAATAGATTGTATTCAATGAGAAACCTGAATGCTCTAATCCTTGGCATCTCCCTATCTATTATTATTGCAGAAAAATTACCGGCAAATTCTGCTGGAGAAAGTCTCCCAAACATTATTTTCTTTCTTGCTGACGACATAGGTTGGGCAGACCCTGGCCGATACCATGAGCATTACTCGGGGGGAAATGCAAAAGTTCCTACCCCAAATCTGGACAAGCTCTGCGACCAAGGGATGATGTTTCTAGACGCGCAACTCCCCGCGGCCCTCTGTGCGCCTAACCGGTTCTGCATCATGACAGGAAATTACACCCAACGCTCTAGGCCATGGGGAACGTGGAACAGGACCGCAGCGTCTGCGTTTCATTTTGGTAATGCCACGGATGATCGCATTGAAAATCCTCACGAAACGATTGGAACAGCCTTGAAAAATAAAGGATACAAAACTGCTTACTTCGGAAAGATGCATTTTGGCGGTGACTTCTTCGATTCGTCCGGAAACATACTCCGGGACCAAGCCAATGATCAGCTCGATCAAATCGATTTCAGCAAACGTTTCCGTAACGGGTTACTTGATCATGGTTTTGACTATACTTTTGTGACTCCGGATGGAATCCAGGGACCACTCTACGCGTACTTTGAAAATGACCTTTACGCCCCAATTAGTAGCTTTGCGTCCGAGGTGAATGGAGTTGATGTCTCCGGTGATTCGGTGCTCCGCTCGTTCAGTAAGGGCCAGATAGTCGGTAACGGGGAAATGATACAGGTCGGTTATGGTGACTCCGAATTCGATACAAGTGAACATGGGCCGATCCTGTCTCACTTTGCACAAGAATTCATGGAAGATCATATGTCTAATGATCCTGAGAGTCCTTTCCTTCTGTACTATGCAACTCCAGCGATACACGTTCCATTAACGCCTTCAGTGAATGGAATAGAAGCTGCCGGTCATAGCCAAATCGGTCCTCGAGCAGATTTCGTTTATGATCTGGACGCTCAACTGGGCCTACTACTAGATAAGATCAGGGACCTTGGCATTGAAAACAATACACTGATCATTTTTACTAGTGATAATGGAGGCGCAATCAGCGGAGGCCAGGCTCAGATCGCTGCCGGGCAGGACCCAAACGGTCCATTGCGTGGAAAGAAGATGTCCATTTATGAGGGTGGACACCGGGTTCCAATGATATGGAAATGGGGTGATGGAACCAGAAAAGGATCCATCATACCACCCAATACCAAATGTGAACATCTGGTTTCTGTAATGGACTGGGTAACAAGCGTCATTGATCTTGCGGGTGGAAAAGTCGATCCTGATCAGCACTACGATTCGGTCAGCATTCTCCCACTACTCTTCTCAGACGAGCCCGATGATTTGGATCCCTTGAGAAATTTCCATTTCTATAGCGTCGGTGACTATCGCGGGGTCCGGATGGACGATGATCAGGGAAAGTGGTTCTACAAAAGAACCAACGTCGACGGAAAATTAGAACTCTTCGATCTAATGGAAGAACTCGAGCAAACTACAAATCTAGTCGATGGATATTCCTCGATCGAGGAAATTCCGATTGAACACCCACAAAAAGATAGGATCCAGATAATGGAGAACTGGTTCAATGCTCATAAGGCAACGACTAGTCCAAGGACAACGGAAGCACTCGATTACAGTGATAAAAACACTCAAGGCAGTAATGAAAGGATTATTAGTACTAACTTCACGGAGTACACTGGAGACCCTCAAAGAATCAATAACGGTGAGACCTTCGGCATTGAAGAATTAGGCAGCGTAACAGATAGCTGGATCAATCTTCACAAGACGGATCAAGTGACCGGACTAACCAACAATTTAAGTGAAAGAACGAGCGTCAGTCTCTCCATTAAACATCCCAATAACTGGGCAACTGGCAACTTGGCATTTAACAATACTCCTATCAAAGCAGGCATCGATGACTTCACGGGAACCAATTCACCAACATCGGTTTCATTTATGGGGCTCAATGCCACTTTCCCTGACGGGTACAAGGCCATCGTTTACGTTGGTGGTTTCCTAGGAAATAGAGGAACTTCAATCTCGGACGGAAACTCAACCTTTTATTACCAGACACCAGCATCCCCAACTGCTCCTGTTACTTTTGTACAGACAACCACAGTCACTGACGGTGGAGATGGAACAGCGCCTGAGGCTCATTACGCCATTTTCGGGACGGATGAATCTCCCCTATTAACTGATTCAATCACCTTCACAATAGACACTCTGTACGGTGGAGGTTCATTCATAGGAGGCGTACAAATCATGGGAGAGTCAGTCCCGGGTGAACCCATAAAAACACTTATACCAGTACCAGTAGCAGAACCTAAAATTGAAATAAATAATAACGCAGGTTCTATCCTTATCAGTGACCTTTATCCCGATGCTTTTTACCAGTTACAAGAATCAACGCCCTTAGGAAATCAGTGGTCAGTACTTGAACTCATTGAATCACCACAAGAAAGTGAAATCACAATCTCAAATGATTTTCTGGAGAAAGATGCTTTTTATAGAATTCTATACCCTGAAACAATTCTAAGATTAAACCTTCCTAAAAGCTCTCAATAAATCACATTCTGGCCTCAGAAAAATTCTGCGATGCGCATCATTTTTTATACACTAATCATATGTGGTCTTGGATCATCTATGAGTCTACGCGCTGAGGATTGGCCTCAATATTTGGGCCCAACTAGGGACACGGTTTGGAATGAATCAGGAGTCCGTCTGGATTTTGAAGAGTGTCCCCCAAAACTCCTCTGGTCCCAACCAATTGGTAGTGGATACTCGGGACCCTCAGTCTCAGCAAATAGGGTCTTTGTAATGGACAGGAAATCAGAACCCTATGTGCCCGAAAAAATTAAACCCGGAACAAACCCAAACTTCATCAGAGCAAAAATAAAAGGGAAAGAACGGGTCATTTGTCTTAGTACTGAGAGCGGAAAAATGGTTTGGTCTCATGAATATGATTCCACTTATACCTCAGTATTCATCTATGCCATAGGCCCCAGAACTACGCCCCTAGTTCATGATGGTCATGTCTTTACTTTGGGAGCAGAGGGTCAACTCAACGCCTACCAATCAGAAAATGGAAAACTGCTATGGTCCAAGAATCTAATTACTAATTATGGAATCGAA
>JASLJT010000068.1:0-8250 GCA_030747955.1 Verrucomicrobiales bacterium | reverse complement strand
AGCTGGAAAAATATACGGCGTGGATTTTTCCACTGACATGCTTGAGTGGGAAGAGCTTGATGACGGAATCGAGGGTGAAGCCGACCAGACCACATTCTCCCATGAGGATGCACCAAAGGAGAAAAGAGGGTTTTATAGAGTTAGATTGCTTGAGTAATTTAACACGCAGAAAATTTCAAATTGATCTGAAGTCTTAATTTGAAAAGTTTTTGATATTTTTTCTAAGAGTCTCGGCTCTTTAGCCGTTCTCTATGATATAAATATCAACTTCTGGGTTTCCATTCTACCGATGAATGAAAACTCAATAACTACCACAAACATGCACTCAGCCACTAAATTGAAATTAATTCTCCTTTGTTTCATATCAGTATTTTCTCTACAAATCGCATCCATTGCTGAGAAAAATCAAAAATTAAAATTCGAGGTTCATTCAGGTTACTTTGTTTCCAATAAATTTGAGCCCCAGGAAACGAGATCTTTTGTTATTGCTAACAATCAAAAACAGTTTGATCAGATATTTGGAGTCGCCTTTGTTCTGGGAGATAAATCGCACCGATTAGAGGAAGACGAATTAAAGTCAAAGACTGTAATTGCAGCAATAAGAAGAGGTAAATCACTTTGTGATTTTAAAATTAATTCAATTACTAATAGGGATGGTGTATTGGAGGTGAAATATGCAGCCAAGATGCAAAAAGAATCAACCGCTAGCTTTGCATGTCCGCTGATAATTTCAGTTCCGAAAGAGCAATACAAAGAAATCCATTTTATTGAAAACGGAAAAGTTCTCAAAAAGATTAAAAGTATAGATAAAAAATAGAATTAAACTAAATTAACCGATCACCAATTCCAGAACATGCATCGTCGATCATTCATTAAGACTAGCCTTGCAGCGACTGCCTGCACTCCATCAATCATAAAGGCTGCCAATAATAACAGCAACATACAGCACGCTTGCATTGGAGTAGGAGGAATGATGGGATATAACGATTATAAGAATATTAGTTCACACTCAAACACAAAGATCGTAGCAATTTGTGATGTTGATAAAAATCATCTAGACAGGGTCGCTAAGGAAGTTCCCGAGGCAAGGAAATATACTGATTGGAGAGAGCTCATTGCAAAAGAAGGAGACAAAATAGATTCAGTGAACGTCACCGTTCCAGACCATATGCACTTTCCAATTGCGATTAATGCGGTCCGTTCAAAAAAACATGTCTATTGCCAAAAACCTCTATGCCACGACGTCGCAGAAGTGAGAGCCTTAACTGAAGCGACCAAAAAAACAGGAGTAAAAACTCAACTCGGCACACAGGCCGCTTCAGGTTTCGGTGATCGGATGGGAGTTCATTACGTGAAGAACGGATTAATTGGAAAAATTAAACACGTTTACCTCTGTTCCAATCGGCCAGGAGCAATTGACAGCTATAGACTAGTTGGTCCTAGACCAGAAAAAAAATATTCTGCTCCGTCACAATTGAATTGGGACCTATGGTTAGGCACGGCCCCTGAAAGGTCTTACGCCCCGGAAATTTATCATCCAAGCAAGTGGCGTGCTTGGCAGGACTTCGGAACTGGTTGGTCCGGAGACATCGGATGTCATGTTTTTGATGCAACCTGGAAAGCTCTCGGTTTAACCGCCCCTAAAACAGTTCACGCTACTGTTCAAGATTCATGGAAGAACTCCAAGGAACGAAGAGCAGACACTTGGCCTCAGAGTGATCACATCACTTGGACCTTCCCAGGAAATCCACTAACAGAAAAGAACGAATTAACCATTGAATGGTTCGATGGACGCATTTATCCACCCGAGGCAGCTCAGAAATGGTATCCTGGAAAAACTTATCCTCCAGAATCAGCGTTAATTGTTGGAACTGAAGGTGCAGTCCTTATACCTAACGGTGGAGGCGCCATGCTGTTGCCGCGTGACAAGTACAAAGGAACTCCCCAACCAAAGCTTGATACACGTAACCACTATCATCACTTCCTTGATGCCATCATTGGTAAAGCTAAAAACGAATCCTACTTTGAACAGACGGGACCAATGACTGAAGCGATCCTTTTGGGAACAGTTGCCATAAGAACTCCTGATCAAAAACTTTCATGGGACGCTGCAAAGCTTGCCATAACGAATCACTCAGGGGCCCATAAATTACTCAAACGCAATTACAGAAAAGGATGGGAAGTGAGTGGATTCAGTTCTTAATATAAGAGGTCCTATTCTTTAATCTTCCTGGCCACCTTCAAGAGCTCACCATCACCTGGGCTCATTTCCAATTCTAAGAACTGTTTATCTTGCTCTGAACTAATCGTAAGATTTAACCACTGACCGTTCTTCTTGTTCATTTTTTCTACTCCTTTGACTGTTGAATCAAAGAATATCTTAGCTTTCTGCTTCTGACCCGTATTCTTATTGGTTAAAAGCAGAAGATCTTTACCTTCATTCTTTTTAAAAACTCCTAATAAAAGATTGGTTCCATTTAACTGACACCAATTATCTTCAGGAGACTTACCACCGCTAATCGGAAGTGGATCTGTATGATAAACGTCAATTGATCGAGAATCGGACAGGTAAGGACTCATGTGTTTAACTTCCTTAGCCACCTCAGTCAGATGCGGCAAAGTAATATACATATCCAAATTACCATCTTTTAATACCGCATCACCCTCATTATCCTTGGCATGAGCAAATATCCATGGGACCCAAAAATGAAAACCAGTTACCCCGTAAGCTAGGCTACTATAAATAGTATGCCTTAAAACGGCAGGCGGCGAACTGCTACTAGTGCAACGCATGACAGGAATTCCGTTCTTATGTCCAAGATCCCTAAACATTAAAAGATATAGATAGTAGCGCTCAGGATGCCTCCTCGGCATTGCATGATAATGATAAAAATCCAAGAGCATCGGATTTACTTGTTTGGTAAAATCACCAAATTCATTCCAATTAGCACGATTGATAAAAATTGTTGGGTGATTAGGATCCGCTTTCTCAAAGATTTTGGCAATGTTAGCAAAGGCTGGAAAGGAATTACGCCGGCGCCGATCTGAAATGAAATAACCAAAGACTGCGGGATCATCCTTTAACTTTGGCGCAAGATCCAACGTTGCTTGATCTCCTCCTAGACGCACCATCAGTCCGTGCTTCCTACAAATATCTAAATGCTCTACGCCTCCCTCTACCACATTAAAACCATTACTGGTAACGAATTTTGCCATAGTGTCCCAATGACTATGATCCTTAGGCCAATCAACATGAGCAGTCATTACAATTGACGGCATTTTATACCGGACTTTCACCTCTTCAGGTTTAGCTTTTTCCTCGTTCGAAAAAATAAAGGAAATGGAACCAAGGAATAAGAAGAAAAATAACCCTCTAGTATAACTCATTGAATAATTAGATTTATATCAGTTCAAGTCTCTCGGATCATTCCGTAAAAGCTCTATCCGATCATAATTCCCCTTCCCCCCCATAGTGGTAAACGCCATGCCGGTAATAACAAAATCTCCATTATTTTTCCACAGATCAATCGTATAAACTTTCCAATCGTTAGGCACTTCTTTATCAAGCTGATTAGATTTCCACCCAGTAGTATTCTTACCCACATAATAAGTTCGTACCGGCTTATCGTTTGGCGGAAATTGCCCATTATCTGCCAACTCGATCATCATTCCATTTGAATCGATAGACTTCATTGCCAATCTGAGATAACGGAATTGATCTTTCCCCTGCGGATCCTCTTTAACATTAAAACTCCATCCAGGTAACTGAGCCGAATATCGCTGAAATCCAGAAACTGTGAGACATGCCCTGCCCGAGGCGCAATTTTTCCACTCAAGAGCAGCGTTCCCTTTCCCAGCATTCAATACCCCAGGGAATCCAGGGTCATCATCAAAAAGAACCAGTGATCCACTACGTTTGTGATTCCTAATATAGCCTATAACATCAGCCAATTCTTCTGGTTTCAAAATCTCAGAAAATGTCGACGGCATCAAAGAAAGCTCGATCGGTGAAAGAGATAATAGATCGGATCGCAATATTTGAGTCTTAGCTCCGGCCGCCTGCAATAAAGTCAGACTTGTAGCAGACTCTGAAGAAAGGACACCGGTATGGGAAATTCCACCTTTTAATTTTCCTATGTATGTTGAATATCCGGCAGTGATCTGGGATGAAGGATTAAGAACATCTGCTAAAAGAGATTCAGCTGGCCTCCCAGATTCCCCGTCAAGAGGTGGACCCACTGCAATTCCCTGCCCACCAAACTGATGGCAATTGGCACAATGAACCATAAATAAAGCCGATCCACGCTCAAGATCAGGATCCTTATTCAAAGCCGCATAATAATTTTTATGAGAATCCTTTTCTTCTAATTCATTATCCGACCTTAATGAAAGGGACTGAGTTAATTTGCGAACTTCTGATTCTTCATGATTACGTAAACGGTACATCTGGAGCGCTGAGAATTGCACCTTGGTATTCGAAGAAAGGAGCTGCTTAATCGTTTCTGAGTGCGCCAAGAGGGCCTCAGTAATGAGCATCGCAATGCGAGGAGTCGATCTTGGCAAGTGTTCAATTAATTGCTCTGCAACCACTTTATTTGCTTGAGCAAGAGAGACTCTAATGGCCTGTGCCTGAAATTCAGGGTTCTGTGTTGGAGATAAAAACTTTTGAACGCCAGATTTAACCACATCCGGGGACGCGTAACTAATCAATTGCAATGCAGCGAGCCGTTGCTCTTCAGAAGAATCGGAATCAGAAATAGATTCATCAGCAATTGACCGCAATGAATCTGAAACATCAATTCCATTCTTAGCTGCAAGACTTAAAATGCGAAGCCGAAGAGCCGGATCAGGATGATCTATAGCCGCTAGCAGCGACTTAGCAGCACCACTACGTGCTGCCGTTTGGGCTGCCTGTTCTAGTATTGATGTACCAATTTTAGATTGTTTTTTTATAGCCAACTCAAAAAATTCTCCTGCCTTGTTACCTATCGAACTTAGAACCGCATTATTCATCCAACGAACATTAGAATGACGAGATGCAAGGTAAACTAATCCCGCGATTGATCGAGGATCATCACTTTCCCCAAGACTCAACGCAAGCTGCAACAAGACATTAGGATCTGATTCATTCTTAATCAAATCCAAAGCTGCATTCAAAAGTTCAGGGCTCGTTTTAAATCTCTGGTCCGCGACCCTCAAAGCATGAACACGAATTCCATAATGGGAATCCTTCATTGCTTCTACTAATTCCACCCCAGACTCATAAAGAGATTGAATCCTAGCAGACACTGAACTGTCAGGATCATATCTGTTAGTCTTGATTGGGAAAGGCTCACTCTCTTTTGGAGCGACTCTCCATATACGCCCACGATCATTTCCATTAAGAAGACCATACTGTTGCTGCATGTACCTCGGAATCGCTGAATAATCCTCAATGATCTCACGGTACATATCGATAACGTACAGCGCTCCATCGGGACCAACTCTTAAATTGTTTGGACGGAACCATCCATCCGTTGAAGTAAGGAATTCAGAATCGCTATGGTCCGGATGACGTTGCACAACAATACCTGACCCTTCACGTTGTATCTGAGCACGATGAACCATGCTCTGTTGAGGGTCACAGCAGAAATAATTACCATGGTAAGATTCAGGAAAGAGCTTCGCTCTATATATTTGTTGCCCACAAGCCGATGTGAAATTTCCATTCGGCTTAGCTTCCCCTGCACCGTAGAACTTAACCCATCTAGGATCAGCTCCACGCTTCTGGCGCCATGGATGAGGTTCACTCGTAGGAAATGTATTATGATAATCACTCGCAGTTGCTGTCAGATTTGGAGTTCCTACGTGAGGGTTCCTCTTCAAATAATGATAAGGCAAAGGCACGGCATATAAAGCTGGCCTGCTAGTCGTTATAAGAAACCGGTTACCAACGTCATCGAATGCCATTCCGAAGGTATGATTAGATCCACTGGCCGGCTCAATGGCAGATCCGTCAGATTTGAACCTAAAATCAGTTCTCCCCATCTTGACCGGCCCCTTTAAGTTAGGACCAGTGATGTCTCCACCTCCCCACCCCTGACCCGCGTATATCCATCCATCAGGCCCCATGACTGGGTTATTAATAGCCCTTTCCATTTCTCCGACAGTGAATCCAGTAAAAAGGGTCCTACGTACATCGGGTCTATTATCACCATCCGTGTCTGCAAAAAATATAATATGAGGAGCTGCAGTAATGATTACACCCTGATCCAAAGTAATTACTCCATAAGCTGCCGGTATATCATCAGCCCAGGTAATCGATTCATCCATTTTTCCGTCACCATCTAAATCACGTAATAATTTAAGACTGCCGGTCTGGCCCTTTTGTGCTTCCGCTTTTAATTCTGGACCTACACGAACACGACGAATCGATTTGTCTAATTTGCCAGTTTTGTTCAGTTCAGTCACATCTAGATGACCCTCTAAATTATAACCGTGTATTTCAGTAACAAATAATCGGCCCTTAGAATCCCAAGCAATGCAGCTCGGATCTCGAATCAGTGGCTCTGAAGCAATGAGATCAATACGGAACCCGTCTGTTAATTTAAAATGCTTCTTACTTTCCTCAGGAGAAAGGGGCAACGGCGCATCATCAGGACTGGGAATCTGTGCAGACCCAATTCCTAAAAAAATCAAAAAAAAGAAAGCGGTTATTAACCTCATTACTAACTATTATTAATTTTAATGATAATTGAGTCGATCCCAATTTTATAATCTTGAAAAAATTATACGTTCTATAAAAAATCAGTCAGAATTTAACTCAAGAACAGCCGCGTGACGATTAGCTTTAGGATCCCCTGCAGCTAAAAACTCTTTCTTTTCACGATCAAAATAAATCATCACTGGAGCGGCTATAGGACCTCCTGAAATTGAAATTTTATGCCCACGATTAACTAACTCTTCTATAATATTCTTATCTACACCCTTATTTATAGTAAGCCTTCCAAGCCCATCAATTCTACGAAAACGTTCAGGGTTAAATGAATTTTCATGGTGCCTAGTAGAAAAACGATTCGCAGTAACTGCTTCCTTTGGATTCATTCCAAACTCAATAACATTAAGCAAACAATTCAGTGTGGTTTGATCCTGTAAATCACCACCCGCTACACTGATTCCCATAATGGGAAATCCATCTTTCAAAACTAAGGTAGGAGTAAGAGTGATCCTAGGTCTCTTACCAGGCTCGATCCGGTTCGGATGACCGGGCGCCGTGTTCAAGCTTCGCAACCGATTACCATGGGCTATACCTAAAGGCTCACAAATATTGTATGGACCATTACCGCTTGGTGTAGCTGCAACAAAATTACCCCAACGGTCAGCAACTACACAGGTAGTTGTTCCCCCCGGTCCTGGTCGATACTTAGCGGGCTCATCTACTAATGATTTCATCTCAATAGGATCACCAGGGCGCACCTCCATTGATGCAATCTTCATATCAACTAAAGGACGACGTATTTTCGCATAGTCTTTTGATAATAATCCTGATAAGGGCACATCAACAAACCTTGGGTCCCCATAATAATAATCACGATCAGCTAAACCTAGCTTCATAGATTCTGTGAGCACATGAATATAATCAGCTGACAGGTGTCCCATTTTCTGGATTTTAAAACCTTCTAGGATTTGCAGTGTCTGGCAAAGGTACGGCCCTTGGGTCCAAGGACCACACTTTAGCACAGTGTATCCCTTATAATCTATACTGACGGGATCCTCGATAAGGGTCCTATGCTCACTCAAATCACGCAAACGAAGAAAACCACCCTGCTTTTTATAATAGTCTACTAATTGCTTACCTATATCGCCTTTGTAAAAACGGTCACGCGCCGCCTTTAATTTTTCCTCTCGACTACCTTCAGTGGAAGATTCTCTATCAATTAATTTTCTTAGGGTCGTTGCTAATTCATCATACCAATCTTGACCGCCAGCATCTAAAATTCGAAGCACAGGTCGCGACACCTCAGCAAAAGTCATCGTCCCATATTTAATCAGCGCAGTAAAAAATAAGTGCACAGCACCAGGCACGGGAACTGCATGGATTCCACCACCACCAGGAATCCCATTTTTATAATAAAAAGGGATCGATTTTTTATCCAATGGTGCTGAACCTAAACCCGATAGCGTCTTTACCTTTCCAGAACGCTGGTCATAAATAATAAATGGAACTTCAGCGCCTATGGCAAACATTCCATAATCAACAACACTTGCAGT
>JASLJT010000067.1:0-7767 GCA_030747955.1 Verrucomicrobiales bacterium | reverse complement strand
GAACTTCTGTACCATTCTTGAATACAGAGAGTTTTGTGTTTCCGTTTGCTCCTCCAACATCATCAATGGTTACGACCCAGTGAACTCTTTCATCAATTGGGTTAGGTGGCGCGCCGCCAAAGTCCTGCAATGTGACGTTTGATTGTGCGTTCCAGCGCAGTTCATTCTGGTTGATGTTAGTTCCTCTTGAAAATGACATATGCATTACGTTGCTGGAAGCGGATCCGACGCTGAAGACTCTTGACCAGTTCTGGGCCGAGTGCTGAGTAGACCATGTTTCCAAAGTCGCACTGGCAAGATCACTGATGAGGCCAGCAGGTAAGCGGACATAATCGGAATCTCCTTTTCCTCCACCGGCAAGGGTCACTTTGCCGTCCGCGACGGCACCGTCATTGCCTCCGACGTCAACGATCGTTCCGTCAGCGCTACCGACTGAATCAACTAATGTGGTTCCGGCTCCGCCCTCTTCATCAAATCTCCATTGGTGAACGAGTTCGGCAGCTTTCTGAATGGTCACCGTGACTGCGGCTGTTTGTGATATGTCATCAGCGTCCGTAGCAGTTAATGTATAAGTGGTGGTTTCTGCAGGTGAAACTGAAGTTTCAGTAGAATCGCTCACATCACCGACACCATTATCAATAGTTATAGTCGTTGCCCCTGTGATCTCCCAAGACAGGGTAACGCTATCACCGGCACTGATGCTGGTAGCTGAAGCTGCGAATGAAGCGATTTTTGGACCTCCTAATCCAAATGCTGCACGGTCAGAGTCATAACTGGAAAGTACATCATCTGCGGATAATACATTGTCATGGATCTTGAGTTTAGCGATACTGAGTGAACCGCTGAGGTTATCAGTACGTGTTCCATTAGGCTCATTTTGGTTTCCTATGACAATAGGTAAAGGGGCTCCAGTGTTATCTACGGCATGCGTGTTTAAAGCTGGACCGTCATTTTCTGAATTTGAAAGTTCTCCATCAACATAAATGGATCGAGTGTTGCTGCCAGCGTCATAAATAAGAGCTAAGTGATGCCACTCACCAGCAGCGGGTGCTCCACCACCTGGCACAAAAGGCATGTCAGCTGATCCACCCCAACCACCTAGGGCTCCCCAAGTGTTATGGTTTCCGTAAAGCATGGACCAGTTCGTTCCATCTCCACCGCCCCTTCGTCCCCATGCGACGATCGTTTCTTCGGTAGCAATGGCTGGATTGTGGACCCATGCTTCTAGTGACCTGTCAGCATTTCCAGCGAGAGGTGTAGATGCGGGACCAACGTACCAATCGTTCGTTCCATCGAGTGTTATTGCTTTGACTCCATCTACATCGGTAACGCTTGGAGTATCCACTTCGGCTTCAAACGTGCCTCCGAGTGTACCATCATTAGTTATCGATGGGAGTTCACCGACTTCACTTGAAGTGACGTCGATATCAACGAGAACATCCGCAGTGAGTTGTGCTGGGAATGTTATTAATACGGCGGTTATAGCCGCGACTATGCGGCAGAATAAGGAGATCTTCATCTTGCCAAATTGACAAAATTTAGCGTCCTAGTCCAGCAAATAGTATTAATGCAACATTAACAACCTTTAACGTAAGATGACTGGATCGGTGTTACTCGTTGGGATTGAAGCAGATGTAACGCGTCCATCTGGCCAAGTGACAGTAGCGATTTTGCCACGAATTTGAGCCGGAAATAGCATCATTTGAGGGTTTTGAGATAAGTAGCCAGAGCCTGCAGTGATTGTCCTTGTGAATTGATTGTTATTGCTCACTTGAACCCTAACAATTGCACCAATGGCTGAGGGATTGTTTTTTGTCCCCTTGAGTCTGATTTGAACCAGGGGAGGAACTTTAGTTTTAGTGTTAAGTTTAAATGAATTTATTGGCCCATCATTCGTTGTGATAATGAGCTCAGGTTGACCGTCATTATCTAGGTCCCCCCATGAAGTGCCTTTGCTGTCTCCGGGCAAAATAATGCCACTCGATTCTGAACTCATTGCTTCAAAATTTCCTTTCCCGTCTCCGGTTAATAATATGCTCAACGCATTATCCATTGGTCGAGTTTCAATTTGTGGATTATAAAAATTTTGAGCTAAAAAGATATCGAGGTTGGAGTCATGATTCATGTCGGCAATAGTGATTCCAAAGGACGGAGATGCTTGGGCTAAGAGTGGTAAAGGCTTGAATTTAAATTTAGGATTTCCTTTAGATGACTCATTAATGAAGATTCCAGTAGCTAGTGTGTTGGCCTCTAATTGCAAAGAGTCATTTATTTTATTTTCTGTGTAAAGTTCCTGAAGTGATGCCGTTGCAAAATTGTGAAATGTTTTAAGTTTGTCTTTGAGGAAAGGCATGGCCCCGCTTGAGCAACTGAAGCCGCGGTGTGGAAAACATTCACCATCTTCAAATCCTGCTTCGAGCAGCTCTTTGTCGCCGTCAGCGTCAAAGTCACCATAAAAGAGTAGCTCTGGGGCAGCGATTGAGGCTTTATATTTAGTATTATAGCCAAAATTGCTGGCGACAATGTCCAAATCACCATCATTATCAACGTCACCAGCAGCTAGGCCATTCCACCAACCTGTGACGTTGTCGGTGGGTAGGGATTTTGGCTTTAAAAGGCCTTTGATATTATGGAAAAGTTTAACTGGGCCCCATTCGTGGGCAATAATTAGATCGGGCCATGTGTCATTATCAATGTCTGTCCAAATCGCTGAGGTGACGAGGCCTGTTTTCTTTAATGCAATTGCTGAGGTTTGAGTGACGTCTTTAAAATTTCCTGATCCGTCATTACTTAGGAGTCTTGAGTTTGGCGTTAAAGGGTAGGCTCCAGGAATGACGCGCCCCCCAATGAAAAGATCCAAGTCGCCATCTTTGTCAAAGTCAGCGGCGCTGACGCAGCTTCCGCTGTCAAAGATTTGTGGTAATGAGTTCTCATTGGCTTTGATGAATTCACCGTTTCCTTTTCCTAAAAACAACCTGTCTTTATACCTTTCATGATTAGGTGGCGCTTCGACGCTTCAGCTTACAACGAAGAGATCTATTTTTCCGTCACCATTGGCTTCAAAGAAAAGTGCTCCAAGGTCTTCGCTGCCGGCTTCGAGGATTCCTTCTGTGAACGGTCTTTCCTGAAATCTTCCATTGCCGAGATTTAAAAGTATTCGGCCAACGGACCCTGTAGATCCCCCCAGATAGAAGTCATCATCGCCATCATTGTCGATGTCCCCGCGTGCCAGACCCGGTCCGTACTGAGAAAGTTTATTGGGGAGGAGGGGTTGGTGCTTAAAATCCGGGAAAGGCTGTTCCCAGTGTTGGCCGATGTCTCTGAAGTGTGATGATTTAGTAAAAAGTGGATGTTTTTCTGCTTTTTTTACTACAATTTTAGATTCAGGTTTCTGTGATTGTGTGAATTCGTAATGATGATTAGCAGCGAGATTTAGCTTTATTTCAGAGCTTCCATCGGGCCAGACAATTTTCATTTCACTGACGTTTAGGTCTTTGCCCAAACCGAAATGAATCAGTGAGTCGTCGCATGATGAGAATCCTCTTACTGGATGATTTTCACGAACAATCTTTCCTAATGATGTTTTAATTTCTAGGCGTGCTCCTATGGCTTTGGTATTAGCTGTAGTTGAAGCGAGCCGGACAGTTAATCTGTTACCCGATGCCTGATTTCTAAAAACAGAAATCGGCTTCTCTAAATTGGTTACAACGAGGTCCAGGTCCCCATCTGAATCGAGGTCGGCTCTGATGGCGCCGTAAGCCATGGACAGTTCGTCCAGTCCCCATTCTTTGCTTGTATCATTAAATGTTAGGTCGCCGTTATTTTTGAAGCAGAGGTTGTTCTCTGGTCTTGGTGGTAAACTTTCATAGAGAGACCACTCAGATTTATTTACGAGTGTTTCTTTGTCGATTGGATTATCCGAATTATTAAAGTTTCTGGCAATGCCATTTGTAATGAAGGCGTCTGACCATCCATCTTCATTAAAGTCACTGAGTTTTACTGACCACGACCAGTCAGAGCTTGCAAGATTAGACATGTAAGCAGTGTCTAAAAATCGGTTCGCTTTGCCTGCATTTAGAAACATACAGTTTCTCATGTGTTGGGGTGGGTTAGCAGTGAGCATGAATTGCTGGTTAGAACCCATGGCTCCCATGGAAGTCTTTGATTTGTAGTGAGTTGTGCCGGCCATGTCGACGACTAGAAGATCTAAGTGGCCATCATTGTTTATGTCTGCGGCATCCGCGCCCATGCTGAACCACGGAACGTGAGGCATGTGTAAAGTGGTAATGTCAGTGAAAGTCCCGTTCCCATTGTTTCTGTATAGGAAGTCAGGACCTTCAAAATCATTAGCAATGTAGATGTCTTGTAATCCATCAGAATTAAAATCCCACCAAGTGACTGAATTTCCTTGCCATGGCTTTGAGTTAATGCCGGCCTCTTCAGTGACATCTACAAATTTGCCGTCATCATTACGTAAAAGATAGTCTCTAGCTCCCGCAGCATCCAGTTTAAATCCTGCCCTTGAATTTAAATTTACCTGAAAATACTTACTGTAATTGGGTAGAACTTCATAAGTGCCATTTTTAAATACGGTTGGCGGCTTTGGTGGCTTTCCGCCGTTGCGATAGTGTCTATGTCCTAAGAGGTAAGCATCCAAGTCTCCATCTTGATCGTAATCAGCAAAGGCGGCCATTAGGATTGCGCCGTTTATATCAAGAGAGTATTGCCTGGCATTCTCTACAAAAAGCCCTTTTCCGTCATTGATGAATAGCTGGTTAGGTGTTCCGTAATTGCAGGTGTATAGGTCCAAGTCCCCATCACCATCAATATCGACTAGGGGAGCACCGCCAGTCCAAGCATCTCCTCCGCCCAAATTTGCAGTTTCTGTTTTGTCAGCGAACTTAAAGTTGCCCTTATTGATGTAGAGTCGGTTCTTTCCTGGGCCATTCGCTATAAAAAGGTCCACAAGTCCATCACCATCAACGTCTCCCGAAGAAATTCCTCCACATGCAAATGCGCTCACGTAGACTCTTTTTAAGGGGTGATTTTTATTGATCGGTAATACGAGATTTATTCCAGTGTCGGCAGGATCCAACTTTTGAAAGAGTTTTCCATTACTGGCTTCTCTCTTAGGCAATTTTGATGTCACAGACTCTGATTGACAAATTGAACAGAGAATTAGGGTAGAGATTAAGGGAAATGTTAAGATGAATCGACTCATTGCTAGATAGATTTAGCGTTTCTTGGAATATATTATCATCGGACCATTGTTTTGGGCAAAAGCTATTTCTTTGATTCCGTTACCATCTAAATCAATTGCAGTGACTCTTCGAGTGTCACCACTAATTGAAATTCCTGAAACTGAATGTGGCAATGGTGTGTATGTGCAATCACCATTCCCTTTAAGTACAAGGCTAAGGCCCCCATCCATTCTTCCTGTTTCTCGCTGAGGGGAGAAGAAGTTATGCGCCAGAATGATGTCTAGGACTCCGTCATCATCGATGTCAATTAACTCGCTTCCAAAGGACGGAGCAACTTGAGCCTCTCTTGGCAAGCTGATTAATTTGAAGTGGCCGGCTTCGTTCATTAGTACAGAGTGTTCTAGTGTATTAACCTCATATTTCTTAGACTCTGCTAATCTAGATGGTGTGTAAATCGTTTCAAGAGTACTTGATGCGAAATTGTGAAAGGTCTTAAGCTTGTCCTTGAGAAAAGGCATGGCCAGTTGTGAGCAACTAAAGCCTCTTCTGGGCACGATCGTGTCACCTTCGTATTTGGCTTCAACGATGTTATTTTCTCCTGATTCGTTAAAGTCAGAGTAATATAGTAGCTCGGGCCTATCTTTATCGGCTTTGTATTTTGTATTTAACCCATAATTCGTGGCTACTATGTCCATGTCACCATCGTTGTCTAGATCGGCTACTGAAAGTGAATTCCACCAACCCATGTGATTTGACAGTCCCCATTTTGAGGTCTGTTCCTCAATGGCGCCATTGTTGTTTCTATATATTCTGATTGGTCCCCATTCGCAGGCTGCAATGATTTCCACAGATCCATCATTATCAATGTCAGCGGTAATTAAGTCGTTGATTAATCCTGCGCTGTCCATTGCGGGTAAGGGTTCGAATGTGAATTCACCCTTTCCCGAATTGAGCATACTGTATGTGATATTTGATTCTGGATATTGGCCAGGCTTAGCGGCTCCGGCAGTTATTAAGTCAAGGTGGCCATCCCCGTTTATATCGATAGTGCATACGGCATTAGTTGATATTGGTGGGGCAGGGAATGACTCCGAGATGGATAAAGTGCCGGTACCGTCATTCAAATAGAGGCGATCATTGTAGCGTTTATCATTTGTCGGAAATTCATTTGATCCGGAAATTACAATGAGATCCAAGTCATTGTCAGAGTCGGCATCGAACCAGAGAGAATTAACGTCCTCGCTGTTCTTTGAGGCAGTTAAAGCTTCTGAGGTTTTCTCGATGAGTTTTCCCTTGTCGTTTCGGAACAGTCTTCCAGCGTTATTTGCGGATCCGCCAATGAAAAGGTCAGAATCATTGTCGCCGTCAAAGTCGGCCCAGGCCATTGTTGGGCCTCGGGTAGATTGCTTATTAGGTAGGAGGGGCTGAATTTCAAAATCATCAAATGAAGATTCTGAATGGATGATTGATTGGTTCTCTTTTGACCTTGTATAGATGCTGGGGGCTTTGGATCTTGTTAAGGTACTGGAAGGTTGGGGCTCGTTCGGCTGCTTAATGACTAGCTGCTGATTAGCTTTGATGTTGGTGAAAGTTTGTGAGCTTCCATTTCGCCACTCCACGATTATTTTGTCAATTAGATCGTATTCAGCTAGACCG
Organism: Verrucomicrobiales bacterium; assembly: GCA_030747955.1. Lineage (GTDB taxonomy): Bacteria > Verrucomicrobiota > Verrucomicrobiia > Verrucomicrobiales > DEV007 > EC70. The sequence continues at coordinate 910 of JASLJT010000067.1, read as the reverse complement.
AAATACAGTATAGGCTCATTCGATGACAGCCATCCTCGGACAGGATTCATTTCTTTTATTTGAGTCAATTTGCCAGTGATTAATTTGACTTTGCAGCCGATTCCGTAGGAGTTTTTTCCATTGCCGTTAAGTGAGATGGAAACGCGATTCGTATTTGAGTTGTTGCGATAAATTGTGGCCGGGCTGTCTGCGTTGTTAATGATGAGATCGGGGTCTCCGTCTCCATCAAAGTCTGCCGTAGCAGCACCGAATGAGACTCCATTATGATCGAGGCCCCAATCTTTTGCAGATGGAGTAAACTTTAAATCTCCGAGATTTTTGAAGGCCAAGTTTGTTTCCTTTCTCATTGGTTGAGATGCCCAAAAATCTCTCCATTCATTGCTTCCGCCCTTGAACCTTTTCTCAGCCATCGTGGAAATGTCGGAATTCATGCTGTCTCTCAGTACCCCATTAGTTACAAAAAGGTCTAGCTTCCCATCACCATCGAAGTCTTCTAGGCGTGGGCTCCATGACCAGTCAGTGCTGGAAATTCCTAATAATTGTGCGGCTTCTAGCATCTTATTGGTACCAGTATTTAGATACATTGAATTGCGCATGTATTGCCTAGGTTGGGCAAATTCCAGGAACCAGCCCATGTTGTCCATGTTACCCATCATGACTTTTTCCCTGTAATGACTAGTCGCGGCCATGTCGGTGGCAAAGAAATCGATTAATCCGTCATTATTTATATCGCCAGTATCGCTACCCATAGAAAACCACGGTGTGTGAGGGACTGTTGATTTTATTGTGTTGGTGAAAGTTCCTTTACCGTCGTTTTTATATAATAGATCTGGTCCCAAATAATCATTTGAAACATAGATGTCCGGAGCATTGTCATAATCATAATCCCACCAAGTAGCGCTAAGTGAAA
>JASLJT010000066.1:0-3746 GCA_030747955.1 Verrucomicrobiales bacterium | reverse complement strand
GGCTATACATTGAGATTTTGCACTTACTGGCAAAGCTTCAAAGCCGCGACTAAGTAAGTAATTCTGGTTCAGGAGGCTGTCTTTTCAACGAACGCCGACAGCATCCCGGCTCCTAGGGCAAGAATTAGACCAAAATAAACGAACGCGGCGACGCCTCGTTGAAAAGGTGTCACCTCATAATACCGCTGCTCCTCTTCAGTCCTTTTACGAAAAAGCGAAAAGAGCCTGGGCAAAGACAGCAAAAGTATCAGGAAGATAATGAAAGAGGGCCTATACACGGCAAAGGCTCCGGCAATCACGATTCCGACAAGCCAGAGCCAGGGAGAAAGAGCAGTCACCATTCGGCCTCCGTCCAGAAAACCAAGCGGCATCAGATTAAAAAGATTCAGAAGGTATCCCACGTACGCGAGCGCAGAAAAGAAGTCATTGCCGGTGGCAAAATAAATGCAATGACATCCGAGTGAGGCTAGTCCACCTGTAATTGGACCTCCGGCAGCAATCCAGAACTCAACCCAGGCATGACGAGGAGCCTCTTTCAGTGCAATTAATGCCCCCATGAAAGGAATAAAAACAGGCAACCCCACCTTCAAACCGAAAAGCCTGGCAGCAATGAGATGTCCAAATTCATGCAATAGAATCAAAAGCACAAGACCGGCAGCGTATTGCCAGCCCCAGATGAGGGAATAGGCCCAGATTGAAATTAACATCGTCCCGCCAGTCTTAAGGAGCATTGGAAAGAACTTGAGAACAGGTAGAATTAAGAATTTCAATTTTGCTCCAAACTTAATGATTAACAGGAGAACAATTCCTATAGGTCCTAGATATTTCTTAATCTTTTCCTTCCATGAAAGAGTACGGTTGTGCTCATCCGCCCAAGAAGACCTATCTCCGTACCTTTTCTCTTCTTCTTCTGAGTTAATCATCTAGTTAAAATAACGGGCCCCAATTGGTAAAATGCAAAGAAAAGAAATACAGTATTAAAATACTATTGCCTCAATGATCTGAAAATAAATTGCATAGTACACTTTAAATTAAGGTTAGGCAGCGCTTTAAAATCATGATTAAGAAACAGATTACTGTGAGCTTGCAGAGTCAGTTACTTTATGCCGATACTCTTAGGCATATAATTCAAATTTAGAACGCAAAAATGAAAAACATCCAAAGTTCCTTAACCGGTTTTCTTCTTACCTCATTAATCATAATGTTCGTTTCTCCAATTCATGCGATTGCATTTGAAAAAGGAAATGTCAAACTGCAATCGATTGGACCAATTGCTACCGGACCAGACGGAATCCTTTTCGTGTCAGATCCAAAATCAGCCACTATCACTGCGATCAAGATTGAGCCCAAAGCAGTTAAAAAAGCTTCCGGAAACTTTAAAGTTACAGAAATAAATACTAAAGTTGCCGCAGTGCTTGGCACTTCAAGTGATCAAGTTAGAATCATTGATCTGGCAGTCGATTCCGATTCACAAATTGCATATTTGTCGGTCATGCGAGGTCAAGGATCCAAAACAAATCCTGCCATCTTATCCATTCAAAAAAATGGAACTATCCATGTAATCTCCCTTCAAGATACCAGTCACAGCATTGTAAAACTACCTAACGCTCCTGAAGACAAGGTAACTGGTAACGGCAGACGCAAGCGGAATCAAAGGATGGAATCAATCACTGATATCGCCTTCATCAATGGAAAAGTCATCGTTGCTGGACTTTCAAACGAAGAATTCTCCTCAACTCTAAGGAGCATTCCATTCCCTTTTAAGGACAGCATAAAAGGAACAGGTGTTAAAATATTTCATGGAGCTCACGGGCGCTACGAAACGGCCTCACCTGTCCGGACCTTTGTAAGTTATGACATCGATGGCGACCCTCATCTACTTGCTGCATACACTTGTACTCCGCTAGTGAAGATTCCAATGAAAGAACTTAATCCAGGTGCCAGGATTGAAGGCAAAACAATAGCGGAATTAGGAAATAGAAATCGTCCACTAGACATGATTGTATACAAAAAGAACGGAAAAGATTTCCTACTAATGGCAAATAGTAGTCGAGGAGTAATGAAAATATCCACAGAAAAAATTGGCGGATTTAAAACTATCACTGAAAGAGTGGGTGGAGGAGAAACTGAAGGCGTGCCATACGAAACTGTATCGGACTGGACCAAGGTTTACCAGTTAGCCGAACTAGACAATCAGCATGCTCTTGTGATCAGAGGCGCAGAAGATGAAAATCTGAACCTTGAAGCGGTCCTTCTTCCGTGATTCTCTCAAAGAGTCAATTCACAGGAATCCTTTACCTGACATTACTTTCTTTCCAGATCGGGTGCATAGCCCCCTCATTATCGTTAAGAAACATTGATCCATTAACTAGCGTTCCTAAAATCCGATTAGTCAAAACAGGTTCGGATACTAATCAATTTGCTTTTGAAGCCGAATTCGCAAAGGACGCTTCAGACCAATTAATTAAGCCTAGAGACTCTAATGCAGAGGACTGGGAAGAAGTCTTCTATGTTCAGACAGAAGTTTCAGAGATTCTTGACTGGAAAGCACTTCCTCCTGTTCAGGGGTCTTATCAACTGAACGGCAATAAATTGCTCTTCAAACCACTATTCCCTCTGCAATTTGATATCAATTATCATGTGACTTTAAATACACTTAAAGCAGAACAGTTGATTGGCCTTGAAAGGATTCAAAAATCAAAAATAGTTGAGAAAAATTTCCGCCTAAATAAACCTAACATTGACCCCTCAACGGTCGTGACACAGGTTTATCCAAGCTCTAATTCCCTGCCAGAAAATTTACTTAAATTCTATGTGCATTTCTCGGCCCCCATGAGCCAAGGTAACGTTTACACTCACATCCACCTCTATGATTCAAAAGATAGAAAAATTGCACTCCCCTTTTTAGAACTAGGCGAAGAACTGTGGAATCCGAGTGGAACTCGTATCACTATTTTGTTTGACCCTGGACGAATTAAGAAAGGGCTCTTGCCTCGTGAAAACGAAGGACCAGTATTAATTCAAGGGAAATCTTATAAACTAATAATTGAATCAGACTGGCCAGACGCATCAGGGACCCCGCTAAAGGAGAGTTTTACAAAAACATTTTCTGTTACCTCGCCAGACAATAAAATACCTTCACCTAACCATTGGACAGTCAATGCTCCAAAAGCAGGGACTAAGAATCCATTGATGGTCGATTTCTCTGAGCCTCTGGATCATGCTCTTATTTCTCGTCTCATTTGGATTGAAACCTCTGCACAAAAATTCATCGAAGGAAGCATTGCCATTAAAAATTCTGAGAAATACTGGATTTTTAATCCAAAAGAACCATGGGAACCGGGTGACTACAAAATCGTTATCGAAACAAAAATTGAAGACCTTGCTGGCAACACGGTGGTCCGTCCATTTGAAGTCGATCGATTAGAAAGCCCCAAAGAAAAAACTAATGAAGAGTTCCTCAGAATAAACTTCACTATCAAATAATTATATCACTTACTATTCTTGCTTTCTCAACCCCGGTCAGCCTCTGATCAAGTCCTTGAAAAGGAAAAGTCAACTGCTCGTGATCAACACCAAGAAGATGGAGCATGGTAGCATGAAGGTCCCTGACCCTTACCGAATCCTTGACTACGTTATAACTAAAGTCATCTGTTTCACCATAATGCATTCCACCCTTAATGCCTCCACCTGCGAGCCATCCAGAGAAGCAACGAGGATGGTGGTCCCTTCCATAATTATCACGA
>JASLJT010000065.1:0-3652 GCA_030747955.1 Verrucomicrobiales bacterium | reverse complement strand
AAGGCGATCGCCTTGAATCGATGCTGCCTGTCCGGCAATCACTGATCCGTCACCAAGGTCCTTAGTCCCATCATCAAATCCATCAAAGTTCTGGGAATAGACTGCTGGGCCGGTGCTGTTTATAACAATTCCTTGTAGAATTGGGTTTCCGTCAGTGGCTACTTGGTCAGCTCCACCGATATTGTTCTGCAATTTGACCGCAATGGTTCCGTCTGCAGTTGAGGTAAATTCACCGCTATAAGCAAAACTGTTCGAAGCAGTCCAGGTTCCGTCTCCACCTTCGGAATTGAAATTATCGACAGCTAGCTCATCATTTACGGCGATGTCCCAACCTCTGTCACGGTCAGCGCCCTCATTAAATAGTAATTGGATCTTATAAGTGGTTCCTCCTGCGAGTCCCGAAACAGCGATGTCTATCGGGGCCGGTGCTGCGGACCATCGGATGTCTCTCATGATTTCACTGAGTGCCGCGGCAGATCCTTCTGTGCCACCAGTGAAAGCGGGACCGACGTCTGCGTTGGACCAGTTGTCAATGAAATGAGTCGTTGTGGTTTTGACGGTTACGTCACCAACGGTAACAGTTCCTTCATCACCGACAGCGTCTCCAAGACCTGCTCGGTCAGTATTGAACGTGACACCGTTCACGGTTGAATCGGCATTACCATAAACATCAACAGCTATGACTGTTGAGCCTGGGTCTAGGCCAAGATCATCAGGTCCAGCGAACTCAGTCACTGATCCTGTTATAATTTCAAAAGCTGAAACGTTATTAGTAGAAAACACTAACAATGTAACAACGGATACGATTAGGGCATAGAAGCCCTTAAGGATTTCGTTTTTCATGGAGGTTTAGATATTAGTTTTTTGTATTGTGGAGTATAATTTCAGAACCTGGTCTGAAATAGTCCAAACCAGTAATTTAGGATTTTTCGCAAAAATTTGTTACAAAGTCGAGAATAATAATATTTTTTATAAATTAATTTTCGAGCTCTTTATTGCTAAGAAAGATTAATTAATTAAATGAAAAGAATCTCTTATTTTTCACACAATAGGTTGCGGTATGCTTATGCTTGGTGTTCTTTCCCGGTTCGCTTTGTTACTTAAAAAAAACTGCTATTAGCATAATAAACGAACCATGATTAATCCAGATCGAGCCACGCTCGATTTTTTAAACAGTTTTTCTGAAGAGTCCCAAAAGACCGGTGAGCATTGGCACCGTGAAGGTTGCGTGACGCAGATCTTTGGTAATTATCTTTTGATTAGAGGAACGTTGGAAACTCCTGAAGGACTTAACATTGAGACCAGCTTAACGATGCGTGGTAATGGTTGGGAGGGAGATTCTGACAGTGAGCAAGGACGAGACTGCCCTGGCCTTTATGCTACCATGCTTGAACGACTTGAGAGGGGAAGGAACCTCCCTGAATCTCCTAATGAAATCGGCGACACTCCATTACCTATTCTACTTGAAGAGAGTCTAGGGCGTGAGCTTGATGATGAAGAAGAAGCTTACTTGTCAAAGCTCGAAAAGCGTTACCGTCGGTTTGCTATTGGAAAAGAAATTTTTGATCATGATTTGATTCGTCTTGAACCTAGGTGGGAAGTGACTGGGTATGATTCTTTAGAGTTGTGGCCGAGTCCACCAAAGAACATTGCTGAGTTCTGGAACTACATTGCTTACGCATTTGAGAAAAAGGGTTTTGGTTTTCCTCCCTTCATGAAAGGTGTGACGGACTTGAGCCATACCCAGTCAAAGCTAATGAGTTGGGAACATGAAAGGGAAGTCTCAGAGTGGAGTGAAAGGATAGGCCAATTCATAGATGGTCCAGGCAAGGAGGTCGATTCAAGGGATGGGGAATTCTGTCTGGAGATTACAACGAACCGGGCCAATCTTAAGTGGAGACTAGTAGGTGAAGAGGAATTCTCGACTTTGTCGACACAGGAAATACTTGGATTAGTTGAGAAATACGATTCGGGCCTACTCCAAATGGATAGTGATTCGGAGTTATTGTGGGCCTCTTACCTGAATTTCAGGGGAAAAGCTGGAAATGAAGAAATTCGACTAGAATCGGAACTTGCTGGACGATTTCTAAATGAACTTTTCAGGAGACCTTCTCTGAGTTCTAAGTTAGTCGATCTGGATGGGGAACCTATCAGAATATCTGATATTAAGTTAAATTGGTTATGTGATATTGATTCTTCCTCAGTTACTGGGGATTGGAGATTGTATCTAATAATGGAAGATGAGGAGGTAGTCCCGCATTCCTTAAGGTTATTGCCAGGCCCTGAGAACTTATATCTTTCTGATGATGCTGTTTTTCACGGTCCGCCTAATTGGTCGAATAATACTGACGTTAGTCCAACTTACCAATTGCCTAGGGAAGTGGTAGAAAGTGCAACTGGGGTTGCATTTTTGAAACGAGCAGGGGCACGGATGCCAGGGTCCCTTGAGGAGAGGGTCGATGATGCCCTGATGGAAGTCACTCTTTCGGCAAGCATTATTAATGGTTTAAGTTCTGCTGAGAGCGAACATTTAATGTTGAAGTGTAATGCTCGTGATCAGAATGAAACCCGGTTAGAGACCCTAAGTAGTGACGGGTGGTCAGTAGTTGAAATGGCAGAGCCTGATAATGGGAGGATTATGCATTATGACCGTACTTCTCTTCATCGGGTAGAACCTTTCATCGGTAATATTGCAAGCTCTTATGATGCTGTGCATGATGCTTTTAAAGCCAAGCTTTCAAAAACATTCCCGAAGAAATTTACTGAATGGGTAGAGTCTATGCCAAAAGGTATTAATCTTGAGGCGGATGAATTGGTGGGGAGTTTACTGAAGGACCCGGTCAAGGCATCTTTGCGCTTTGAGGTGGTGGGTGAAGAGATTGACTGGTTCGATCTTAAGGTAGTTGTTAATGTGGATGGGGAGGACCTTTCTGAAGACGAGATCCGAGACTTAGTAGAAGCTCGTGGTGATTTCGTCAGGACCAAGGACGGGAGTTGGGTCCGGGTCGCTTTCGATTTAGGTGAAGGTCAGCGAGAGGCCGTTGAGCGTCTTGGAATTGATCCTTATGACCTTTCCGGTGACAGCCACAGGATGCATGCTTTGCAGTTAAATGATCCGGCAGTCAAAGAAGTTTTTGATGTCAAAGCCTGGGATAAAATCTGCAAGAGAGCCGAAGAGGTTAAGCTTCGCGTGAGTCCTGCTGTGCCATCGAATTTAAAAGCTGAACTGAGACCCTATCAGGTCGAGGGTTTTCATTTCCTTTCTTACTTAGCAACTAATAGTTTTGGAGGAATTCTTGCGGATGATATGGGCCTTGGAAAGACAGTACAGAGTCTTTGCTGGATCCTTTGGTTGCGTGGCAGAGCAGAAGGTAAACCACTACCGAGCTTGGTAGTATGTCCGAAGTCAGTTCTAGATGTATGGTCTGGAGAAGTGAAGAAATTCTCTCCGGACATCCGTGTTCAGGTCCTACGAACAAAAGATGAGCTGGATATGGATACTTTGAGAGAAGATGTGGATCTTCTTGTTCTTAATTATGCGCAATTGCGTGTGGGTGAAGAAAAACTAACTAAACAAGAGTGGTTAGCTGTAATATTAGATGAAGGGCAGCAAATCAAGAATCCAGACTCAATGGCAGCAAAGGCTTCAAGG
>JASLJT010000064.1:0-2265 GCA_030747955.1 Verrucomicrobiales bacterium | reverse complement strand
CTTCGTGTGGAATATGTGGTGGACCGGGTCCAGACCACATCAAATGTCTGGTTAGGTTTAACGATGGAGTGCAGTCAGTGCCATGATCACAAGTATGATCCGATCACGCAGAAGGAATATTATCAAATGTTCGCATATTTTAATAATACGACTGATCCGGGAATGCAGACAAGGAACGGTAATCAGTCGCCTACGGTCACGGTCCCTGACCGGAAGCAGGTAGAGAAATTGGCTGAGTTGGATAAGAGAATCGCTTTAGAAGACAATAAGCTGGAATTATACAAGAGATCATCGATTCCCCAGTACGTGAAATGGTTAAGAGAGGCGGAAAAAGGAGCAGGCGAGGCATTGCCTGAGCCGGCAGGCCTCAATCATTTTTTTCCGCTCGACGAAATTGAGGGTAATGTAATTAATGCCCAGATAGGTGGCGGTGTCGGCAAACTTTCAGGAAAATTAATTAAGGCTGAACGGGGAAGTGGAAGCGGTTTGAAGTTTGATGGTAAGACTTCTTTTGCATTTGATAATTGGCCAGAGAGAAAACGTGAATCGGGATTCACCTTTGCTGCTTGGCTTAAGTTGCCGGCTAACGGAAACGGTTCCGTTCTGGCCCGGATGGACGAAGGGAAATCATTCCGTGGTTATGATTTGTGGGTTCAGGGCCGTGCAGTTGGAACGCACATCATTAGCAATTGGCCGAACAATGCTCTTAAGGTTGTTTCTGACAAGCCCCTTGCGGAGAATAAGTGGCAACATGTGGCTGTTACATATGACGGTTCTTCGAAGGCTTCCGGAGTCAAGATATATATAGATGGACAGTTAGCAGGGAACAAGGTCGAGCAAGATTCCCTCAAAGACTCCATTGCAACTAATACGCCCTTCAAGATAGGAAGCCGCTCCAAAGGTGCCAACTACAACGGTGAGCTTGATGAGTTGCGTGTTTATGACAGGGCCCTTTCAGGTGATGAGGTCAAGCGTCTAGGAGGTGACCCCATTAAGAGCATCCTTGCAATGCCTAAGAAGGAGCGGACCAAAGAGCAAAAAATGGCTCTATTAAATTTTTATCTCAATAACAATGACCCTGAGTATAAGGAGTTAGCCAAGGTCAAAGATGCACTTCTAAAGAAGAAGGCTGCGATTCCCGCTAACAGTAAAGTCACTTCAATGATTATGCAGGACAATCCGGAAGGTAAGACTCGGCTAACATATATCCTTAACCGTGGGCAGTATGATCAGCCAATTAAGGAAGGTGATGATGCTGTCATTAAGCCCGGGGTTCCTTCTGTCTTGCCTGACCTTGATGACAAGGCTCCGAAGAATAGGTTGGGTCTTGCTAAGTGGATGACTGATCCTTCTCATCCTCTCACCGCAAGAGTCGCAGTGAATCGCTATTGGGCTCTTTTCTTTGGTAGGGGAATAGTGAAGACTTCGGGCGATTTTGGTAATCAGGGATCACCTCCGACGCATCCTAAACTTCTGGACTGGTTAGCCAATGATTTTGTCGAAAATGGCTGGGACATCAAGAGAACCATTCGTCAAATAGTTACCTCAGCCACTTATCGGCAGACGTCTCGTATCTTACCAGACTCTTATAGCAAAGATCCGCAGAACCTGTTATTGGCACGTTCTCCAAGGTTCAGACTTCAAGGCGAATTCATACGTGATGCTGCTCTATCAGTTTCTAACCTTTTAGTCGAATCGGTTGGAGGGCCAAGTGTTAAGCCTTACCAGCCAGCTAATATTTGGAATGAGGTTTCACTGAACGGAGGTCTCCGCTACAAGAGAGACTCTGGAGAAAAGCTATATCGGCGATCAATGTATACATATTGGAAACGTTCAGCGCCGATGCCTAACATGTTAATATTTGATGCTCCTACTCGGGAGAAATGCATGATCCAGCGGCCCATTACCAATACTCCTCTGCAGGCATTGGTGGTATTGAACGATCCTCAATTTGTGGAGTCTGCTAGAGCATTCGCACAGAGGATAATTTCAGAAGGGAAGGCAGACGAACGGTCCAGAATAAATTATGGATTTAAATTGGCCTTGGCGCGTGAGGCTACGGACGAGGAATTTAAGGTCTTGAAACGTGTCCTGAATGGACAGGTTTCTGCTTTTTCCGCTGATAAGGAAAAAGCAAAGAGCTTTCTTTCTGTTGGAGAGTCAGCACGCAACGAATCGGTTGATATGGTCGAGCATGCTGCATGGACAGTCATTGCTCAGATCATACTCAATATGGATGAGACACTGACCAGAGGCTGAATGGGA
>JASLJT010000063.1:0-21066 GCA_030747955.1 Verrucomicrobiales bacterium | reverse complement strand
TATTGCGGCTTTGTATTTGCCCTTGGCCTTTCGCTGGAAACCTCGCAAAGGCTCAGTGATGCGTGTTTGGTTTTGTGGAATATGTTATGTGGTTATAGTTGGCTTTTTTGATTTCATTACGGGTGCAAATTATGGATTTTTTCGCGAGAAGGCGGAAGATTCATTGATGGATATTCTTCATCCATGGCCATATTACATCATTGAAATGGCAGGATTGGCTCTGGTCCTGTTCTTTGTTCTTGCTATGCCCTTTTTGAGACGGTCTCAATCTAAGAGCTGACTAATCTATTTTATTATAGATTTCCAGGTCTGAGCAGAGGAATTAAATAGTTTGGTTGCATTATCGAAGACGGATTGAATGAAACCTATTAGGCTCACTTCATCTGAAATAATGATCAAGAATCCACAAAGGATACTTAGGTTAATTAAATAAATGAATACTAGTGAGAAGAATGTCCCGTTCTGTTTCAGGTCTGGTTGATTTTTTGTGATCATCCATCCGGTGAAGGTAAGATGGAAGCACCACGTTACACCTATCGCGATATAAAAGACCCAAGACCAACTGAACCCTAATTGTCCCCACAAGATACTGTTCGGGTGATAATCTGATAAATTAACAAACATTCCGGCCACTCCAAAGATTCCAACCACTATCACTGAGTAAAATGGGATGAAGTAGGGCGAGAGGGAGATCATAACATTATTTTTATTGGTGACGATGTGGCCACCAGCAGAGCGCACTTTAAATTCACTAATCTTACCTCCACAGATAAGAACAAAGAAAGCGTGTGTCAGTTCATGGCCTAATACATAGATGAAAAGAGGTCTAGGTAATCCAAAGAATGCGATTAGCCAAAGTAATATACCAATAAAAAAGAACCACAGCGCGGCAGAACCAATGACCATCGTGCTTGCGGAGGTCTGACTAAAAGCGCTGAGGAAACTCTGTGTGGCAACTAAACAGAAAGGAAGTAATAGAACCGCTATCCCTGACTTGAGCCAGTTCAGAGGAATTTCCAATGTCGATGAATTTCCTTCCCTAGCTCTTTGGGTTGCTGTTGTCGAGTTCAGCCGCGATCTGCGGTTTTGCGACTGTTTTGGCATCTAATGATTTGAGGTCCGCGATTTAAACACGGCTCACGTATTTTTTTGTCCGTGTATCAACTTTAATACGATCGCCAGGCTTGATGAAGAGTGGAACTTGAACCTCAATGCCTGTCTCGAGTGTTGCTGGCTTTTGTGGGTTATTAGCAGTGTCTCCTTTGATGCCTTCAGAGGATTCGGTTACGGTAAGTTCTACCTGAGGCGGTAAATCAATGGTCATTGGGTTGCCTTCGATGAAAAGGACTTCGACTGACAAGTTTTCTATGAGAAGGTCTGTGCAATCCCCCAAAAGATCAGAGCTTAACTCTATGGTATCATAGGTTTCGGGGCTCATAAAAAAGTATCCTGTCCCGTCGGTGTAACTATATTCGAGTTTTTGTCTATCCACATTTATGATATCGACTTTGTCTGATGAAGCGAATCGGATAGTCTTGGTTTTCCCTGTTTGCAGTGATCGACAATTAGCAAGAATGATAGCATTGCCCTTCCCGGGAGTTCGGTGATCTAGGTCTAGAACAATAAGTTTTTCTCCATTGTATTGGAAGCATTGTCCTTTTTTTATTTGTGTTGCAACGACTGCCATTTCGAAAATTTCTAAGTGTTTTTTATTTGTTGTATTTGTTTTAACTTAATAGTTAAGGCAAAGGCTTCAATGGAAAAATTAAAGCGATCATACCAATTTCATTCTACTCAGATCCTGAGAGTCAACGAGACCAATTGGTTTGTCTGTTTCGTCAAGAACTACTAGATCATCGATCCTGTGATCCCCGATTATTTGGATGGCTTCGACTGCTAACTTATTTCCTTGGACAGTGATTGGATTCGTAGTCATAAAATTAGATACAGGCATATCAAGAATGTCAGGATCTTTTTGAATTGATCTTACAAAATCTCCTTGCGTTAAGATTCCCTCGAGATTCCCTGAATCAGATATTATTACAGCGGCACCTGATCGGGCACGTATCATTTCTTCAAGTGTGGACTTTAATTTTGTTTCTGGGGGTAATGTGCAGAACTTATCACCGATTCTCATGATATCTGATATTTTGGTGAGCAGTGTTTTGCCAAGTGATCCTCCTGGATGAAGTTTAGCAAAATCCTCTTTAACGAAACCTCTTGATTCTAGTAGCGTCATTGCAAGGGCATCGCCGAGCACTAACATTGCTGTAGTGCTTGAGGTGGGTGCCAGGTTCAGTGGGCATGCTTCTCTTTCCACTTTTGTATCCAGAATGATATCGCTGTTTTTTCCAAGTGAGGAACCAGTGTTACCCGTCATGCTAATAATATTAATTTTGAATCGGCGAAGAGCTGGCAAGAGATCGAGAATTTCGTTCGTTTCACCACTATAGCTGAGTGCTAAAATGGTGTCTCCGTTGCTGACTATTCCAAGGTCGCCATGAAGAGCATTTTGACTATTTAAAACGACCGTAGGAGCCCCAGTGCTGTTCAGTGTTGCTGCAATCTTATGACCAATGTTATGACACTTTCCAACTCCAATGATAACAAACTTGTGGCCTGAATCGATTGTTGTTTTTAATGCGTTGACTGCATGCGAAAAGTTTTCATCGATTCGGTTTAAGAGATTTTCCAATTCGTCTATCTCCATTTGGATCACTCTTTTGGCTTTTGATAGATGGTCCATACTTAATAATGATCAACAATTATACATATAGTTTTACCGGGCTTCTTATTAACGAATTCTGTATAGAAAAGCGATTATAGGATTTTGGGTCCGGTTTCTGTATTTTAATTTAGTTCAATATTACGCTTTAGGGACTAAGATTTATCATTTTTCTTTATTTTGATTTCCGAACTGGAGCCCAAATACTTTGTATTTCTTAGTATTTAATCCCAGTATAAGAAAGCAGTTTTCTCGCTTGATTGAATAAAAAGAGCGGGTATAATTTCCGCCCTTCCGCAAAAAGTGGAAGTCTTAACTAAAATAAAACTAAAACCGTCACAGGCATGTGAATCGACTGCATCAGCAGTAGAGCGCTTCTTTAGATTAAAATAGATCTAACTTTGCGTGCACTCCCTGAGATAACAAAAAATAATGGCAGATCTTATCGAAGAACTCGTGGAAGCAGGCGTTCATTACGGACACCAGAGCCGTAAATGGAATCCCAAGATGAAACCATTCCTGCTGCAGAAGCGGAGCGGAATTCATATCATAAATGTCGAGGAAACGGCATTACGTCTCGAAGAGGCATCAGAATTTTTAAGTAAGCTTGTTCTTGAAGGAGGAAAGGTGCTTTTTGTTGGTTGTAAGCGTCAGGCTCAGGAAGCTGTTCGCCAGGCAGCCGAAGCCTGTGGGCAATACTTTGTTAACCATCGTTGGTTAGGGGGGATGATGACGAACCTTGCAACGATTCGCAGGAGTGTTGATAGACTTGAATATCTTGAAGGTCTTGAAAATTCTGTTGAGAAAAAATTAATGAGTAAGAGTGAGCTTGCTTCACTTAACAGAGAGAGGGAAAAACTTTTACGTAACTTAAGAGGTGTTCGCAATATGCACAAATTACCGGACGCGGTGGTCATTGTGGACTCTGCTCGTGAGCATATTGCCGTTAATGAGGCTCGCAGATTAAATATACCTGTCGTGGCAATGATTGACTCTAATGCTGACCCTTCAAATATTGCTTATCCGATTCCAGCGAATGATGATGCGATTAGATCTATCCGTATCGTTCTGCAGAACCTTATTGATCCAGTCATTGCGGCAACGGATGGAGGAAAATTGGTTAAGAAGAAGAGACCCGATCTGGAGTCCTGATAAAGAAAAATTCAGTTAATCTTTGACTGAAAGAATCAATTTTATGAGAAGAATTGGATTTCCATTTTTGATTTAAAACTATCTAGAAAATATAAACGAAACTAATTACCATGGCTGAAATAACTGCTTCCTTAGTAAAAGAACTCCGAGATAAGACAAACGCGGGCATGATGGAATGTAAGAATGCGTTAAAGGAAACTGGAGGTGACGTGGATGCAGCAATCAAGTTCTTAAGGGAACGTGGTGCCATTAAGGCTGCCAAAAAAGCTGACCGTGAAGCAAAGGAGGGCATTGTTTCAGCCAAAATTGATGCTGAATCCAGATCAGGAGTTCTTGTAGAAGTAAACTGTGAGACTGACTTTGTCGCAAAGAATGATAATTTTAAGGCATTTGTAAATGAACTGACAGATGCGGTTGCAGGTTCTGATGCTTCTGACATTGAATCTGCTAATTCAATTTCTAAGGATGAAGGATCACTTGATGATTTTGTCAAAGCTAAAGTCATTGAGCTTGGGGAGAATCTTCAATTTAGAAGAATGGTTAGGTATGATGTTGAAGGTTCCGGTGTAGTAGCATCCTATATTCATTTGGGAGGAAAGGTGGGCGTTCTTCTTGAAGTTAATTGTGGCAAGGATGATACAGCGTCTAATGATTCGTTCCGTGAATTAGTAAAGGATTTGACATTGCACATTGCAGCGGCATCTCCAGCTGGCATTGGCCGTGATGAAATTGCCAGTGATCTTGTTGAAACAGAAAAGGATCTTTTCCGCAAGCAGATGGAAGATAGTGGTAAACCACCCGAGATCATGGAAAAGATCATCGAAGGGAAGCTTGGAAAATTCTACAGTACAGTGTGTCTTCTTGAGCAAGGATTTATCAAGGACCCTGATCAGACTATCAGTGATTTACTCGCAGCCAAGGGTAAGGACCTTGACGATGAACTTACCGTTCGCCGGTTCACTCGGTTTGGTGTTGGTGAAGTATAGGCGTTTCTTTTTCCGTATTAGAAAAACCTTCTAGTTGAGAAGATCGGGCGAGGACTGCAGATCCTGTTAATGCAGTCATCAAATGTTTCTTCGTTGCTGAGTATTCCTATTTCTACTCTAAGGAAATAGATTGGTAATTCGTTATTTTTAATTTCTGGGAATCTCACAAAATCTTTTTCAGTCGTTACGATCATGTCGAGATCTCGGTTAATGCATTGATCGACGAATCTTTCTATTTCACTTTTTCTGTACCGGTGATGATCCGTGTAACGGCGAGTAAATTCAATATTAGCTCCGAGATTTCGCAGTCCGTCCTCAAAGCTTTCAGGCACTGCTATTCCTGAGACTGTGCCAACATATTTGTCTTTGAGGTGCTCTAATGGGAGCTCTTCTCCGGTAACAATGTTCTTTAGATATTTTGGTTTGTGAGAACATTCGATAATTTCGGCTGTCCGATTATATTTTCGAATTCTTTGGATCAATTCTTCATTAGAAGTCCCATCGCATTTTGTGATGAAAATATAGGTCGCTCTTTTAAGATTTTTTGGAGGCTCTCTGAGCGTTCCTCTGGGCAGGAGTTTTTCATTACCGAACGGGGAGTACTTATCGATTAATACGATGTCGATTCTGTGCCTTAGTCTCAGGTATTGGAGACCATCATCGAGTAGGAGTGTATCTGCATCGAACTCTTTTATAGCGTGAAGGCCTGCCTTGACTCTGTCCTTGTCCACTACTATGGCAACATCTTTAAGGTTTGTTGCTAGCATATAGGGCTCGTCTCCAGCTATCTTTGAATCTAGGAGCACTTTTTTCCCGTCAGTGACGACCCTTGGTGGTTCTTGTCTGATGGGGCTTCCTTTTACCTTGTCACTGATTTTTTGTTTAAGTGTTGGTTTAACACTCTTGTATCCACGGCTGAGGATGGCAACGCGTCTACCTCCTGCGGTCAGAGCCTTGGCAAATTTCTCAACGATAGGGGTCTTGCCTGTTCCTCCGACCGTTAGATTACCGATACTTACTACTAAACAGCCTAGGTTATGTTCTCTTTTAATTCGGCTTTTATATAGCCAGAGCCTTAAGCTGACCAGATAACGATAGATGACTGACATTCCCGATAGCAAAAATCGTATCGCACTTGCCCGAAATCCTTTACGTCGGTTAAGGATCACTTCAATTGCGAACTGTTCGAGCTCTTCTAGGCTTTCTTTCATTAATAATAGCGTGTCTTTACCGCCTTTATTTCATAACAGACTAAGCTAAAGCTTGCCACCGCGCTATGAATCTATTACCAAATGCTCATGGAAAGACCTGATTCTAGAAAAATTGATGAACTTAGAGCCATTTCTTTTGTGCCTAATATAGCCCCAAATGCTACCGGTTCGGTATTGGTTAGCTTTGGTCAGACCCGTGTCATTTGTTCTGCAATTGTGCAGTCTGGAGTGCCTCGGTGGATGAAGGAACAAAAAGTAGAAGGTGGCTGGCTAACTGCAGAGTACTCTATGCTGCCCTATTCGACTGGAGGAGGCCGCAAGCCACGTGATATTATGAGAGGAAAAATGGATGGTCGCAGTTCGGAGATTCAGCGGCTCATTGGCAGGTCCTTGCGGGCCGTTGTGGATTTAAAATTGCTTGAGGCTAATACTGTATGGGTTGACTGTGATGTTTTGCAGGCGGACGGTGGTACTAGGACAGCATCAATTACAGGAGCTTCTGTTGCTTGTGCAATTGCTTTTAACCGTATGTTGGCCGAGGGTCGATTAAAGCAATCGCCCCTTAAGGGGCATGTTTCTGCCGTGAGCTGCGGGATTTATCGAGATGTTCCGATTCTTGACTTGTGTTACCTAGAGGATCGGGACGCAAGGGTCGATTTCAATATTGTTATGACACAAGAATTGGATTTTGTTGAACTGCAGGGATCAGGTGAAGAGGCATCATTTAGCAATGATGAAATGGAATCGATGCTTTCATTGGGACGGAAAGGGATTACTGAAATTGCGCAGCTTCAGGAAAGCGCAGTTAATGATGCAAAGGATCCTGTGGATCAGGATGCAGCACAAAAGTTAGCTGGACATTTTAATAATGATTAATCTCATTGGCTCTTTCCAGTCCGATGCATGCATTTAGTAGCTTGGGCATGATAATAAGAATCTGATCGTGTCTGGAATTGATTTAGATTTAATTTCCAGTATCGCTGTCACGGCTGGTTCCGTGATAATGGATATTTATGGGCGTGACTTTGAAGTGGATTTCAAATCCGATCAATCGCCTCTCACTGAAGCCGACAGTCAGGCCAATGCAGTTATAATGGATGCTCTCTTTACTCATTATCCAAAGATCCCGATTATTTCAGAGGAGAACAAGGAAGTTGCTTATGCTGAACGTTCTGAATGGGAGCAGTTCTGGCTCGTTGATCCTCTGGACGGAACCAAGGAATTCATCAAGAAAAACGGTGAGTTTACCGTTAATATTGCACTCATCAAGAAAGGGTTTCCCGTTGCCGGCATCGTATATAGACCGGTAGAGAGGATCTCCTATTCTGCCGAATCAGGCTCCGGTGCATTCAAGACATTAATTGGAGGTGAAACTCAAAGGATCCTTAATGAAAGGCATTACTTGGATGAAGAGAAGGTTTCAGTCGTTGCTAGTCGTTCTCATCTTACACCAGAAGTGGCAGATTTTGTTGAGGGGCTAAAGGAATTGGGAAAGGAAGTGGAGCTTATTTCTGTAGGGAGTTCTCTTAAGTTGTGCCTTGTTGCAGAAGGGTCAGCAAGCGTTTATCCACGTTTCGGACCGACCATGGAATGGGATACTGGCGCTGCACATGCCGTGGTGTTGGAATCTGGAAGAAATGTGATAAATCATGAGACAGGTGAATCGTTAATATATAATAAGCCATCACTGTTGAATCCCTGGTTTATTGTTGAGTAATCTTGAGGAAAGAAATTGAAAAAGAAGATAATTTGCAGGAAACCTTTTTTGGAACTTATTTTTATTTAATATGAAGGTCATTGTCATAGGTGCTGGATTTGTGGGTAAGCCTCTCTGTGATCTTATGGAAGGGGCAGGTCATCATGTGGTTCGTGTGACTAGAAATGGGGCGGATAGTTCAGTGGCATGCGACGTTTCCAATCTCGAATCTTTGACGATGTTAAAAGAAGGAAAGGGAGCAGCTGATATTGTCATTCATTGTGCCAGTTCTGGGGGCATTGGAGCGGACCGTGCGATTCGTTATCAGCAAGTATATGTGGATGGTTGTAATAATATAATAGAGACCTTTCCAGATTCTCGTTTTGTATTTGTTAGCAGTTCAAGCGTGTATGGTCAGAGAGATGGTTCAGTAGTTGATGAGGAATCAATTGCGAAGCCTCTTTCTGTTACTAGCCAATTGCTTCTTCGAGCTGAAGGAATTACTTCTGAGTTTGGAGGCTCTGTTGCTCGATTAGCTGGAATCTATGGTCCTGGAAGGTCCTACCTATTAAAGAAATACATTGAGAAGAATTCGCAGATTGATGGAAACGAGTCTGATTCAGATGGTCGTTGGATCAATCAGATTCACAGAGATGATGCAGCTAGTGCATTAGCTCATATGGTTGAGAAATCTGAGATGAATGGAATTTACAATGTTTGTGACGATACGCCGATGCTGCAGAGGTTCTGTTATGAGGAATTTGATCGCCGTTTTAAACAGGGATTACCGGAAGTCAAACCAGCCATTGAAAGTAAGGCACGGGGTTGGACTCATAAGAGAGTTTCTAATACTAAACTTAAGGAGACTGGATGGGTTCCTAAGTACCCTTCATACTTTGATGCTCTGGACAAAGATAACGAATTGTTATCCTCCATCATAGGTGTTTAAGACCTATACTCAGATTTGTATTTTATTCTAGGCGAGGACAGGTTTGATAACGTTCGCGGGTCTTACGCCAGTGAGACGGAAATCGAGTCCTTGGAACTTATGAGTGAAACGTTCATGGTTAATACCAAATAGGTGTAAGAGCGTTGCGTGCAGGTCTCTTACATTAACGATATCCGTAACAGAATTGTATCCCAGTTCATCTGTTCCTCCGTGGCTCACTCCTCCCTTGATGCCTCCGCCTGCCATCCATAGGGAGAATCCTTTGATGTGATGATCTCTTCCGTTCCCTTGTGCCATGGGTGTCCTACCGAACTCTCCTCCCCAGATGACTAGTGTGTCATCCAACATTCCTCTTTCCTTGAGGTCTTGTATCAATGCAGCGCTGCCACGATCAACGAGACCAGCTGTATTTTTTGAAGCGTTTTTAATGCCTCCGTGATGGTCCCATCCACGATGATATAATTGGATGAAACGGACTCCTCTTTCGGCAAGGCGCCTGGCAAGGAGGCAATTTGACGCAAATGATCCATCGCCGGGCTTGGCTCCGTAGAGGTCAAGGATTCTCTGAGGTTCCTTGGAGACGTCCATTAGACCAGGAACTGATGCCTGCATCTTAAATGCCAATTCGTACTGAGCTATCCGGGCGGATATTTCCGGATCATCAACTTGATCATTATGGATCCCGTTCAGTGCGTTCACCGAGTTAACAACGGACTGCTGATCTTCTCTAGTTACCCCTTTTGGGTTGGTAACGTAAAGGACCGGATCTCCCTTAGAGTGAAAAGGGACACCTTGAAAACGGCTTGGCAAGAATCCGCTGTGCCATTGCCTAGCAGCAATGGGCTGATTTTGCCCGCCCCCGACAGATGTTAAGACTACATAACCTGGTAGGTTTTCAGTTTCTGCTCCTAACCCATAAAGTAACCATGAGCCCATGGAAGGGCGGCCGGAGATTTGAGTTCCGGTATTCATGAAAGTGTGAGCCGGATCATGATTGATCTGTTCGGTGACCATGGAACGGATAATTGCAAGCTCATCTGCGACTCCACCTATTTGAGGGAAGATAGAGGAGATGTGTTGACCTGATTTTCCGAAGTGCTTGAACTCGTGCTGAGGGCCAAGGCATGTCAGGTTCTTATTTCCTTGTAATTGAGCAATTGGCTGTCCTTTGGTGAAGGATTCAGGCATTGGTTTGCCGTTCATTTTAGCCAGCTCCGGTTTGTAATCGAGTGTCTCGAGATGAGATGGCCCGCCTGCCATGCAGAGGTGAATGACGCGTTTAGCCTTTGCCGGGTGATCTAGTTTATTAATGACGCCGGTCCACTTCTCATCTTGGCTAGGAGCCGCTTTGAGTTCATCATTGAGTAATGACGCGAGTGCAACGGAACCAATCCCTGTACCGGATCGGTTCAGGAAAGAGCGTCGGTTCATTTGAAAATCATAAGGTCTCATCTTAGTGTCTTGTGATAGTTTCGTGTAAGTTCAAAATGGTTCTGGCAACAGTTGTCCAACTAGCCAATTCGGCAGGTGGAATATCCTTCGGAGGGACCTTGATGCCGACAGTATTTAGTTCGTTTGCCGCATTAGCATCGGTATTGTACCGAGTGAATTGTTTTGTTTGAAGTTCGCTAAGTATTTTTATTTCCTTTTCATTTCCTTGCCTCGACAGGGCAGCGTTTAGCGCCCAGTTAATTCGTGATTTTGAATCTTTGCCTCCTTCTCTAATTATTCTTTCAGCGAATGACCGTGCAGATTCCACATAAGTAATATCATTTAGGAGAACGAGTGCCTGTAGTGGGGTATTAGAACGTGGCCTTTCGGCGGTGCACTCTTCTCGATTAGGTGCGTCGAAGGCCAATAGACTTGGATGAAGGAAACTCCTTTGCCAGTGCGTATAGAGGCCGCGTCGGTATTGGTTCTCATTGTTATCGTGGGCATATTTACGTGCCGGGAAGTTCATGTGTCGCCAATAGCCTGCAGGTTGATATGGTTTTGCGCTTCGACCCCCGATTCTCTCAGTGAGTATTCCACCAACGAAGAGAGCATTATCGCGAACCATTTCAGCATCGACTCTGAAACGTGATTGCCGAGCAAATAATAAGTTTAGAGGGTCATTTTCTCGCATTTGTGGAGAAACGAGTGAGGACTGAGAATACGCTTTTGAACTTATAATCAGTTTAATCATGTGCTGTATGTCCCAGCCACTATCAACAAATTCGACTGCTAGCCAGTCCAATAGTTTGGGGTGACTTGGCCATTGTCCTTGAGATCCTAGGTCATCAACATTGTTTGAAATCCCTAACCCAAAGAAAATTTTCCACAGACGGTTCACGAACGCCCTTGAAGTGAGAGGATTATTTGGTGAAACGATCCAATTAGCCAAATCTAGTCGGTTTGCGCGATTATCACCGGTTTCAATTTTCCCAAGGAACTCTGGTATTGCTGGTTGCACGATTTGACCCGAGTCATCTAACCAATTTCCACGAGGAAGGACCCTCATGTCACGCGGTTTCATGGAAACGCTCACTAATGTTTTTGGCAGGTTCTTTTGCAGTTCACTTTTTTCTTTTTGTAGGCTTGAAATTTGTGAGCGGGTCTGAGCTAGTGCTGGGGAAATGGTCAGATAATAATCCGCTATTTCTTTTTTCTGCGCATCATTCCTCTCGTTAATGTCTACGCTTAGTGCTTTTGCAATGTTGGGTGGAAGATCATTTCCCTTTGCTTTAAAATAAAATCCTCCTCCTCCACCATGATTAACAATTTTCATGAGGAACTGATTGTTTCCTTCTTTTAGCTCAAGGGTGATCTTTTCCTGATCAGGAGCAGCTCCTCGTCCAGGATTGTTTTTGAGTAGTTCCTTGCCGTTTAGCCATACCTTGATTCCGTCATCTGATCCCAGAGACAGGGGCAGTTGAGTTGCTTGAGGGGCCTTAATGAGCCTGTAGAGGTACCAAGCTGAATTGGCGGCAGACCCTAGGTTGTGCACTTTCCCGTCAACAAGGTCCGGTCGGTCTTGCCATTTTTTTCCAGCAATGACCGCTTTAGGATCAATACCTTTTTCAGGACCAAACTCCTTATTAAAGGCGTTAGTGGGATTTCCTCCAGCTATAGGTCCTATCATGTGCCACTTTGCCAGTAGAGGCTTGGTCGATGAGCCAACGGATTTTTCCCATTCGGCCTGTGCGGCAGTGATTTCGGGGGACGATACGGTCGTGAGCTTGGTCATCTCTGCTATGCTGTTATCTAGGTCCTCAATTCTTTTCTTGTACTGGCCCGTTGCTACGGCCATTCCTGCTTCCCTCTTACCTACGGCCGTCTCTTTGATGTCTGCGAAGAATGCAGCCATTGAGTAGAAGTCCTTTGTTGTATAGGGATCGTATTTGTGATCATGGCACTGAGCACAACCGAGCGTGCCTCCTAGCCAAGCTCCAGATATGTTTCTTACCCTGTCCGCAGCATAGATAGCGACGTATTCTTTAGGTTGCGCTCCTCCCTCTTCGGTGGTCTGCAGTAAGCGATTGTAACCCGAAGCGACTTTTTGCTCATCAGTTGAGTTAGGTAAGAGGTCCCCGGCTATTTGATCCTTGGTGAACTGGTCGAATCTTTGGTTGGCATTGAAAGCGTTGATGACCCATTCACGATAAAGATAAACATTCATGTTCGTGTCCGAATGGTATCCTATAGAATCGGCGTACCTTACTAGGTCCAGCCAGAAAATGGCCATTCTTTCCCCGTACCTTGGTGATGCCATTAATCTTTTAGCGGCACTCTGCATGGCTGCTTGTGGATCCTTGTTGTATTCGGCTTGAAAAGTTTTTACCTCTTCAGGAGTCGGGGCAATACCGGTTAGGTCAAGAGAAATTCTACGGATCAATGTGTGAGCCGCTGCAGGATCAGAGAGCTTTAGATCCTGAGATTTGAGTCTAGTTTCAATAAAATGGTCGATAGGATTAATTGTAGGTTCGGCGGATTTTGTCGGTTTGTTAAATGACCAATGCCCTTCATATTCGGCACCTTGTTTGATCCACTCCTTGACCAGAATAATTTGCTCAGGGCTCAGTTTCTTCCCTGATTTTTTCGGAGGCATCAGTTCATCCTCATCATCTGAAATAATCCTCGCGATTAGTTCACTGTTGTCCGGGTCATTCGGAATAATTGCAACGACACCGTCCCGGTCCTCAAATCCTCCTCCTCCTTTGATATCAAGGCGTAGTTTTGCCTTACGCTCATGTTCGTCGGGTCCGTGACAAGCGAAACAGTTATCAGAGAGTAATGGGCGGATGTCTCTGTTGAATAGTATCTTATCTTTGGCAAAAAGTGCATTGTTGCCTAAAATAGTTGTAATAAGGATGAAGAGTGCGGTTAATCTTTTCATTGATTCATTTACCAATATTTTGAATGGAAATGAGGGAATTTGAATCAAATTCAAATATCCCGAAATGTCTTGTATAATAAACTGCTTGGACCCAATGATCCTAACAAAAAATTCAACAATTCTATATAATATAATGCTCAAGAAAATGCAGAAATTGCTGCCATTAATCCTCTTCTTTTGGCTCTTTTCTCCTTCATTAAAAGCTGAATTACCTAATTTTATTATTATTTTTACCGATGATCAGGGCTATGAGGACATCCGTTGCTTTGGATCGCCGAAGATAAAGACCCCTCATCTCGATAAGATGGCTACTGAGGGCCGTAAATTTACTAGCTTTTACTCAGCCAATTCTGTCTGTTCCCCATCGAGAGCCGCTTTGATGACCGGATCTTACCCTACCCGGGTCAGTGTTCCTGGGGTTCTATTCCCGCGACATGAGATTGGGCTCAATCCTGATGAGGTCACGATTGCTGAGGTTCTTAAAGGCAAAGGATATGCTACAGCATGTATCGGGAAATGGCACATTGGCCATAAGCCAAAATTTCTTCCGACTAGGCAGGGATTTGATTCTTATTTTGGTATTCCCTATAGCAACGATATGACGATAGATCCTGAAGCTTTGCTCGCGGATAATATTAATTTACGTAATGGTTTCACTGCGGACAGGATCAAAAAAGAAAAGCCGAAGAAAAATCTGGTCCCGCTCATGAGGAATGAGGAAGTGATCGAGTACCCTTGTGACCAGACGACTCTGACTAAACGGTACACTGAGGAAGCTGTTAAATTTATTTCTGAGAATAAGGATTCTCCGTTCTTCCTTTATTTGCCACACACAATGCCTCATATACCGCTCTTTGCTTCCGAGCAGTTCAAGGGCAAGAGCAAGCGTGGACTCTATGGTGACACGATCGAGGAAATTGATTGGTCAGTTGGTCAGATCCTCAAATCAATTAAGGAAAAAGGAATCGATCAAAAGACTCTGGTCATTTATACATCAGACAATGGGCCGTGGAAATTGGATCGTGGGCGTGGTGGCAGTGCTTATCCTTTGAGAGGATATAAGTTCCAGACTTATGAAGGGGGTATGCGTGTGCCCTGCATAATGCGTTGGCCTGGTAAGGTCCCCGAAGGGACTAGTTGTGATGAGGTGGCCGCGTCCATTGATTTGATGCCTACCATTGCAAAGCTAGCAGGTGCTAAGCTTCTGAAGGATAGGAAAATCGACGGGAAGGATATATGGCCTCTAATGTCCGGCACTGAAGGGGCAGTTTCTCCTCATGATATGTATTATTATTACAAAGGGAACCGTCTCGAATCTGCGCGTCAAGGAAAGTGGAAGATTCGTAGGTCAGGAAAGAAATCACAGTCAGTTGAGCTTTATGATTTAGATTCTGATATTTCGGAAACGAAGAATCTTGCCAAAGAAAATGAGGCCCTTGTGAAGGACATGATCAAGAAGATGAATCTCTTTGATGAGGACCTGAAGAAGTCTCAGAGGCCAGTAGGGAAGCTCTAAGTACCCAGAAATTCTTTTGTCTTATTGACCATTCTTAGGATTGACTCCTCAGAAGTAAATTCCTCAATCTTCTCCATCTCTACCCATGCAAGGTCGTGAGATTCCTCACTGACTCGATAGTTCTCGTTTTGAGTTGCTCTGAAAAGAAACCTTGCATCGTAATGAAGGTGTTCTGGTACGTTTCCACGTGCCGGAATTGCGTGAATGTCTAGGTCCATGATATCGCTAGAGACAAGTTCTAGCGTGCTGATCCCACTCTCTTCATATGCTTCTCGGGCAGCGACTCTGTGCACGTCAGAGTCCCCGTCCGCGTGCCCGCCGAGCTGGAGCCAGCTATTCAGTTTTCGGTGATGAGTTAGTAGTGCTCTTTTTCCTGCACGGTCCAGGATCCATGCGGCACAGGTGATGTGACCCTCTTCCAAAGAACGTTCAAAGCACTGCGGATTATTGTTAATAAAAGCGGTGTATGCGGAAATTGTCTGGTTCTCCTCAGGGAATTTTTCGGAATAACTCTTAACGAGTTCAAGTAGAGCGTCCCTATGCATTTTTAGGGATAGATCCTATTCCTTTGATGTCCAGCAAACGAACGTGTCGGCTTTTTGCGCTGACATTGATTCAACGAAGACGTCTGCATCAAATCCTTCCAGAGTGAAGAGTCTCTCACTGAGTTCGTCCGCATTCGTTGCGCCTTCAGGAATTACAATAGTCGAGTTTGGTCCGTGCAGGGCAATGAATGTTGCGGGGAGAGGGTTGTCCTCGGTCACTACGATCTCAACCCTCATCAGATTCTTCCATGAAAGCGAATCCATCGTATCGTCAGGGCGGTGGCAGCGGACCTCATCGTCATTTACTTCTAGGATGTATTGCTCTTCTTCTGTCATGGGGATCGCAGTATCGTTCTGAGTGAAGCTCTAGGCAAGTCCGAGACGCATTTTTTGAGGGGTTCCTAGTGCTTTTTATCTATCTTTTTTAAGAATAATAATTTCTTGTGAGGAATTCTATAGAGACTTATCATTCTATTCATCCTAGTAAACTTATGAACGCATCAAAAATAATTGGTATTTGTTCCCTATTTGTTGGACTCATTGTTATCTTTTTTCAATTTTCTCAGAACTCCAAACTCAAGAAAGATCTCAAAACGCTTCGGGTTGAATTCAAAGCTTCTGGGGCCAACGGAATGGGTTTATCCTCAGATTTTAAAGCCGGGCCATCTGGTAAAGGAGGTTCCACGCGTAAGGGTTCTGATACGACAGGAACAGGAAAAAAGGTTCCTGTCGCGATCAGCTCAGTGAAGGAAATTTTAGCAGATCCTGACCCGCTGAATCGGGTCCAGAGACTCATGTCTTATGTGAATGGACTCAGTCCAAAGGAGATGCCGGAAGCATTGGTTGCTCTTCAAGAAAGTGCGCCGCAGTGGGATCCACACATGAAGATGGCAGTGGGGCTTTTATTAACCCGCTGGGCAACGGCTGATTCGGATGCGGCATTTGCCCATGTTGAGAAGATGAAGAACAAGGATCAGGCGAGGGATGCCACTTTTTCCATTTTGCGTGCCCTTGCTTCGCAGGATCCACAGAGGGCACTTGAATGGATGTCTGGTCGGGGAAAAGATATGTCCAAGAATGACTGGATGGGACACGCTCTTGCCGGAACTATTGCCTCGGAGTGGGTCCGACAGGATCCGGATGCTGCACTTGCTTGGGCTAACTCCTTGCCAAAAAATCAGCGTCAAGGAGCTCTCGGAGGAGCCTTGGAGACTATTGCTGCTTCCGATCCTGTTGAAGCTGCTAAAAGACTCCTTGACCTTGATTCGGGAGAGGCACGCGAAAAGGCAGCAGGAAATATTGCTAATCTATGGGCGAAAAGAGCGCCCCAAGAGGCTATGGAATGGGCCATGACTCTTGAAGGTGATGATAGGGAATCAGCGATGAGTAGGGCCCTAGGAGGTTGGGCTTCAGTGGAGCCGGAAGAAGCGGCATCGTTCATTAATGAAATTCCGGCAGAGGAGAGAACCGATAGCCAAGTACGTGAAGTGGGTCGTCGGTGGGCGAGCCAGGAACCTTCCAAAGCAGCTCAGTGGCTAACCGATCAGCCGGAAAGTCGTGGGAGAACAGACGCGGTCGGGTATGCAATGTGGCACTGGACAAATGAGGATCCTGGAGGAGCTGCGGACTGGATCCTAGAGCAGCCACGAGGTGATTTTCGTGACAATGGAATTGCATCAATTGCCAAGGCCACCTTCGAAGAGGATCCGTCCTCGGCCGTTACATGGGCAGCGACCATTGATAATGACAAACAAAGAGAGGGATCCATTGAGAGGGGAGTCCGTGAATGGGCAAAGCAGGAGCCTGAACAGGCTAGGAATTGGGTCCAGAAAAATAGCAATGCACTTAGTCCTGAGCAGTCAGAAAGATTACTTAATCTTGAGAATCGGGCTGACAGGGGGAAATAATTCTTTTAATTATTGTTGATCTAATTCACTAGAGAATTCGTTCTTACAGAGTGCAGAACAGAGATAATCGGCGTTTGGCTATCATCGGTGCAGGCGTTTCAGGTCTTTCCGCGGCATGGCACTTAAAGGATTCTGACTGGGAAGTGGTTGCTTTTGAAAAGAGCCGTGGACTTTCAGGCAGAGCAGCTACACGTACGATGAATGATGTTCGAGTTGATCATGGGGCCAGCTATTTTAAGATCGATTCGCCAATTTTGGAGGACCTAATTTTGAAGGAACTTCCGACCGATGGCCTCTTCCAAATTCATGGTGATGTATTTCTCTTTGATCAGCAAAGTAAAATCATACCCGGTGATCCTAATCTCAATAAGGAAACCAAATGGAATTATAGAAACGGGATTAGCGATCTGGGAAAGCGACTGGCCGCATGTTCCGGATCTAAGATCATAAGAGAAGCCCGGGTGGCTAGCCTTGAGGAGTGTTCAGGAAGTTGGGATTTGATTAATAATGATGGCCTCTCTCTAGGAGTCTTTGATGCGGTTCTTTTTACTCCGCCAGCTCCGCAGATTCTCGATTTAATTTCTGATTCAGATGTTCAGGAATTCTCTCTCAATGAATTGAATGAGTTTCTTGCCGAAAGTAAATTTAATTCCCAGTTTTCGATCGTTATGGGTTTTGAAAATCGAATTGAACGTCCGAAGGATTGTTGTGCCATGCTAAATGAGGATCGTAAGCATGCCGTTTCATGGTTAGGTTTTGAGGATTCCAAGTCCGGGAGGGTCGGGTCCGAAGCTAGTGTCATTGTGGCTCAGATGTCACCAGAGTGGACCACTTCACATTATGATTCGTGTAATGATGTGCTTTTTAAGGAATCGATCCTCGAAGTGTCCAAGATAATTAATTTTCCTGATGCTGGTCCAGCCTGGATCGATAAACAGCGGTGGAGATATGCTCATCCCAGGGTCGCTTTGGACATTGAGGAAGTTGAGAATTGTGCGCCCGAAGGTTGGTTCTTCTCAGGAGACTCATTCGTGGGTCGTGGCAGGGTCAGTGAATCTATGATGACAGGGATCGAGGCCGCTGAGCGTATTCTGAGTACTTTGTAAGGAGTTTATTTCTCCACTCTCATTACCCTCTTCCCTTTGTGAGGCCGACCATAATGATCAGTCGCTTCTATTTCGATCAGATGTGAACCTTTCTCAAGTCCTGAAGGTATTTGAACTTTCCATAAGTGATCTGATGGGCTGGGTGGATTGAGTTGAGTCTTTCCATCCTTACTGTTCATGGCTTCACGCTCACGTAACTCGACATAGTAGGGATCATTTTCGACCGTCTTCTTAAGGGGAATCCAATCAGCTCCTTCGCCTATCCGCATCTTTACTTCGGATTTTGCTGATCCATTAAATACATTCACATAGATGAATTGCTTCTTTTCATTCTTAGGATCAATCTGGTCTGGGGCATGAATGCTTAGTTGGTAAGATGCCGGTTGTCTCGCTGCCTTGAAGTCCAGTGTGTGTTTTGTTCCATCAAAAGTGATGATCGAGTATCCGTTCGGTGCACCGTCTCGCATTGTGGCGTGGGGAATTGCAACCTCATCCTTATTTCCTTTCCACCACGTCCCTGACACGCAAACATTAATAATGTGATGATGTGGCTCCTTACCTTTCCACCCGTCCTTTTCGTCAATGAGCTTGTGAGCGTGCCAGTGAGTGTGCCCGGAAATTGACATCGTGTACCGTCGTTTTTCGATGAGTCTGTATAGTTTTTGTCGGTTCCCTACATTTGTCAGAGGTATATGCATCATCAGGACGATGAGTTTTTCTTCAGGGACAAGGGCAAGGTCGTTTTTCACAAAGGTGAGTTGATCCTCATCCAGACCCCCTTTGTAGTTCTTGCCGGACCATTCGACGTCATCGAGGACGATGAAGTGGACCGGTCCATGGTCGAAGCTGTAATAGTTTGGGCCAAAGAAACGGTGAAAAGTCTCATCGGAACCAGCATCATCTTGAGAATCAAAATTGATATCGTGATTACCTACCACGTTGTACCAGGGAATGCCAATCAAGGCCAAATTCGCATTTGATGGCGGGAAAAGATCTAGGTTATTGTTCATGATGTCACCGAGAGTGACTCCAAACTTTGCATCAGTTCCTACCAGTTCCGCAATTATGTCATGAGCAATGTAGTTGATTTGTTTGATTGTACTTGGTTGTGGATCTCCAAAGAATATGGCTTTGAATGTGTTAGGTTCTTTCTTTGGGCTTAGGGCGAAATCGATCGATTCAGGCAAAGGGCCCGTCGGGTCTAATCCTTTGTATTTTAGTTTGTCCGGGGACCCCTTGGGCTTATGAATGTAATAGAATTGAGGTAAATTATGCTTATTGAGGGGGGTGCTCCAGTCACGAGGTTTGATTACAAAAAAGATAGTGTCCTCATCGTGAGGTAATTCCCAAGCCCCTTCATCATTCGTTTTAGTTACTTCCTTCCCATTGGATACTCCAATGTTCTTGATTCCAGGTTCACCCTTGTCCCTTTTACCATTTTGATTTTTATCATGGAATACGGTTCCGCGAGCTGCCATTGCTCCAGAAACAGACATGATCGATATGAAAGTAGTTAGGAGGATAGATAGGTGCATTTGTTATATTTTGTTTGGAGTGAATGTTCTAAAATTTATAGGATTATCACATTATAATGATGGAGTCTCTTTAAAATGAAAGCAGTAATTCCATTGTAAGCTTGTTCTAGAACCTAGATTACTATAGAGAATTAGTTGATGAAAATGCAGACACTAAAACCGCAAACCATTTCTCGGCGTAAACTCTTAGCTGCAGGATCGGCAACTATCGCTTCTTCCTGTGCTCTTTCTGCGGCAGAAGGAGAAGAGAAGAAAGTTTCCAAGATCGTTCGTCCTCCAGAAGGTAAGGGGATACTCCTTTCCGTTAAACTGGGCATGATTGCAAAGAAGGTTGGCGGGAAGACTCTGAGCTTAACCGAGAGGTTACAGATGGCCGGTGAGGCCGGACTTGATGGGGTGGACTTTGATCAGGCCGGTGCTCATACTGAGGAAGCGGCCAGGAAGGCAGTCGATGAATCTGGTGTATTCGTTCATAATGCAATTAATCATGCGCATTGGGGCAAGAGACTGACGAGTCCGAACGAAGCGGACCGTGATGCATCCAGGAAGAACATCGAGCACTGCATTCGACTCTCGCATGCTGCCGGTGGCAATGGGGTTCTGATTGTTGTCGGAGGAGGAGGCGACGGTCCTGCCGAAGTCATTGAGGAGCGTTGCCGTAATGAAATAAAGAAGATCATTCCTTTGGCCGCGTCTCTTGGTCAGCCGATTCTTTTTGAGAATGTCTGGAACCAGATGTTCTATGATCATAATAAGCCCCCTGAGCAGAGCGCTGAGAGGCATGTGAAGTTCATTGATAGCTTTAATAGTGTTTGGGTCGGTCAGTATTATGACATCGGAAACCATTGGAAGTATGGACAGCCCGGCGAATGGATTCGGGAATTTGGCCACAGGTGCGTTAAGCTGGACGTGAAGGGATTCAGCCGTGAGAAGAATAAATTTACTGAGATAGGTGAAGGAGATCTTCCCTGGGCTGAGGTCAGAAAGGGCCTGAGTGATATAGGATTTACTGGCTGGGCAACGGCTGAGGTGGGAGGAGGAGGTCTCGATCGCCTAAAGAAGGTCCGTGAGCAGATGCAGCGTGCCTTTGGATTGTAGCCTTAGGATACCGTTTCCTATCAGCTCACTATGATCTGCATTTCAGGATCTGGCTCTTGCGCGTAACCAACAATCGCAGAGTCACTGATTCCTGCTGTGACAAGTTGTTTCAGCGCCTCTGCTGCTTGCTCTTCTGGTAGAGCGACGAAGAGCCCGCCACTGGTCTGTGGATCAAAGAGGATTTCTCTTTTGCTTTCTATAGTAGAGTCTTCGAATCGAATATGTGGAATAGTTTTTGCACGGTTATGCTTATTGACCCCAGTCG
>JASLJT010000062.1:0-6262 GCA_030747955.1 Verrucomicrobiales bacterium | reverse complement strand
ACCCATTGAAAGGGGCAGATGGGTAGATGTCTGAGCCTGTAGCAAATATCATATCTGATATTATAGGTACCCCGTACCATTTAAGTCCGAGCCCCTCTATCCAATCATATCTTGGATGCCTTATCACAACCTCAGCAATGTACTTTTCTGGAATGGAATAATATTTTAGCTCCTCCCCGCATTGTAATATAAGTGGCAGAACATCGAACCGCCCAGGACTTGAATTTGGTTTCCACCCCAGCAACTTAGCGACTCTTGTGATTTCCTTGCTCATTGGATCTCCTATCACCGTGCCGTCTTCTGCCACGTGTCCAGCATATCTAATTAACTGATGGTTCCAGATTCTAATTTCGTTGGTACTATCTTCCCATGGCTTAAAAACTGTTATGGTTGGTCTGATGGCACCTCCATTAGTTGCCGTATCGATGTGTTTTAATAGAGCGTCAAAAATTTCATCATTCCCTTCGACTGACTGAGCATCATTAACTTTGAGTGATTTCCAGTGCAATCGGCCGATGCACCTCACCGAGTTTCTCCATGCTTCACGAGCTGAGGTGGTTAGATCTTTTTCATCGTGCTGTTCAGTGCATAGATCTTTGCTTGATACTGCAAGATCCCACCTATGAGCAATTTTTCCTGAAAGTGGACAGCCGCCCTTGTTGCTGTGTTTTTTGTGTTCTGAATTAGACGGGTTCAAGTGGGGCAGTTTTCCGTGATTCTAACCTGAGAAAGAAAATGACTAGTCTCGAGAACCTGGCAAGATCTTGAGTGAGATGACTTTTCCTTTACGTTTAACTTTTATTTCTGTTTCTGCGCCAACTTTTAATGCTCCAAGGACATAAGTATAGTCATAAATATTTTTAAGTTCTTTGCCGGAAAGTGACACGATGATATCACCTCCTTTGACCCCGGCTTTGTCTGCAGGGGCTCCTTTGGTCACTCCACTTAACTTGACCCCAACTATGTCTCCTTGGGAATAATCAGGTATTGTACCAAGATATGTTCGCATCCCTCCCCGAGTGCCTTTTTCCTCTGGCTTTGCCATTGCTACGTAATCTGGTCTCTCAGCAGACGTTATTAGACCTCTTGTAAGTAGTGCCATGAATTTTGTAACCTTAGAGGCTCCCTCGAAATTAATCTTATCCACAGTATCTAATGGTGTGTGATAATCTTCATGTGCACCCGTGAAAGCATTAAGGATAGGTATGCCTCTCAGATAAAAGCTAGTCGCATCCGTCGCTAAGTAGGAGTCAGTTTGTGTTGTGATTGGGAGGCCTATTGGGGCATTCCTTTTTTCAATTTCAGCAGGCCACCTAGAGCTTGAGCCGACGCCTTGGAGGACTAATTTATTTTCAAAGCGTCCAATCATGTCCATGTTTAAGGCAGCAGCAAAGAGCTTGTCCAGTTTTGCATCCTCATCTGCAAAAAACATTTTGGCGTTTGCTCGTACGTAATGTGAGGAGCCGAGCAGACCAAGTTCTTCGCCTGACCATGCGGCAAAGATTGCGGAACGTTTAATTGGTAATTTCCCTTTGCTATTTAAATCGGCCAAATATTCAGCAATCTCCATGAGTCCGGCCGTTCCTGAGGCATTATCATCTGCGCCATAATGAATTGTGGATTTCTCTTTTCCACTGGCCCTTGACCCTGAACCTATCTCTGGGCCAAGATGATCAACATGCGCACCAATTAACACGGCTGGTGAGTGAGGGTCTTTTGCTGGGATTACTCCTATAACATTGCGGCCCTTTCGCTTTTCCTGAATAATACTTAGTGCGGCATCTATCTGAATTCCCTTCAACGGGATCCCTGACCTCATTTTCCCCGAGTCGAGCGAAGATTGAATTTCTTTAAGGGATTCTTTAACGTTTGCAGATTGAATTATTTCTTGTGCAACTTTATCGGTGATTGATACGCAAGCCATGCCAGAGTCAGACATTGAGGCGTCAGTGCCTAGCGGTATGAGTTGGCTCTTCACTTTAGCATTGGGCCCGCTCACAATAATTATGCCTCTTGCCCCTTTTTGCCTGGCGATCATGGTCTTGTACCTTGGGTGGGAGTATCTTGAGAAACGTCTTCTCTGTTCTTCTGAAAGATTTTCGGGCATGTATCTAAACACCATTACCCACTTGTCTTTGACATCTAGATGGAAGTACGAACTGTAGAGTTCAAGTTTTTTACCGTTTTCGGCTTTACCCTCGGGGACCTCTAGGCCGTATCCCGCAAATACGATTTCAGATTTTTCTATTTTACCTGTTTTTGTGAATGATAGAGGGCGCCAGTCCTCATTGATTTTAAGAGCTGATTTTATTTTATTTTTAGGCGAAAAAATGAGTTTATTTTCTTCTCCTAGGTCAATGCCGGCAGTGAATTCAAATTCTTGAAAAAATGATCCCCTATCGCCTCCTGGTTCTAGTCCGAGGCCCTTGAAGTAATCAGCAACATATTTTGTTGCCAGTCGTTCCCCTTCAGTTCCAGTGAGCCTTCCTTGTAATTTTTCTGAGGCAAGGTATTCGATGTGTTGTTTAATATCCTTCGCGGTAATCTTAGGATCTGTTTTGGTAGTTATCTCTGACGAGGTTTTGGATGCGCTCTCTGCTAAGGCCTTGAGAGCGGCTTCATGGTTCCAGTTAGATACAAATATTTGAGATTGTTTTTGAGCTGTTCGATTGCTTGTCCAAGAAAGTACTTTTCCGTCTGGCCTGAAAGAGGCAAGACCATCAAATCCTTCAGTATGAGTTACACGGACCGGTTCTTTTTTTCCTTCTGAATCTACCAGGTATAGCTCAAAGTTAGCAAAACCGTGTTTATTGGTTGCAAAGATCAGATACTTACCGCTTGGGTGAAAATAAGGGGCCCACGAAAGGGCTCCAATCGAAGTTAGTTGTTTTTCTTCTCCGGACTCTAGGTCCATTGTGAATATTTCGGCAGTATCACCTTTTTCAGAAAAGCGTCTCCAGCAGATTTTTTTTCCGTCCGGAGAAAAGAAAGGCCCGCCATCGTAGCCGGGTACATTTGTGAGGCGCTTTAATCCAGTGCCGTCAGATTTCATGAGGTAGATTTCCATGAAGTAGGATTTATCTATCTTTAGCCTTTCTTCTTGTTCTTTATTTAATGGCTTATCATACGCTTGACGATTTGATGCAAAGGCGATCCATTCGCCGTCAGGCGAATAAGACCCTTCAGCATCATATCCTCTGGAGTTAGTAAGATTTTTTGGTTTGGATCCGTCTAATGAAGTCTGCCAGATGTCATAATTTTCGTCGTAATCCCATGAATACTTTCGGATCCGACGGCTCTTCCTTTCTTCGATTTCACTTGCCTGCTTTTCTTTTGCTTTTGGATCAGCATGTGAAGATGCAAAGAGGACCCGATCGCCTCCTGGGTGGATCCAAGCGCAGGTAGTTTTTCCGAATCCAGGAGAAACACGGTTTGTATCACCGGTTTCTAGATCCATGAGATAGATTTGATAGAAAGGGTTTCCTGTTTCGCGCTCGCTTTGGAATATCATCTGACTCCCATCTGAGCTGAAATATCCTTCGCCTGATCTTTTGCCGGCAAAAGTTAACTGTCTGCTAGAACTTAAGAAAGCGGATTCATCCGATTGTTTTGGATCTGATTCTCCGGCTATTAATATTACACAAGCTAGTGTAGCTATTGCTGCACTGAAGATCACTGTTTGGGCTTTCATGCTGTTATTAAGTGGGCTGGTTCTGTAATGCGTTTGCAGAAAACAGCTCAGCTTTTATCTGTAATGGCGACCGGTTTATTTGCCAAGGCAGAATAACTTATTGTCAGTTCTAATCAGAGCTGTCCCATTGGCCAGAGCGATTGAGCTGCGGACCCGACCATTTCTGCCTGGTCCCATGCCGGTATGATGAAGTTTTTTGAATTCTTTGCCTGAGGCCACGACAACGACCTCACCATGATGTGTGATAATATATATTTTTCCATCAGCAGCGGTCGGTGATGCTTCAATTTTACCATCTACTCCTAGGTCTTCACTCCAGAGAACTTTTCCTGATACCGGCTCAACGCAGCTCAAGGTATGTGTGCGCTTTTTTCCATTATGAGCGACATAGAAGAGGCCCTCATAAAAGAGGGGCGTAGGAACATCACTCGCAACATTACTTCCGTTTTCACTTTTCCATGAAATTGAAGAGTTATCTAACTTGCCTGATTTACCTAACTTGACTGCATATACTGGTGCGCCCTTAGGAGCGCATGCTAAGGCAATGCCTTTTCCTGCGACAGGCGAGGGGACTAATCTCCAATGTCCTATCTTGTCTGGGTTCCAGGTTCCCCAGCGCCACAGCTCTTTTCCTGTGCCGGGGTCATGACCTGTTATGCAATCTCCGCCCGTGACTAATAATTGTGTTTTTCCTTCAAAATTGTAAAGGACCGGAGTGCTGAACGCTTCTTTGGATTCTGCTCTTGCTTCATCAGCTCGTGATGTTTTGTATATTTCTTTGCCGTCGGATAACGATAGGGCAAGTATAAAAGAATCATGTTTTCCGCCCCCTCGATGAGATTGGTGAACTGGCGTGTCTCTTTGTAAAACTTGTAATATTACTTTGCCGTCGTGAAGTATTGGACTAGTTGAAAAAGTCCATAAGAAATAAAATTTACCAAATTCGTCCTGAATATTCTTTTTCCATTGTAGTTTGCCGTCATGATTATAGACGGCCATGTCACCTGTCCCGTAAAAGAACAGAACGTGCTTTCCATCGCTGACGGGAGAGGCTCCCGCGTAATTGGATCTGTCATCCTGATTAAGTCCGGTGCCGACGACGTGGCTCCATAGTTTCTTTCCAGACTTAAGATCGTAAGCCAGGGCGAGGAGTTCTTCTTTTTTGGGGTCAGTTGATGTAACGAATACTTTTCCATTCGAAATGATAGGAGTTGAAGCTGCGCTTCCTGGCATTGGGATTGACCAGCGAACATTTTTTTCTTGGCTGAATGAAACGGGTACGTTCTTAGCGCTACTTGATCCATCCATGTTTGGCCCCCTCCAATTGGCCCATTCAGATTGGCAAGTAATGGTCAGAGCAAAGAGCAAAGCAAGAGGGTAGATTTTTTTCGAAAATGACATGAGTAATTAACGGTTCGTATTTTTTCTATTTTCTAACGTAGGACTAAATTTTGCCTTCAGCTATTGCTCATGTCAAGAAAGCTCTAAAGAAGTACGGGGTCAAAAAGGCTAAGCCTAGAGACTCCAGACCCTTCTTAATGTTTACTAGAATGGATTGATAACGTTTAGCGTCTTCTGTTATAAAGGGTCAATGCCACTGAACGAAATGACTTTAGAGGATATGAAGGAGAAGCATAGTTTCCTAAAGGGGGAATTGTGAAAGCATCGCAAATTAGCAGTTAGCTATTTCTTCGGATTCAGTATCTCATTAGCCCTTGGAATCACTTGGGTAGTGGCCAAACCAGACGGGTTGGTTCCTGTATTTATATTTTTCCCGATCCTACTCATACCTTCTGGTATATGTACTTTCTTTTATGGGAGGAATTGGTACAGGCTCAGCCAATCTGTAACTGAGTATAGGGGAGCGATAGCGTCTAAGGATCCCGAGCAATGAGCCACTGTTCCCGTTATAATCTTCGGTGGATTTTGTCGTTGGTTTGAATTTAATGGGGTGTTAGGGTTTTTCTGATGAAAGGATTTCTAAAAATACTGCTACTCCTTTGTGCAAATCTTTGCTACGCCCAAGAAAAAGAGAATGAAGTAAAGATAAGTGGCAAAAAAACAATACA
Organism: Verrucomicrobiales bacterium; assembly: GCA_030747955.1. GTDB lineage: Bacteria > Verrucomicrobiota > Verrucomicrobiia > Verrucomicrobiales > DEV007 > EC70. The sequence goes on along the minus strand of JASLJT010000062.1, from coordinate 502 downwards.
CGAAGCGGCTAATGAAGGCGATATTGAAACAGTAAAAAAGCGCTTGTCTTCAGGAGTGGATGTTAACATTAAAAACAAGGCAGGCGGAACTCTGTTGCATGCGGCTGCAGTAAAGGGCCGCGTGGAAGTTATTAAACTACTCATATCAAAAGGGGCTAATATAAACACACAAAACAATGGAGGACTGACCCCCTTAAGCCTTGCTCTCAATCGAAAACATAGTGAAACCGTTGACCTTCTGCGCAAACACGGCGCTAAGACAACTAAACAATTAAAGAGGATTATTGGTGAAACTAATTCTTTAGAAGAAAAACAGCAGAAGGCTAATGTGGGAGCGAAGCCCATTAAAGAATTAACGCTGCAAGAAAAGGTTGTTGGGTTTTATGAAGGTAAATCTAATCAAGATACCAATAGGATCAGTAGATTATTTTTGTGGGAAAACGGTGAAGTTGAGAGTTATCGGGGCGGCAAGAAGCGTTTTACAGCTAATTGGAATGTAAAC
>JASLJT010000061.1:0-4718 GCA_030747955.1 Verrucomicrobiales bacterium | reverse complement strand
TCAAAAAACCATTCTTGGCAGCTTTTACACTATGAATGTCGGATGCGACCGTTTTCTTATCATAGATTATTCTCTGTAAGCTTCCCTGCTGACCTCCAAAAGCCCCCCAACCACGGCCAGTCTGGCCAATCAGCAAACTCCCATCAGGTAAAAACACAGGACGCATTACCCCAGAAGCAAAAAATCGCGCGAAAGGAACAACACATCCTTGATCGACTCCCTCAACTTTTTCTACAACGACTCGAAATAAATTAGACATTGTCTGATCCCCAATGAACATCTGTCCCCCGTAAGACCCAAACTTCCCGCCTGTAGTGTCCCAAGTCGGATGCCCAGGAGAATTAGCGACTTTCCCATGCGGAAGCCACACTGCTCCTTTACGAATTTTATCTTTCCATTTATCAAACTTCAGCTCCGGAGAATCCGGCTTCATTTTTCCAGGAAGAGTGACAAGGCCTGATAGATGACCATAGAATTTACCTTCTTCAAGAGGCACTACCTTCGAAGAACCCACATATTCTCCCTGATTTTCAGCGTACCAAAGACGCCCTTCTGGATCGACGCCAATCCCGGCAGGGCTCCTTAACCCATACGCATAAGGTATGAACTCACCCGAAGGTGTCACTTTGCATGCCCAGCCACGATAACCTCCCATCGAACCCATGTATGGTCCTCCTGCTCTCCATGAAGTACGTTCATTTCCCCCATGAGATAAATTTAAGGTGAAATAGTAGTTCCCATCGTTATCACGGGCAGGGCCATGGGCATATTCGTGATAATTTGCATGGAACCCATAATCGTCGCAGACCGTCTCAAATTGATCTGCTCGCCCGTCTCCATTTGTATCACTGATCCGTGTCAGTTCCGGCTTCTGCATAACTACAAACTGATCACCTTTTCCATCCTCGATTGTCACGCCTAGAGCCTCATAAGTGCCTTCCGCAAACAATGACCACTTACCATTACGAATGCGCCAAATACCTGCTGACCTTGTTGCAACAACGATAGTCCCATCTTTTGCTACCGCAATTCCAGTAGGCTCGAACAACTGCTCTCTTCCATATAAGTCCTTAGGAAATTCCCAATTTTCAGATGAGTATCCAGCCGGCACTTCCATCTTTTGCCTGCCCAATTTATCAGTATTTGTTTTGAGTGGCTGTTCGCTCCAATCCTCTTCCTTCCCGATAATGGGCCTTGCTATTAATCCTCCCGATAATTTTGCAGAGAACTTATAAGATTCTAATTTTTCTGCAGGGTCTAATATCCATTCATTCTCACCTAACTTACCTCCTTCAACTTTTAGGTCAGTGAGACCCGCTTTAGCTAATTTGAATTTTTGATTCTCTTTTAAAGATCCACTAACAACTAACTCAATCCTGCCCTCATCAGTGAGATTGACAGATTGACTCATTTTGTTTTGACCGACACGAAAAACAAAGACAGGAGATCCTGTGGAGGAATCAATTCTGTGCCCCTTAAATTCAGCGTCCACAGAATCTAGCAATTCAAGGAAATCACGATCTTCCCAGAGCCACTTTTCAATGGCTGAATGATTCATTACATCAGGCTCTTTGAATTCAAAATCAACGACATTTCCTGATTTGGTTACTGGCTGCAAAATGCCCCCGCTTCGAACAAATACCCTGTTCCCCTGACCCCTGGAAGATCCTGGCCTACCTCGACCTGAACGTTCTTGGGTAAGATTTAAAAATCCGCCCGCCCAAATATTACGTACTGACAATACTCGAGGATCAAAGGTATAGTTCATTCCATTTGGAAAACCAACATGAATAGCACGCCCGCTAGATTCACGTACAGGCGCTCGAACAACTCGGGTACGGTTTGTTACTAAAATCTCATTCGGAATCTTTAATAAACTTTTCGGCTCCTCTTTGTTTTGTTGCTTAAGCTTAACAATAGAAGGCCCTGCTTGAGCCTTTGGTGAAAGGGTTCGTAAAAAATGCCATATATACTCAACTGACTGATCGGGAATCACTTCCTTCGCATACATCGGCATTATCTTTGGAAATGGATTTCCCCTAGTCGGACCAGATTCAGCAACCGCCAACACGTCCCAAGACTTACGCACTGAAGTCATGAAGTAATTCTTGTCAGCTTTTACCGTTACCTTTATTCCCGATGCAGCACTCACTACTTCACGGTTCCTCGGATTAGTATGAAAAAGACCATACAAGTTCGGACCTGTCTTAAATGACTTGTCTGCCTTATCAATAGAATGACAGACTGTGCATCCGTAAGTTTCAAAAGCTTTTCTCCCTTCGACCACAGCGTCAATCTCTTGTTGAGCAATGACTGGCAATGAAACAAAAAGGAAATAACCAAAAAGAAAAATTTTCATAAAGTAGCGATTAAAGAAGATTATTAATTTAAATCAAAGAATAAGACCTAAGGCCAAGACATGCACGATATTTTATTGAATTAACACGCTAAAAAAAGATAAGCTTCCCTCTTTAATTAATCGCTCCCCCCACTACCAGATAATCTCAATATTTACTTTTTCTTGACTAACTTATCTCCGCTATCAGGCGGCATAGACTTGTGCCATTGAATGACCTGATCCTTCATCGAAGCAACAATTGCATCATTCGTCTGAGCGAGATTTTCTTTTTCTCCTCTATCGTCCTCTAAATTATAGAGCTCAACCTCTGAACCGTCATACTCACAGAGGAACTTCCATTTGCCCTTTCTCATTGCCAGATCGGGCAAGTCATTGTCACCATAAAAAGCATCCCTGTCCGGTGGCCTTCTAAAAAACAAAGCCGATTTTCTGGATTCAGAAGATTTGCCGAGCAAAACTTCAGGCAAAGACTCCCCATCAAATTGTATACCTTGTGGATTCTTTGTACCCGTAATTTGCAGTAAGGTAGGGACCAAATCTATAGCCGAAAAAACTGAGGTACGGTTCACCTTTCCTTCCTCCTTTATCATGCCCGGCCCCCACGCAACTAAAGAAGAACGAATTCCCCCTTCATATAGGTGAGTCTTATATCCACGGAACGGACCTGACTGACCTGCCCCCTTCTCTGGTCCATTGTCAGAGCACACCACAACAAGGGTGTTATTTCTTAGATTCTCCGAACCATTTATGTGATCAAATAGCTTTCCAAGTTGCCTATCCATTTCCTGTAAAACAGAAAAGTAAAGTTCTCGCTTTGTGCCCCCCCACTTGTCAACTGGAGGCCAAAAAGGGCTATGCACATCGTCCGGCCACAAATTGACATAGAATGGCTTTCCATCCTTCACTGCCTTATCGATAAAAGGTATAGCCTCATCGACGAATCCCTGAGTGATTTTCGAACGTAACATCCATCGCACCCCATCCCCTAATCGTTCAGCCTTATCCCAAATTCGTCCAGGTTTGTCCTGCCCTGGCTTCAAGGTAAGGGGCAATAGTTTAGGCCCCATCCCTTCAAAATTAGTTAATGAATAATCAAAACCATATTCTGTAATTGCAGGAGCATCATCCACGTCTCGTTGCCCGCCCATATGCCACTTTCCAAAGTGCCCCGTTACGTACCCCGATTTTTTGAGCAAACGGGCAAGCATCGGAGCTTTCGGACTCAACCATTGTGCCATGCCTCTACTCTGATTCTGTTTTCTATGGGCAAGATAAGAAGTGATCCTCCATCTCTGCGGGTATTGACCAGTAGAAATAGCGACTCTAGAAGGTGAGCATATTGGAGAATTAACATAAAACTGCTCAAATCTGACACCTTCTTGCGCCAACTTGTCTATATGAGGGGTCTTGGCAAGTTCATTACCAAAACAAGAAAAGTCGCCCCATCCCATATCATCTATAAAAACAACGACGACATTGGGTCTGGCGCCTTTGGCCCAAGGGACAAGCAACAAATAAAGAGCTGTAAATAGAATGGATTTCACAAATTTATGTTATCTACGTTTTTTATGTATAAATGATCGTAATTCCATATTAACTAACGATTACCTACCGGGATGGCGGAACGTAAAGATGGTTACCCTTTCGCGCAGCCGACAATGCTTCCTGAGTATCTTGAGGCGAACCAGGATCACCTTGAGACCGCATCCAATGATCTAGTTCCCGGCTCAGCCTCTGCTTTATTTCAGCATAATTCTCAGCCCCAGCCAAATTATTCAATTCATAAGGATCCTTCTCAGTATGATAAAGTTGTTCAAATGGTCTGTGCATGTAGCGCTTTACTAGCTCATACGTATTGGCATTACTCGATGCTTCTCTCACCCAAGTTGCCCAGTAAGGATTATTCAATTCTCCCTTACCAGTCCATCCCATAAGATGTTTCTCAATGTAAATCTCTTGTGATTTAAGGTTACGCAAATAACGAAAAGTACCATCACTTACAGTCCTAACTGGGTAAGAAGGCCCTTCAGGCAGATTATTATGCAAGCCATACACATAACGTCTATGTGTTTTCTTCTTTCCCTTTAGGACCGGCAAGAAGCTCTTTCCGTCAAAACCATTACTAGGAACATCTGCGCCCGTCACATCAATTAGTGTAGGCAGAATATCAGCATATTGAACCAGAGCATCACTTCGCTTACCAGCATCAACAACTCCTGGCCAACGGGCAACTAAAGCCGTATGCACTCCAGTATCCCAATTCGTCCACTTACAACCAGGAAACTGAGACCCCTGTTCAGATGTAAAGAGAACGAGAGTATCAGAAGCATGCCCACTTTTATCCAATGCTTTTAAAATA
>JASLJT010000060.1:0-7814 GCA_030747955.1 Verrucomicrobiales bacterium | reverse complement strand
TCTTGATCTTGTTCTGAAATAGTGAAGTTATCATTGGTTATTATGGGTTCCTTTGGTGCCTCTGGTTCAGAGGGCAAAGATGCTATTTCTGAGGGCTTATCCTGAACTGGAGCCGGATGTGTTGGAGTAGTTCCTAAGACTATTTGAGGAGTATTGTCTTCTTTTGAAGCTTCTATATTTTTTTTTGTTTCTGATTTATTCAGAGAAGGAGGAGTAGGCTCTTTTTCTGAAAATTTCTGATTTAAGGCAGATTGAGGTCTAATCTGAATATTACCACTTAACCATAAAGTGAGAATGGTGCCGAGTAGTATGAGTATTGTTAATTTGTAGCCGAAATTAGGCATTAATACTTTCTTTTTTTGGGAGGGTGGCATGCGATAAACAACTATAACCCATTATAGCATAAGAAGCGAAATCCCTTCATTAGGAAGTAGAATTATCCTTGAATTGAGTGTTTTATATTTAAAATAGAAATTAATGCACTCTTCGGCTAATACTCCGGTAATACCCCGTTCTTTGGACCTGAATTTATCCCCTGTTCAGGTTGCTAAGCAGTTGAGACATTTGCCTGGATTTCTTTTTTACGATACAGCTACCACATCCTCTGAGATAACTTCACCAGGCATGGTGTCAATCATAGGTGCTATGCCGGACATGGTTGTCAGTGGGCAACTGAATGAGGATCTGGAGAATCTAAGAGAAATTCTCAAAGAGGATGAGGAATACTGTGCGCAAGTAGATTGCGGTGTGCCATTGGGCGGATTATTCGGGCATGTTGAATTTGATGGGTCTTATCACTTTGGCAGGTACAGGAAATTATTAATTTTCCGCCACGATCGTAAAGAGTGGCTAGATGTGGGGAATCTATCAAAGTGGATGAATCATAATGAATGTAGAGAAGAGAAAATATCTAATCTTACCTTTTCTCGAGGCCTCGGTCCTGACCTCTTTTGTTCGATGGTAGAAAGAGCTAAGGAATATATCGCAGCTGGTGATATTTATCAGGTGAATCTGTCTCAGTGCTTTGAGGCGGACTGGCCTGAAGCCAGAGATCCGTTTGATCTTTATCTAAGACTTCGTGACTGTTCCCCGTCACCTTATGCTGCTTTTTATGAAATTTCTGGACGGGCGGTCATTTCGTCATCCCCTGAATGTTTTCTAAATATGAGTGGCCTTGGAATTGCGACCAGACCCATAAAAGGAACTCGTCCTAGATTTAATGATCCGGGTCAGGATGAACGTTCTGCTTATGAATTAATGACTTCTCCAAAGGAAATTGCTGAGCTTGTAATGATAACAGATCTTGAGCGGAATGATCTTGGTCGGGTCTGTGAGTATGGTAGCGTTCGCGTTGCAGAGTTACTTAAGCTTGAAAGGTTCTCTCAAGTTTTTCACTTAGTCAGTTCTATTGAGGGGCAATTAAAGTTAGGGAATGATCACATCAGTGCACTGAGTGCCTGTTTCCCTGGAGGTTCGATTAGTGGAGCGCCCAAGTTACGTGCTCTTGAGATTATTGATGAACTGGAAAATTGTTCACGGGGCCTTTACACTGGAGCCATCGGGTATTTAGGGGCAAATTGGGAGAGCCAGTTCAGTATTGCGATCCGCACAGGAATTATTCAGTCAGGAAAATTGTCTTTTCATGTTGGTGCCGGAATTGTTGCAGATTCTGACCCATTGGCCGAATATGAAGAAACGCTTCACAAGGCCGCTGGATTCTTTGCTGCGGCCGAGGCGTTTTAGTTCGAAGGTATGAAATTAATCTATTATTTATTTCAATATTGTTATGTCGCGAAAAGATTTACTTGATTCTGTTCCTGAAATTCATTCCAGTGCTTTCGTTGCTCATAGTGCTGATCTTATAGGTGCTGTTAGCATTGGGGAGGAGGCTAGTGTTTGGTATGGTTCAGTGTTAAGAGCAGATATAGAAAAGATTGTGATTGGCCCCAGATCTAATATCCAGGACGGTTCTGTAGTCCATTTGGAATGCGAGCAAGGTACATATGTTGGGCAATATGTGACGGTCGGCCATAAAGCAATCCTCCATGCTTGCACGATAGATGATGAAGTTCTTGTGGGAATGGGATCGATAGTGATGGATGGTACGAGGATCGGAGCCCGTTCCATTATAGGTGCCGGGTCACTGGTGACTATGGGGACTGAGGTTCCTCCAGGATCATTGGTTCTAGGTTCTCCAGCTAAGATTGTAAGATCGCTCAGTGAGGATGAACAAAAAGCACTCAAAAAATGGGCTGACAATTATGTGGATTTATCACGTCGTTATCTTGAAGAAGGAATCAAGTAATGATACGATTAGGAAAGTTTCTTAGAAAACGGCGGTCCCCTTATTCATTGATTCTAATGCCTCATCAGATTTTATTCTTATCTTTATGAGTAGTAGTGTAGTCGAGGTTCAAGTGAAAGGAACTTTGCCGACAAGCGGTGGGTGCGGGATTTTTATTGGTAATGATGAAAAGATCATTATCATTTATGTCGATCAGATGGTCGGTAATGCAATTATCATGTTTCTTAAAGATCTACCAAAGGAACGTCCTCAAACTCATGATCTTTTTGGGCATGTTCTTGAATCTCTTGGTGCAAAAGTGGAGCGGGTAATTGTGAATGATTTTAATGATGGTGTTTATTATGGGAGGCTCATTATTTCAGCTGAGAATGAAATTGAGGAAAAAAAGATCATAGAAATAGATGCGCGATCTAGTGATTGTATAGCGTTGGCCATACAATCGAAGTCTCCAATTTATGTGGAAAAATCAGTAATGGAAGGATCCGAAGACGTTTCCGATATTTTTAACAAGGTTGAATCTGGAAATATCTTTCCGCAGGAGGATGCGGAGCAATAGAGATCGGATTATTTAATTAGTTAGGCTTCTCGCAGTTCTTTAATTGAAATTGACATATCTTCGGCCTTGAAGGTCCCTGTCCCTGCCACCAATATATTTGCTCCATGATCGGCAGCAATGGAAGCTGTTTCTGGCGTGATGCCTCCATCTACTTCTATATGGAAGTTAAGATTTTTTTCATCCCGTATCTTTTTTGCCTGATCGATTTTGGGCATGGTTTCTTCTTCCATAAACTTTTGTCCTCCAAATCCTGGTACTACGGTCATGATTAGAAGAATATCTATTTGTTCAAGAAAAGGTTCGGCGAGTTCGATAGGCGTAGCTGGATTTAGTGCAAGACCGGCTGAAATTCCTGATTCCTTGATCTTAGCTATTGTTACTCCAACATCATATTCAGGTTCAATATGTATGGTAATGTTGCTTGATCCTGCTTCAATGAAATCTCTGATATATTGATCTGGACGCTCTATCATAAGGTGAGTGTCCAAATAAGCATCAACAACTGTATTACGAACGTGCTTTACGAAGTTTGGACCAAAGGAGATATTATCTACAAAGTGTCCGTCCATGATGTCAAGATGTAGCCAATCACCACCCGCAGCAATTGCTCGGTGGCATTCTTCGCCGAGCCGGCTCCAATCCGCGGCTAGGAGAGAAGGTGCTACTATCCTTTGGTTGAAATCTGACATGTATAGCTACTATCTTCTGACCTCAGCAACCTGCAAGTCCGGACACATTATAATTAATAATTCATTATGAGCGACATACCTCCAATTTCTTCTGATGATATTTCCATTGATCTGAACAGTGATGAGTATTTCATGGGTGAAGCTATAAAAGAGGCTTTGAAGGCTTATAAGATGGAAGAGGTTCCTGTAGGCGCTGTCATTGTCAGTGATGGCCAGATCATTGGGCGCGGTTACAACCAGATCGAGACACTCAAGGATGCTACGGCACACGCTGAGATGTTAGCTCTGACTGCTGCTCAGGAGTCTATAGGAGATTGGAGGCTTTCCGAATGTGATCTTTTTGTGACTAAGGAGCCGTGTCCCATGTGCGCAGGAGGGATAGTGCATTGCCGAATCGGTGCCCTTGTCTACGGATGCTCGTCTCCGAAAGATGGAGCCGCTGGCGGAGGATTTATAAACCTTCTAGAGCAGCCTACACTTAATCATAGGACCGAGATAAGGTCCGGGGTCTTGGCAGATCAGAGCGCTCAAATCCTTCGTGATTTTTTTCAAGCGGCCCGTATTAAATCCAAAGAAGTCAATGACTAATAGAATCAGATGAATATCTGATCTGTTATGGTTCTGGTAAAGATGATCATAGCAGTCTATGTTTGTATAGTGAAGCCATTCTTAATATTCATCATCTCTTTCAGTTATCTTGTCCTGACATCGTCTGGTAAGCCAAACATCCTTTTCATTCTCATTGATGACATGGGATGGATGGATCTTGGGTGTCAGGGAAATGAAAATTTACACACGCCAAACATTGATGCTCTGGCAAAAGATGGGATCCGTTTCACTGATGCTTATGCTCCAGCTCCGGTCTGTTCTCCGACCCGCGCTGCCATAATGACAGGGCAATCACCTGCCAGGCTTCAGATCACTAATCACTTGCCTCACCAGGACAGATTCACTCCGAAAGATTCCAAGATTCTTCCTGCTCAGATGCTCAATCATCTACCGCTCAAGCATGTGACGCTTGCAGAGAGACTCAAGGAGGATGCAGGATACGCTACGGCTTTCATAGGTAAGTGGCACTTGTACACAGGAAGAGAAGAAAAATACAACCCCTTGAACCAAGGCTTTGATGTTAATATTGGAGGATGCTCTTACGGTGGCCCTCCAACTTTTTTTGATCCTTATAGAATTGATTTTTTGCCAAATAGGAAGAAAGGAGAGTATCTCCCAGACCGTTTAGCAGATGAAACCATAGCTTTTATTAATAAACAAAAATCAAACAATAAACCATTCTTTGTCGCTTTATGGAATTATACAGTCCACTGGCCAATGGAAGCACCGGCTCAGTTAGTAGAAAAGTACAAGGACTTGCCCGTTAAGGGATATAGAGATCATCGCTATGCAGCCATGATAGAGGCCATGGATAGCGCCATCGGTAAAGTCCTAAGATCATTAGATGAGATGAAAATTTCTGATGAGACCCTTGTTATTTTCAGTTCTGATAATGGTCCTTTCGGTGGAGTCGGTGACGCGAGACCCTTGAGAGCAGATAAAGGTCATCTCTATGAGGGAGGAATCAGAGTCCCTCTCATTGTCAGATGGCCGGGGAAAGTAAAATCAGGAATGACAGATCCAACGCCGATAATCCTGACTGATTTTTTCCCGACTATTTTGGATGCAGCAGGACTTAGTCCTGACACAAATTCTCCAGTTGATGGTGAGAATATTTTACCTCACCTCAAAGGTGAAAAAAAATTAAAGGATAGGGCTATCCACTGGCATTATCCGAACTTTGCTTTTCATCGCGACAATCGACTCGGATCAGCGATCCGTGAAGGAGATCACAAATTGCTTCACTTTTATGACACGGACAGCGTCGAGCTGTATAATGTCAGGAAGGACATTAGTGAAAAGAATGACCTGTCTAGCGAGCTACCCGAATTAGCTTCGAGGCTCAAAGGTAAACTAAGGTCCTGGCTAAAAGAGTCAGGAGCCGCAATGCCAACACCGAGATAATATCCTTACATGCTAAATCTTCGTAAGATAACCAAGTCAGTCGGTGGCCGGGTCCTGTTTGAGGATGCTAGTTTTACGGTTAATTATTCGGACTTCGTTGCTCTTGTCGGTCCGAACGGGGCCGGCAAATCTACTCTTTTTAACGTTATACTATCTAGAGACACCGCTGATTCAGGAGAAGTGCAACGCGATGAGTGGACTACTCTCGGGTTTCTTCCACAGGAGGGTGAGGCGATCGGGGACGAGACGGTCCTTCAGATTGCAACTGGACAGGCTGGTACCCTCGAAAAGATAGAGACAAAATTACAGGAACTCGAAGGCAGTGGGCAGATAGAATGTGCCGAATATTATGAGGCTCAGGCCAAATTCGATGCGTTGAGTGATCCGGGCCTTGAAGCGAAGTCCAAAAAAATGCTTCGTGGTCTTGGTTATAAGGAATCAGATTTTGATAGGGCAGCCAAAGAAATGAGTGGGGGATGGGTCATGCGAGCCCATTTGGCAAGGATATTGGCCATGGAGCCTGACCTTCTAATGTTGGATGAGCCAACTAATCACCTGGACCTTGAAGCATTACTTTGGTTTCAGCAGTACCTGGCCAATTTTTCCGGGGCCGTGCTTCTCATTTCGCATGATCGCTCCTTCATGGATGATTTGGTCAAGGTCGTATACGATATCGAAGATAAAAAGCTAATAAGTTACAAAGGTAGCTATTCGGAATTTGAAGAGGAAAAGGAAAAACGCTTCGAGCAGCGGTTACAGGCCTGGAAGAATCAACAAAAAGAAATTGAGAGGAATCAGGAATTCATTGATCGTTTTCGTTCTGTAGCTTCCAAAGCGGCTCAGGCGCAGAGCCGTCAAAGGCAACTTGATAAGATGGAGAAGTTAGAAAAGCCGAAACCGATCCGTAAGCTATTTAAGATTCAATTTCCGCAGCCTACGAGGAGTGGTCAGAGAGTTGTTAGTCTTAAGGGAGTGAATATGGCATATGGTGAAAATGTCATCTATGAAAATCTTAACATTGACATTGAGAGGGGCGATCGAATTGCTTTAGTGGGTCCGAACGGATCTGGTAAATCAACATTAATTAAAATAATGGCCGGTGAGTTGGAGTTCCAATCCGGCGATCGTGACCTTGGACACAATTGCCGGATAGGTTATTTCAGCCAGCACCGGGCCGCGACTCTTGACCCGGAGAAGAGTGTTCTGGATGAATGTGTGGAGGCTGCTGTTGATTTAACTTCAGATGAGTGCAGGGGAGTTTTAGGCTCATTCTTATTCAGAAAAGAGGATGTGTTTAAGAAGACAAAAGTCTTATCAGGAGGGGAAAAAAGCCGTTTAAATTTGGTTAAGTTTTTGCTCAATCCACCGAACTTGCTTCTGATGGATGAGCCTACTACGCACTTGGATCTTATCTCGATTGATGCATTAATTATTGCACTTTCAAATTATGGAGGATCGCTAGTCTTTATATCTCACGATGTAAATTTTATCAGAAAATTAGGCAATAATGTCTGGCATATCAAGGATGGTAATCTCACCAAATATGCGGGTGATTACGACTATTACCTTGAAAAGAGTGGGGGATTGACAGATGCAAGGGCAGCGATTACGAACTGAATGGTTTGTCTAAGATTCTTAAAGTAACTACTTGCGAAAAGCTTCAATTCATCCGAACTCCTTAGGATGCCTCTAACTGAATCCGATCAACCTTATATTAAAACAGACACTGGCCTCGAGTATCGATCGCTTGAAGAGGGTGAAGGTGACAAGCCAGAACCTTCGAGCACCGTTACCGTACATTATATGGGTTGCTTTGAAGATGGAGAGCAGTTCGATAGTTCATATGACCGCAATGAGCCTACGACCTTCCCTCTCTCGGGTGTCATTCCTGGCTGGACAGAGGGTCTTCAATTAATGAGCTCAGGAAGCAAATATCAATTTAAGATTCCTTACCACCTTGGGTATGGTGAGGCCGGATATCCGGGTGTGATTCCTCCCAAAGCGACTCTGTATTTCGAGATTGAATTAATATCATTTTAATGATTGCTGGCCAGGTGCCCCGAGTCGCCGTCATTGGTGGTGGAGCTGCAGGATTTTTTGGTGCGATAGCCTGTGCTGAGAGTGCTAAGGGTCAGATGGATATTAGTGTCCTTGAGATGGGCAGTAATTTTCTTACCAAGGTGAAGATTTCCGGTGGAGGTCGCTGCAATGTGACACATGGAATTGAGGATACATTTGATTTTGCTGAGCA
>JASLJT010000059.1:0-5412 GCA_030747955.1 Verrucomicrobiales bacterium | reverse complement strand
CCTTTGTCATGCATATGACCAGATCATCAATGATGATCGGATGACTTCCTAAGGCTCCGGCGCCTGGGCCCGGGCTGTTATTGTAATAGTGAATCCAATCCGGTCTTCCATCCCTAGGGTCACAGCGAGCGATCAGGCCTGCGTTGCTGTTTACGTAGATTGATCCCGAGTCCAGACTTACTCTGTTGCCGAAGGTCCTTGTCACATCGCGAGCCTTTTCCATATTTCCAATGATGTCGCTGGACTTTCCGGCCTGAGCAATGGTGCTTATCCATACGAGGGATTGGGTCGCTTCCTCAATGCAGGCGAGTTGAACTGTTTGTCCTCCGTGGGAACTCCAGATAAGAACGTAGATAAGCCCGTCAGAAATGACAGGATCGCTGATCGGTATAATGTTTGGGTTTTGCCCTGGTCCGAAACCGAAATCGTCATAGAGCCATTTGGCTTTTCCTGATGCTAAATCGAAAGCTGCGATTCCCTGAGGTATGGCCTTGAATCCCCAGCGTGTGTAGATTGTCTGGTTCTTAATTTCGGGAACGAAATAGCCCGGTAAGATGTTACGTTTGGACCGGTCATCATTCATTGGTAATCTTGGCTGAGACCAGATTGATTTTGATGTGTCATTAATGTTATAGAGTGCCAAATGATTGCGACTGGAGATCAGGAGGTTATTTTCAATGACTTGAGCATCTAGTGCCATTCCTCCGGTATGGCCTCCGCCAAACCAGGGAGTGACGGCAGGGATTTGGATTACTTTAGGATTCAGTTCGCTCAGTGGTAAAGGTTCTGGGTCAGCTTTCTTTTCTGGTATTGTGTTTAGGAGCTGCTTGCCAAGATCAATTGCCTTAAGAGTTTCATCCATCCAGACCATTTCTTGATCAGGGTCAGAGCCTTTAATTTCTTTTTCTAGGGAATCTCGATCTCCGACCATGGACAGAGCAATCCACTTTCCGGTCCTTGCAAATTTGATAATTTTAGGATCGTCCGCGTGATCTATTAAATCTTCAAAACTTCTTAGAGCCGCAAGTGCGTGCCCCGCAATGAGACTCCGGTTAGCAGTTCTCAGAAGTGTTTTGTGAGCGCTTTCTGACCATGGATAACGTCTGAAAAGATCTAGAGCTCTTTGGTTAGTGAAGTCTGGCTCTAAGTTTTCACGGTTGAATGAACGCTCTTGTATCTTTCGAAGGCTCGATAGTTCCTTCTCGGGGAAGCTGTTCAGGTGCAAGTCAAGTGCCCTAGGGGCATCAATGATTCCCGTCATGTCTCGCCAGGGGACAATGGATTCTGGGAGTAAAGTAATTCCGATTAGGCGATCAACTTGCCGAGCAACCCTTCCTGGTGGCTGTTCAATGACCTGTTGCCAACGACCGTCTGGGTCATCGGGAGAAAGGTCCGGCATTGGGCTGCCTTCTAATGGCTTTAGAATCGGTTGTGGTAATTTTCTAAAATCACTTTCCAAGATTTCCTTGAGTCTGACCCACCTCTCTCTGATCCAAGGGTCAGGATGATTCATGTCTTTGTTTTTCTTTAATTCCTCGTAGTGATCTCTAGTGCTTGAAAGGCCTAGAGAATTATGTGCTCTTGCTCTGGTCGACTTCCAGAAAAGATCGTATGGGTTCCTTTCTGTCATATCATCATGCCTTTCCGCTGCGACGAATAGGTTTCTGTCTGTGAGGTACTGAGTCAGTCCTTGTGCGATAATTTCCCGGTACAACGGAGAGTTGGCTGAAATGTGCCCTAGTCTTTCGAGGCCAGCGACCCTTGTCGATACGTACCTCATCCATCTGGACCGGGTATTATTACGGTCTCCACGTTCGTAAATTTTTTCTAAGCAACGGATTGTCAGGTCTACATTTCCTGGGTCGGATTCGATTAGTTCCTTTAAATGACGGTTCCCGGTTTCGCTATCATTGTTATTGTATGCTTCATCGGCTTTCTTCCAAAGATCATCATTGGCGACACATATGGTATTTGCCAACACCATTGCCAGAACGCAGAAAAATAAGTTTGTAAATTTCACCTCAGAATAATTCCACGGGCTTGTCATTTGCATCGGTGATGCGGGCCCTGACCCACCACTCGTGTTCAATGTTTGCGCTCTTGACTAGGATCCTGTTCTTTCCTTTCTTGAGCTTGATTTTTATATTTCCTTGAGAGGCTACGCAACTCTGCCTGTGCAAGTAAGGCGCAACTTGTTCGGAAATCTTTTCTCCATTCAACCAGACCTTAAAAGCGTCATCTCCATCCAAGCTAAGGAAAAGGTCCTGATCCTTGTCTGAATTAAAGTCGGAAACAGCATAAGCAATAGAGAATGTCCCCGGAGGAGGGAGCAGGGGTCCCATCAAAAGCATTCCATTCGTTTTATTTACACTGGCTTCTGACCATCCGATTTCACGTTCTATGGGCTTTTCTCCATCTCTTCTTTGGTTCCCTTGCAGGGCCCAAACATACGTTGAAGGATAGGTCTTTTCGAAATCAATGCCCTTTTCAGGTTCAAGCTCATCTGCGAACGCTTTATGTTCCTTGTCATTGAGAAAAGTTCCAAGGACCATCCAGTTTGAAACATACCCCTGTCTTTTGGCCACGTTCGCGACTCCATTTTCGGGAGCGATGCTGCCTAAAGCTTCCGCCACGGCTTCTCTTCGTACTGTGTCCGTGCCACTTAGAGCTTCACCAAGCATTGCGAGTGCAGGTTCGAAGTCATCAGCATTGCCGGCGTGACCGAGCAATTCAAATGCGGCTTTACGAATTACGTTGTCAGTACTTACAAGTACATCTTCAAGATAAGATACCAATGTTCCTGTCGGTGCATCTTCAAGAGGCGCTTCCATTAGCGCGTTTATAGCGGCAATGGAGACGCGACTTTCATTGTCCTTAATAGTTTCTTTTAGGAGAGTATAAAGATTAGCCTCACTGCAATGGCTGAGACAGCGAATTGCGAGTACTTTTATTTCAGGCGTTTCATTCTTCAGGTGAGTAATAAAAAAATCTTTGTTAGAATTAGGATCCATTTCTTTTGATCCGAGGGCAATCATTACTGTTTCTAGAGTTTCGGGAGAAGTAGAAGTTGTTAGTGCGGCTAGTAGTTCTTTGCCAAGATTTGGATCTTGGAAGAGAATTGTAATGATTCTGGCAGCGGCAAAGAGTGCGCTGTCTCTTCCAGTCCTAATGAAGTCCTTCAATGAGCTTGATAGGATTTCATTGCTGTTCTTAGAGAGGGCCGAGATAATATATGCAAAATTAGCGTCATCAGTGCTGGTTCTTTCAAGTAGATCTAGAAGGACTGGTACAACTTTAGGATTTTTACTTCTGTCAAGAGACTCGACCAATGCTCTCTTGTTTGTTGATGATTTTGTTAATTTATTTACCCTTTCGAAGGCATCCGTATTCCCTACAATGGCCAGAGATTCGACAGCCAAAGGTATTGATTTTTCGGTTATAGATTCGGTCATTTTTTGAGCTAAGGGCCATGCCTTTTCACCCATGATTCTGCAATAGGAGGCTAGCGCTCTTAATTGAACAGATTCTATTTTGTCTGCTGTTAGTTTTAATAAAATATCTACTCCCTTATTCCCTTTGATTAATCCAGCCGATTCGGCAGCTCCTTCCCGAAGGACTTGATCAGATGATGCGGCGAATGTGGATAGTGTCTGAGGAATCTCCTGACTGTTTTGGATTTTGCAGTAGGCGACTAAGGCCTTGGAACGAATCCATGACCTCTCCTTCTCGTCTTTGATTATCTTGAGGATGCTTTCTAGGGCCTCTGGGACTTTGTTTTCAGAAAGATAATGAAGGGCTTCGGCTTTTAGTATCCAGTCTTCTTCATTGAGTTGTTGAAGGTATCCTATTGTGCCTGATGGTCTGACGGGTGCCCCGAGGGCGCTGAATTGAAGAAAAATCAGCGAAAGGATTGTGACTGCCTGTGGCAAGACAGTTGGAATTTTTTGAATAATTTGAAATGTGGAAAGAGGGTTCACATTCACATTTAACGCTGATAAATTGGTAAGTACCGATAGGGGACACCAAGGATCAGGATTGATAATGAAGTGCCATAGGCTTGGCCATAAGATCCGCTCCAGCTTCCATCATTTTTATTTTGTTTCCCAATAATTTCTGCTGAGATCTTTGGGTACCATGCCCGAAAGTCAGCGTCTCCTGACTGATACATGCTTTGTACTGCATAATAATGAGCGTAATGAAAGTGATTAGTGCTTTTGAACTTCGATTCGGGGAAGGCTTTGAGAAAAGCAATGCCTCTTTGAGTCGCTTTTAAATCGCGTTGACCGCACATTATTAAGGACATGACTCCCGCAGCAGTTCTTGCAAAGTTTGGTTCTCCGCCACCTGCTGTGTATTTAAATCCTCCACTGCCCTGATCCTGACACGAAAGAACATACTCAGCGGCTTTGTCTATTGTGGTTTGAGGAACTGCGATGCCGGCCTCGCTGGCGGAGTTCAGTGCAACTATTTGCATGACAGTCATAGAAAGATCAGCGTCTCTAGGCTCAGGACTGTAGCGCCATCCCCCTTCTTTATTCTGTGCTCGCAATATGACATCTACGGCGCGCTGCAGTGCGGATTTGATTCTTGGATTCTTGCTCTGTCCCCATGCTTCAGAAAGTGCTAAAACAGCCAGTCCATGTTCGTACATGCCTGCATGATTTCTTGGTGTTCCAAGATATCCTCTGCGCTCCTTCCCCTTATTAATGAGGAATTCGATCGCATTTTCCATTTTTCTCCCATATTCACCTCGGCCAGGAACGTGTCCCTGAAGCATAAATGCCATGAGAGTGAGTGAAGTTTCAGCTACGCGGTTCTGGTCACCTCCCCAGCTTCCGTCGGCCCTTTGTGATCCTTCTTTTGAAAGATATTCGAGGCCCTTTGAGATTGCTGTCCTTACTTCTGGAGTGAGCCTTGCAACGCCAACGCTTTGTGATGGGGGGTCCTGGGCATTAATATTGCCTAGGGTCAGTACACTGATAATAGTGAATGTAATGGTGATTAGTTTCATTATTTTTGCTCAGCTATTGCTTCCAAATAGGCTTTGACTTGTTTGCGGAATTCTGGAGGTAAATTTTTCTCGTAATTTTGAATGACTGCGGATCTTCCGCGCCGTGAACGGGTCGGGTTGAGTTGTCTGCTGCGAGCGACTTTGTCACCCTTAGCAACTGTGGATGAAGTTCCTTCTGCTGACACTTCTTCGCTTGGTCCTTCCGTTGCAAATGGAGAGGGCTGACCTTTGCCTTTACCTTTGCCCTTACCTTGACCTTGGCCTTGGCCTTGGCCTTGACCTTGACCTTGACCTTGACCTTGACCTTCGCCTGCGCCCTCACCTGCGCCCTCGCCTGCGCCCTCGCCTGCACCGGCAGCATCACCGAAGCCGTCATCACCGAAGCCGTCATCACCGAAGCC
>JASLJT010000058.1:0-2668 GCA_030747955.1 Verrucomicrobiales bacterium | reverse complement strand
GGTCGTCAGTCAATATGAATATGATGTTGGGCTTAACCGCAAAGAGAGGCAGTGCCAGAAAGGGTGATAATAGAATTGCGCAAAGTAATGTAAGAACACGCTGCATAAGAATTAATTTTTATTTTTGTTTTTCTGGATAGTAAGAATCATTGGTAAGGGGCGGATTCTTACTATACCTAGAAATCGGTCCGAGGGACTGTTCATGATTTTCATTTTACCGTCCTCATCAAGGAGTCCCATGACGCTACTTCCGCCTCCATCCATGTTCGTTGCACTCCAGCAGCCGAGGTCCTTCATGACCGTTGCAAGTTCATGCATGTTCATTCCTTCGCTGTAACCTTTTTGTCTTCCATCCACTACAACGAGCCATAGAATTTCACCTT
The DNA here is from genome assembly GCA_030747955.1 of Verrucomicrobiales bacterium. Taxonomy (GTDB): domain Bacteria; phylum Verrucomicrobiota; class Verrucomicrobiia; order Verrucomicrobiales; family DEV007; genus EC70. The sequence goes on along the minus strand of JASLJT010000058.1, from coordinate 2,285 downwards.
TTTCGTCAGTACCGATTGAAGTTCGTGGGTGTCGGGGTCCTCCTTCACCTACCGTGAGCTTGCCTTTTGAAACAATCAGTTGGAATCCGGTAGTGGCCTCTTCGGGCTTATCTTCGGCCCCGTGTCCAAAGTGAACGCCACTTTGAGCATCAAACCATACGGACGTGTTTCCGGGCGCAGTTGTGCTACGCATTTTCCCCTGAGTGCCTGCCAGGCCATGAATATCGACCGGTTGCCCAGGGTACCAGTTCCTGTTTTTTTTGCCTTTATCATTAGGAAAACTGTCCCAAGGATTAGTGTTAACAAAAGCCAGAACCGATGGATCCGAAGCCAGTTTTCTAGGGTCAGTCAGTGCCACTTCTGCTGGACCTTCTCCGTCCGGATCTGGTCCGAGGGCCACTTTGGGTTTTATTTTCTTTGAGGCCAGATCAATGCGTAGGACGTGTATTCGATTGGGGATCGGGTCAGTGGATTTTTTTAATGAATACTGGATACCCTGTTCACTGATATGAGTTGAACTTTCCGACTTGGGCTCTATGGCCGAAGAGACGGCATTAGAAAGAACAAGAAGTGGAATAATTTTAAGAAATATCTGCATCTTAACTTACAGAGTAACTTAGCAGTTTAGAGAAAACAGTCTTTTTTCAGCCATTTAGGGATGAGAATAAAACTTACATTTTTTCTTTATGATGTCGCAAACTTCATTGTGTCTGGCCCTTCAAGGGATTTGAGCCTAATTTATTAATCATGCTTAAAACTTTAATTTTCACAGTTTTATCCATACTGAGCTAAAAAAATAAAATGAGGCTCTTACAATTATTCTCTCTGGCTATTATCTTTACCGTTACTGGGATAAAAGCTGCTGAGCCCATCGATCATGTCGCAACGATCAAGGAGCTGAACAATGATGATGCCAAGAAGGGCCACGAACTCTATACTGTGCATTGTTCTTCTTGCCATGGTAAGGACGGTGATCTTGCACTTAACCCACTAGCTAGACGATTCGCCAAAGATGAGCTGAAGTTTGGCAGTGATCCTTATTCTCTATGGAAAACGATCAGTTACGGTAACGGATTAATGTTTCGCTGGGACGCTGTCCTGACACCGAAGGAGCGATATCAGGTTGCTCATTTTATTAGCGAATTGATCCTAAAGAAAAATAATCCAACGCAATATTTCACGCCAGGCGATGATTACTTTGCTCAACTCCCTGCCATTGCTAAGGCTGACGAGAAGGAACAAGAATCCAAGGTTCAAAGGGTTGAGGCTGCACCTGGAATGATCGATGGGACCGGTGGCAAAAACATGGTTTATGGCCCCTTCATGCAGCATGGAGTCGCTTACAGCGCCATCAAGGACAAGAACGCTGAGTACATTGCTAACGTCACTGAGAAGGCGATCATTGTTGATCTGCCGGGCAATGCCGTGATTTGCTACGATGCTCATCGGCTCAGTGTAAGTGGCCTATGGCAGGGTAAGCTTGCGAATACTGATAATACTCACCACACCAGCTACAAAGGTGAATATTGCCTCAGACCGGGAAGCTCCCCATCATACACAAATATAGATGCCATTGGCTGGAATGTTGGAGAACCAAAAGCGCCCAAGGCCCGCGACCATTATCATTATAAGGGTCTCTATTTGGACGGCAATACGGTTGTTCTTAGTTATAGCGTTGGTAGTCGCGATATACTCGAATCTCCTGGAGCCAGTGAAGATGGCAATGTAGTGTGGCGGAATTTTAAGGTCGGTCCCGGAGATAAAGAACTATTTTGTTTGGTGACGAGCGGTGGCTTGAAGGCAACGGGCGGGAAGTTGGTGCAGGGAGAAGGAGGCACAACATGGCTCTCCTTCCCGCCATCAAGAACTCCCATTTCGGTTTCCGTCGCCATGGGTGATTCGCTCCTGAGAACCGGTCAAGACGATCTAGAGAAGCACACGAAGGGCGGACCACGGCGATGGCCTCAAAAATTGCAGACGGCAGTCGCAACGGGTAAGAGTGTTGATGGTTATGCTTTGGACCAGCTGACTGTTCCATTAGCTAATCCATGGGGCAGTTGGATGCGTACGACAGCACTGGATTTTTTCAGTGACGGCCGAATGGCTGTTAGCACTTTGAGTGGCGACGTCTGGATAGTGAGTTGGGACAAAGATAATCCCCAGGCCCTGACATGGAGTCGGTACGCGGCTGGTCTTTATGAGCCACTAGGGCTAAAAATAGTCGACGATATTATTTACGTTCGTGGCCGGGATCGAATTACCCGATTGCATGATCTTAATGGTAA
>JASLJT010000057.1:0-2879 GCA_030747955.1 Verrucomicrobiales bacterium | reverse complement strand
TGGAGAGTACCGGACATGATTCGACTGGAAGAAATGATTCCGGAGGTCCTACTGAAGTTTTCCACAGACTCATCAAGAACCAGGAATTCAAGTTACGCTTTGCGGACATTGTTAGAAAACATTTTTTTAACGGAGGCGTTCTGACTCCTGAAGAGACTGCAAAGGCCTACCTCAAGCTAGCCGATCCAATTGAAAAAGTTGTCCGGATAGAATCCGCAAGGTGGGGTGATAATGCACGCCGCAATCCATACACTCGGTTGGACTGGATTAAGACTAGGGACCAACTACTCGGGAAGGCCACTGGGAGCGCCTCAGATAACTACTTTCCAAGGAGAACAGAGATCGTATTAAACCAGTTCAAGTCAAGGAGATGGTACCCAGGAAGCGCAGCGCCAGACTTCTCGCAGCATGGCGGACCCGTCTCATCTAATTTTAATCTATCAATTAATAGTTCAAGTAACGGGACTATCTACTATACCTTAGACGGCACTGACCCGCGAACACCCGCATCAGCAGCAGTCGTTACTGAATATGTATTAGTACCTGAGGTATCTACTAAACGTGCAATCATGCCGGTAGATAATTCACTCGCCAATACATGGTTCGGTATCGATTTCGATGATTCCTCATGGAAAGAAGGTGAACTAGGAGCCGGTTACGATTCGACGAACGGAAGATACATCGAGATCATTGATCCTAATTTCAATTTCTCCGATCAAACCAATTCAAGTAAAGCGGAAACTGTTTACATGAGAATGGATTTTGAAGTCGATGATCCTTCACTCTTTGATACATTGACTCTAAAAGTTCGCTATGATGACGGGTTCGTCGCCTACTTGAACGGAACGGAAGTTGTAAGGGACCGGGCCGGAGGCAGTCCAGGGACTCCGTTAGGATACGATGCCACTGCCTCTTCGAGTCATACCGATTCACAGGCCGAAGTCTTTCAATCTTTCCTCATCTCGGAAAAAGCGAACCTATTGAAAAAAGGTAATAACGTTCTAGCAATTCATGGGCTCAACGTGAGCGCTGGATCCAGTGACTTTCTTATCGACGCCACTCTCATCGCCTCCGAAGGAATCGGTGGCGGTAATGGAGGGCTCTCAGACACTGCCATTACTTATGATAATTCAATTAAACTGCCTGGACCTGAGACGATAGTCCGGGCACGTGCCTTCTCAGGTAACGAATGGTCCGCTCTGACAGAAGCAGTCTTTCTCACTGACGTCGAACCGGCCGGACCTCAGAACCTTGTAATTTCAAAAATCCATTACCGGCCATCAGCTCCCACTGCCACCGAAATAGAAGCCGGGCACAATGACCGAAACGATTTCGAATATGTTGAACTGATGAACATCAGCAATAAGAGCATCGATCTTAGAGGCGTGATCTTTGATAAGGGAGTCGATTTTGATTTTAATAAGGGAAATTCTCTAGTCATCAAATCAGGAAAAAGAGCTCTCATCGTCGAAAATGATGATGCTTTCGCGAATCGATTTGGGAATGGCCTTCCTGTGTTAGGAAAATTTGCCAATAATACCAAGCTATCTAATGGTGGAGAGAGGATCCTACTATTAGCGGCTGACGGCAGCACAATCAGAGACTTTGAATATGATGATGATTCTCCCTGGCCTGAGACGGCCGACGGCAAAGGCTATGCCCTCGTACTTAAAGACCCAGAGTCGAATCCAGATCACAAGATTGCGGAGAACTGGCAACCTAGTTCTGTCCTCGGCGGGAACCCCGGATCAGAAACACCCACGATCGGATTTGATGATTGGCAAGTAAGTAACTTTTCAAAGTCCGAACTTGAAAATATAGACATTTCCGGACCAGGAGCCAATCCTGACGGGGACCTATTAACGAATCTTGAAGAATTTCTATCAGGCAATGCGCCTAAGTCATTCGATCCGTCAGACGCTTTACTGGATATCAAAGTGGAAAAAATTAGCCCAGATCAGGGCCAAGAAGAATCTGCTTTCTTAAGGCTCAGATTAAATAAAGATGCTCGTTCTTCTCTGGACTGGAAAGTCTTAGGATCCTCTAACGGATCTGACTGGGAAGACGCGATGCAGTTCCTAGAATATTCGGACACTGAGGATCTTGGCAACGGCAACGAGCGTGTCCGTTATCAAATAAAAGCACAACAAACCAAGAAAAAGCTTTTCTTCCGGATACAAACTCGTCCCTGACAGGGTCAAGCAATTAGATCCATAACCGGTTCCCCGCTAGATATCATCAACGGACGGTCTTGGGTATCATAAATGTGAAGTCTGGGGTCAATACCTAGCAAATAGTAAATGGTTGCAGTTAAGTCTTCGGGAGTCACCGGGTCCTCTTCCGGCTCGGAAGCATGCTTATCAGATTTTCCATAAACGAATCCTTTTTTAACACCGCCCCCCGCCAAGAGTACACTATAGCATTGAGGCCAATGATCACGGCTGGCATTCTTATTAATCTTTGGAGTCCTACCAAACTCACCCATCCAAACAACGAGAGTTTCATCAAGCATCCCCCTTTGATCCAAATCCTCAATTAGAGTAGGCAGGGTCTGGTCTGTCATTGGCAAGTGATAGGCTTCCACGATTGGATACATCCGAGTATTATCAAAACCGTGCGTATCCCAACCTCCATTCGTCTTGCTCCTACCACCAATAACGTTTGAGAAGTAGCAAGTCGTAAACTTCACGCCAGCCTCGGCCAATCTTCTAGCCAAAAGACACCCTTGCCCATAAGTGGACCGTCCGTACTTTTCCCTCATCCATCTTGGTTCCTTAGATATATCAAATGCGTTCCTGACCCTAGGAGAATTTAACATTCCCAGAGCATTCTTATAGTAATCATCAAGACCACGTGCCCTTTCCGAAAACTCCAGCATC
>JASLJT010000056.1:0-2955 GCA_030747955.1 Verrucomicrobiales bacterium | reverse complement strand
AAAATTAAGATTCGTATTGAAGTCGTGCGTAGGTCCTGACCGACCCCTCTCAGATTCGACTAATTTATAGAAGTACTCTGTATCGGGTTCGAGTTGTGAAAGGTCCGCAAAATATTGATCATTCTCTTTTTGAGCCTTTATGACAGTCCCGAGCCTTCTCGTGTTACCAAAATGGACAGACATGTCCTTAACGCTATTAGAGGTCCATGTGATTCGGGCCTCATTTCCAGAGATGAATCTCAATGAAGGCTGAACGGAAAATTTAATGGGAGTTAATCCTAATTTGTTGGACTGAGCCAGTATCGACGAGGGATTGACTGCAGTGTTATGTATTTGGGCCGCCAGAATAGAACCGCTCATTGGATAACTCTCATCATCGTCCTTGTAAATACCCACTGTATAAAATGCTGACTTTGGATAGGCTATGGGACCTGAGGCTGTTGTCTGACCTGACAGTTTTCCATTAACATAGATTTTAACTGCTGATCCATCGTAAGTCCCAACGATGTGATATCTCATTCCCCTTTCAAACTTGGTCTTGGAAGTGGCTTGAATTAAAGGACCACCGGTAGAGACCCAGAACAAAAAGGAATCTTCATTGTAACCCAATATCCAACCCCTCTCATAAGAGCCATTGTCCTGAGCGTATCCAATTATTGAACCCCATTGCTGACCCTCAGTAATTGTCACTATGGCCTCTACTGTTATTTGATCCTTTGGAAGTGATGATGGAGAAATTGAATCATTGTAAAGACCTGACTTTCCTGAAAATACAAGTTCGCCAGAAGAACCAAAATTAGGAGCGTTCTTTGCTTCCAATTTAACACTATTAGTTCTATCAGAGAGAACGTTTTTTATCCAATTGCCTTCTTCGAAATTCCATGAATGGACAGCAGTATTGGATTTCAAATCTATTTGTGAATTTGATACTGTAAGCAAGACCAGTGACAATAAAGTGGTCAGTAATAGTTTAAACAATTTCACTCAATGAAAATAAACACTTTTGATTCAATAATAAACAAGAATCAAAGGGATTAGGCCTTTTTAAGAACTTTAAAATTAATCTTAATTTTATAAAAAAACTTTAAGGAGTCAGGGAAACTGCACCCCTAAAATAGACGTTTAGGCCTAGTTGCTCTGTGGTACCAATCAAATAGCTAATAGTTTCTGTGCCGTCCCTATTATTCTTAGAATTAATCACACGAACGGGCACTTTAAGCTCATCCCATTTTGTTAGATTATTACTCCATTGAAGACTGCGTTTAATGTCATCAGCGCCAATGCGACTTTTTACATCAATTATAAAATAATCATCCGTAACACCTTCAACTTCTATAGGTACAAGGCGAACGGTGAGTCCAGAACTGTTCGAAACAGTATTTGGATCTGTTCCAATCGCGTATTCTAAAAGTGCCGACAAGCCATCATTGTCAGAATCAGCCAAAGGATCTGTGACATTATTTAATGCGCCCCATCCGGCTAAAGTCAAGTCGTCGCTGGAGCCAGGATTCCCGCCGATAGCAGCACTGCTGCGCCAAGTACTAGGGTCAGGGCTGACTGAGTTAGCCTGAGGATTAATTCTGATAAGAGAGTAACCATCACCGTCAGCCCCACCGGGCCACTCGTCCCCATCATTGTAAGTCAAATCTATTACAGACTCACCTTCAGAATTGCTGATGATTATTTGTTCGCCATCGTTATCAAGATTTCCTTTGTATCCTCCAACAATTTTAGTCGTTAGTGGCAGGTCATTACCGTAACGCATATTGAAAGCATCGATATTATTGACAAGGATTAGCCTCTCTCCTGGAGACAAGGTTCTGCCAGCTAGTGTAGTGGCAAAATCAAAATCAATACCATCAGTGAATTTAAGTGAGCCAAGATCGATTGCTCTTGGCGAAATGTTCAGGAGCTCAATAAATTCAAAGTCAGAACGATCATTGAAACCCGCATCAATCTCCTCTTGGGTCGGAGCAGTTGGGCGATAGTGGATTTCACTTATTACAAGTGTGTCACGCCTCGCTGGCTCGGAATCGACAATGAAATCGGCCGTAGTCAACGCACTCCATTCATTATTATTTTTGACCCTGGCCCTGATTGTGTTTTGGCCTTCATTAGTGAGAAAGAGAGGATTAGGATTAGAGAATTGAACCCCTACAAGCTCTAAATCAAAACTCACATCAGAACTTGTTCTCGACGATTGATGAACCTCTACAGCAATGACATTCTGTCCATTAACTAGAGCACTGGCTTCTATTGGGAATGAGTAAAAAGTTGTTTCATCATCACCTCCAGAAATGTTAGAGGCAAAAGTTTGGTAATTAATGGTGCCGCCTGGCATTCCTGAACGAGTAACTTCTTTGCCATTAATATAAACTACTGCTCCATCATCTCTCTTGAGCCTCAATTCTAATTCTCCAAACTTATTCACATCAGACGCTATGAACTTGGCCCTGAAGTAACTCGTGACATGCTTGGACACTGAGCTGGTACCGTATGAAATGGTTGTCCTTTCACTACCATCGCCATAACCGAGCTCGGCTGCTCCTGATTTCCATGATGCATCATTGAAAGCTACACTTCGCCAGGAAGTTCCCGCGTTACTACCATTATCAAGGTACCTCCACACGGATCCACGTCGGAACAGTGTAGTAGTGGATGTGTTGCCTTCGAAAATCTTGGCTTGAGAGTTGATGGAGCCGCCAATTTTACGAGGATCATCTCCATTGACTGTGTAGTAAATTAATCCAGGTCCACCACTTAGCAGTATCTGTTGAGAGCTAGAAATAAAGCCTCCATGTTTACTAAATTTAGGAGGATCAATGTCTGGATACCAACTCACTGATCTGAGTTGACTTACGAGCGTTGGAACTCGACTGGAAATAAAGTTTCTTACTCCGCTGACAGCACCTAACCACGCAGTTCGTGACCGTGAAGTGTTCCCCCATCTAGCAG
>JASLJT010000055.1:0-10603 GCA_030747955.1 Verrucomicrobiales bacterium | reverse complement strand
ATCAGCCTCACTCTTGCTGATACCGTCCTTAAGCCATTTCAGCTGTTGCTTGCCTAACATCGTGGCTTTGGGGTTAGCCGGTTTGTCTACATTATGAAGGTTGCGATGTGAACGAGTATCGAGGAGGAAGAAATCACAATTAGATACAGTGAACTTGCCGTAGCAGCGACGGCCAATTGAATAGCTCGCATTCCCATCAGCTTTAGCCGGGGGGTAGACGCGCACTTTTGAGGGGCTGAGTATCTCTATTATATCATAAACTGCTGAATTCGGATCGCCCGGTTCACTATCAAACTTGGCCTCAGGAACACCGGCCGTAGGAGTTCCCCAGTGCACATGCAGGTTTCCCATTTGCTTAAAGTTCAGCTTCGTAAAATCCGCCTCCGGATCCTCAATAATATCGCTACCCTTCTTGAACGTGCCGGTACCGAACCAAGGGGACGTATTATGTTGCACGGGATTGGCCCATGCGAGGTAGTCGAACCACGCTTTAGTGGCAATGTCCCTAAAAACCGCACGACGGTTAACATAGCCCGCTTCACCTGCCCCATAAATGTCATTTATCAGTTCGTGGTCATCTGCAGTGTAGAAGGAGGGCACATGACGATGCCATTCACTCAAGTTGCGACCGCGAGCAAGGTAGGTCTTATAATTTTCCCACACGCCGACCAGCGTCGGCGCCTTTTGAACAATGCGTGGTGCCTCTAGCATTGTGTCGAGACCAACCTGGCGCAGCCAATCTTTTGGAGGATAATCGCGCCGCTGTTCATAGAGCCAATCACCATTGAGAATAGCGAAATTAATGTTATCACGCACTTTGGTATTCAACGTTTCAAAAACAGGCACAGTTGGGCCTGCTCCATCACCTCCACCACCTTGGTTATTTCCACAGGCAAATTCGAATTTAAAATTAAAGAGCCCCTCAGGGTTACCTTTCGGATTCTTGAAGTCAACTGCGCTGGGCATGGTCCGGAAAGAACCTTCCAACTGGTGATCAGCAATACGGTAGTAATAACGCGTATTGGGTTTAAGCTTATCGATCGTAATAATGGCTGTGTTATCACGAGAAATATCGGTCGTCTCTACTGATGCTTCATGCGTAAATATCCTTTTGTTGGTACCGTAAAGAACCCTCACTTTGCCTGGCCGTTCGGTGCGAACCCACAGGCTCATGGAATCGGAAGCGGGTCGTCCGAGCATTGGCCCGTGCGTCACACGAGTCTCGGTCGGCTTGCCATCAAGTAGCTGAGCATGGGTTTCAAGAACTAGATTCAAGCTTAGTCCAACCAGAAGGATAATTGTAGTTTTCATCAATAAAATACGGCTAGTTAAAAGATAGAGGCAGAATACAGACCACGCAATACTCTGATAGAGTATGAAGACTCAGAGTAGCTTAAAAACTGCATACCATAAAGGCACGGGAAATAATTAATAGGTTCGACAAATGAAGTGCCTCAAAGTATAATTAAGACTGATTGAAAGGGCCTATGATTAATAGAAGAAAAATGTTTAGGGGAATGGCTGCTACGGCAGTTACAGCTCCTCTATTCCCAGGACTAGCTCAAGCAGCACCCGCCAAGAAGAAACTTAAGCGAGTCATTTTCTTTCTTCAAAACCAAGGATTTGATCCTTACACCGCCATTCCCAAGGATCTGAAAGAGGCCGCATCGCTCGATAGTTTTGATTTTCAAGAACCCATCAAAGCACTCGAACCTCTTAAGGACAGAATTCACATAATCAATGGCCTCCATGGCCTACACACGAGCCCAAGTCACAGCGCCTTTTTTGGTGCTCTCGGCGGGTACCGTGGCGGCATAGGAAGTCCTCCACGTGGCGCCACTATCGATCATGTGATTAGTCAGCATTTACCGGAGACCATTTTACCTCACCTCTGCATCGGGATGGATTCACTCCCCAACATGCAATCAAGACCAACCCTAGCTACCCTTTCAGCAACGGGTCCCGGGAAACCTATTTTCATGCATTCAAATCCACAGGCCCTGTACCAATCTCTTTTCGGTAGCATATCTACCGGCGAGGTGAGAGAACGTTATGAGGCTCGCTCGAACGTGTTGCAGTCGGTGGAGAGAATCGCCCTGCAAAATTCTCGCGGATTACCCGAGGATGAAAAAGAACGCTACAATGGTTACGTCGATGGTTTCCGTGACATGAATGGGCTGCGCGGAAAACTTGCCAACATTTCCGATCATCTCAAGAAGTTCGCCCCTCAGTACGGAGAAAAATTTACCAATCCCGAATTTGAAACTGACTGGCATGATTCTTTACTTGATCTTGGCATCTCCGCCCTCAAGTCAGGCATTACCAACACCCTTACCATCGGCTCTGGCCGAGGTGAGATCTTTGGAGCATGGAGAGGCCTGGGCATTGATCAGCAGGGCCATAACTTAGGTCATATGAAGCAGCCAGATAATCCGATCTGGGTCAAAATTCGCCAGTACAATTGCCGCATGCTAGTGAAGCTGGTCAAAGAGCTCGAATCAATGCCTGAGGGCGATGGTAACATGATGGACAACTCGCTCATCGTCTATACCAGCAATAATGCTGACAAGCAGCACACTTCCGGAGCTAATTGGCCTTTCATCCTTATAGGCAATCCTGAGGGACCGATCAAGACTGGCCAATTCACTCAAATGGAAAAGCGGCCGATCAATGACTTATACACTACCCTTTTGCATGCTGCCGGAGTGCCCGTCGACCGGTTCAATATGGAGAAGAGCCTAGCAGCGAACTACCATTCCAAGGCTGGTCCGATTGAAAACCTGCTCACTTAGACTCTCTCATTTCGCTTCGCACGGGGGACTGGAGACCATCGGCTAAAAAATGAAAATTCTCTTTCGCCTTTCTATATTGACTCTCTGCGGACTCTTAATGCTTCCGGTTCGTCTGTTAGCCGCCGATCCTTCATTTGAATCTTTAGTTAAACCATTTCTGGAAAACCATTGCCTCGACTGCCATGACGATGAAACCAAGAAAGGTGACCTTGCCTTGGATGGGTTGACCGAGGTAAACACAAAAAATTTCAGCATTTGGAAACAAGTATGGGAACAGGTGGCCCTCAAGGAAATGCCACCAAAAAAGAAAAAGAACCAGCCCGAAGCAATTGACCGGCTTCGCCTTTCGCAATGGATCTTAGCAGAAATGGAAAAAGCCATGGAAGACAAGGGCGGCTTTGATTCTCACCGCCTACCGGCCAAGGGAAATCATTTGGATCATGATTTGTTGTTTGGTGAAATACCGAAGGGGCTGGAACCCGCATCTACTCCGGCCCGTATCTGGCGAATTCATCCGCAAGAGCATCTTGTCCGACTCAACGAACTCATCAACAAGGAACCAACATTCGACTCAAAAAATCCAGGGCTGCGGACCCGAGGAGACCACATACCATGGAATAATCAGGGCGAAGTGAAAGTCTACTATGGGTTGGACAGAATCAAGGGCCAGGTAGGTGGTTCCGCTGCCTATGCAGCAGCGATCACGGGATTCTCTCCGATCCTGAATATTAAAGGACACCATGGTTTGCGAAGTTATCCAATTCTTTATTCTGTGAATGGCGCTCAGGCTTCTCAGATCGCCAGACATGCGGAGGACATCGTACGTTTCATGGCCTACGGACCCAAGATCGAGCCATACCAATTGACCGGAAAATTACCCGATAAATACAAGAACGTTGACATCCGGGGGACCATTGAAAGCCTTTTTTATCATGAGGAAGTCATGCGTCCGCTTACTCCCGTTTATGACCTCGTTCAGGAAAAAAATCCTTCCGATGAAAAACTCCGCACGGCTGTTAATTTTCTATTTGAAGCTTTAACCTTTCGCGAACCGAGCCCTAAAGAATCTAAAACTTATCTTAATCTCCTCAAGAAATCCATCACTGACCTCGGACTCAAAAATGGCGTAATCCTCGGACTCACCCCCATCTTTCTTGACCGGGATGCCCTCTTCCGACCAGAACTTGCCCAATATGGTAAACCGGACAAGTTCGGGCGTGTGATGCTGCAAGGCAATGAGTTGGCATTGGCCATCAATGGTGCCTTCAGCTATATCAAGCCGGATCCCGAACTTAAAAAATCACTTAAGGAAGGTCGCCTCAAGACTCACGACGATGTCAGGCGCGAAGTGACCCGAATCCTTTCCGATGAGAGTATTCGCAAGCCTAGGATCCTCCAGTTCTTCCATGAATATTTTGATTACGATCTGGCAGGCGGTGTCTGTAAGGACGCCAAGGCCCTGAAGGTAGCCGGAGGAGGAGGCAACTTCCCCAACATCATGTTTGGAATGACTGCCAGCTTGGACCGGCTAGTCGAACTCATAGTTCAGGAAGACAAACAGGTCCTTAAGGAGCTTCTTACCACGGATCGCATCATCCTCGATCCCGGCAGCGATCGTCTCTATTTCAGCACCCGAGAAAATCTAAAGAAACCTCCTCCCCGCGATAAGAAGGATAAGAAAAAAAAGCCCACTCCCGAGGAATTGGGCCAAATCGCTTTACCTAAAGGTCAACGAATTAACGTCCGCGTCCCAGCAGTCAAATATACTGGCGGGAGCAAAACCCGCACCCTAGTGAAAGTGCTTAAAGACGAACGGATGGGCATCCTGACTCACCCGTCTTGGTTAGTTTCTCACTCAGACGCCATGGATAACCATGCCATTCTCCGTGGACTCTGGATTAGAAACCGCTTGCTTGGAGACTCCGTTCCTGAAGTCCCCATCACAGTAGATGCCCAATTACCCGACGAACCCAAGGAAACCCTACGTGAACGGATGCGAGTCACCCGTGAAAACGAATGCTGGCGTTGCCACCGGAAGATGGATCCCCTCGGCCTGCCCTTTGAGATGTACAATCATTTAGGCCTCCGCCGCTTGTCCGAGCTCGGCAAGCCCGTCGATTCATCCGGTGAGATTATCGAAAGCGGCGATCCTGCCCTAGACGGCCCAGTGAAAGATGCGCTGGAGATGATCGAAAAGCTCTCCAAGAGCGAACGCATCGAGCAGGTCTTCGTTCGCCATGTGTTTCGCTTCTGGATGGGCCGTAACGAAACTCTCGAGGATGCTCCCACACTGCAGGCCGCTCATCGAGCCTACAAAGAAAACAATGGCAGCATGAAGGCTCTACTCACCTCACTGCTCAGCTCCGACCCTTTTCTATACCGTAAAGTGGAAAGAAATACCAAGTAACCGCAGCAGCTTATTTGAGGTCATTGTTGCGAACCTCGCGTAGCTTATTGGCCATCTGAACTTTGAATCGAGCAACGATTTTTTGGTGGGCCGGATCTTTTGCTAGACTCGTGTATTGCTTCGGATCCTTTTTTACATTGTAGAGCTCAAGACCCTTTTCACCATTTTCGCCATAATGAATATAGGCCCAGTCTTCCTCACGTAATAAGAAGCCGCGCCTAAAAGGTGCCACGGAAAAAGCAGCGGTACGCACGGTGTGCTTGGGATCATCCAACATCTTGGAAATATCTTTGCCCTGTAAACGCGGTTGCTCGGGTAGACCGCAAAGGGAAGCAACGGTCGGGTACAGATCAAGTAATTCGGTCAATGAATGACACACGGCGGGCTTCTTGCCGGGCACACTAATAATCAGAGGAACCTGCGAGGATTCATCAAGCAAACTCACCTTGGCCCAGAAGTCATGCTCACCCAAATGATAACCATGATCGCTGGTAAAAATAACGATCGTCTTTTCCCGCAGGCCCGCCTCATCAAGAGCCGAAAGCACCTTACCGACTTGAGCATCCATATAAGCTACTGATGCATAGTAACCGCCGACAGATTTCTTTTGGCGGCGAATATCCATTTTCATATTTTCGCTGGTGCAATAATTAATGCCAGGCTTGGGAATATCATCCCAATCCCCCTTGATTTTAGGAGGCAAAACCATCTTGCTGTAGGGTTTAAAGGGTGGGTAATAGGACCTCGGAGCGACGAAAGGCACATGCGGACGCACGAATCCCACCCCTAACCAGAAAGGTTTATCTTTGTGACGGTGAATCAGTTCAACCGCTTTCTTCGCAGTTTTCCCGTCTGAGTGCACGAGGTCATCTCCGTCAGCTTCGACTACCACGAAGGTATTGCCACCCACGGCAGGTTTCTTACCGTCGGGATTATTCTGAAGCGTTTCCCCATCACCGGGGGCTCTCCATTCGGGACCCTTGCTGTTAAAGCGCTCAGTCCACGAGGCCTCGTCATCCGCTCCATTAGTGCCTTGTTCTATACCAATGGGTACACCCATATGATAGATCTTGCTGACCCGTGCCGAATAGTAACCATTGTTCTTGAAGTGCTGAGACCAGGTGACTCGATCACCAATCTGAGGCCGGGGACTCTTGTAACCCAAGACTCCAGTCGCATGTGGATAATAGCCCGACATAAAACTGGCCCGCGAAGGACCACAGTAAGTCCCTTGGCAATAGGCCCGGGTGAAACGGGTGCCCCGCTCTGCCAAACTGTCAATGTTCGGCGTCTTGCAAACCTTGTTGCCGTAACAGGATAAGGCAGTCAAAGTGAGATCATCCGAGATAATGAAGAGTACATTGTATTTTTGTGGTGCTGCGGAAACCAAATTAATAAAAAATGCTAATGTCAGAATAAAGAGTGTCTTAATGCCAATTTTCATATCTCGAATACCTTCTGAGTCTAGTCTGCTCGAAATCCTGCTCCCGCCAACAAAGAAGTTCAACTTTTTGCGCTCATTGCCTAAGCATCCTAGTTCAGGGCATTCTTATATTATTCCTATTGGATGTTTTGATTTCATGAAGGTCCAGAGTTGACCTTTTTTTCTAATCATGGCCTTATCGCAACATGACGAAATATGTTCTTCTCTTACTCTTAGCCATTAGCCTCGCGTCAAAAGCACCGGGTAAGGATCTGAACCTTGCCAATACCTTCAGTGACGGAATTGTTCTCCAAAGGGGAAAACCTATCAATGTTTGGGGCCATGCCAGTCCCGAACAGCCCGTTACTCTAAAATTTGGAGAAGAAACAAAAACCACAAAAGCCAATTCTAAGGGGCAGTGGTCCATAAAGATAGGCCCTCTGATGGCCTCCTCCGAACCCAGAGTCATGACAATTAAGTCAGGGGACAGTGAACTCACAATAGTTGATATCCTGGTCGGTGAAGTTTGGATCTGCGGCGGTCAAAGTAATATGGCCTGGACCATGCGTGGCTCAACAAACGCTGACATTGAAATATCCGCCGCGAACTTTCCCGAGATAAGATTTCTTAAACTTCCTAACGTGGCAAGTCCAAGAGAACAGGATGACTTTCCTCTTGGAAAGTCCACGGACTGGATCGGTAAATGGCAAAAAGCCGTGGCCCCAGAAGTCCAGAATTGCAGTGCCGTGGCTTACTATTTTGCTAGGCGCCTGCATCGCCAACTAAAGGTACCAGTTGGGATAATTGAAAATTCGTGGGGCGGTACCATGGCCCAGCACTGGTGCAATAAAAACACTCTCAAACAGATCCCTGAAATGGCGGAAGATATAAAAAAATTCGACGAGAAATATCAGGCATGGATTGACGGAGGAAAAGAGGAAGGGGCACAAAAAAGATTAGCCAAAGATCTTGCCGATTGGGAAAAGAAAAGTGCAGAAGCAAAAGCCAAAGGAGACAAAGAGCCTCGCAAACCGAACGCAAACCAATACAAGAACCCGGGCGATGGCAGGCAGCCAGCAGGAATGTTTAACGGTTCACTCCTACCAATCGCAAATACGACAATCAGAGGAATACTTTTCTATCAGGGTGAAAACAATTCTTTCGGCACATCATGGAAACCGTTTTATCGGACATTCCCCGCAGTGATCTCAGACTGGAGGAAAGCCTTCAAGGATCCTGAAATACCCTTCGGAATAGTTCAGATCGCCGGTTGGAGTAACCGCAGGTCCATGGAATATGATATGAACCACCATTGTAATGTGGTCCGCGAAATTCAGATGGACACATGGCTCAATACAGCAAACACGGGCCTCATTGCCACTTATGATACAAATTCCAATGGCAGTATCCACCCGGGCCGCAAATTACCGGTCGGCGAAAGGTCCGCTAGATGGGCGCTGTCAGAAGTGTATAAGATTAAAAGGTTCGGATCGAATGATCCATTGGAATGGAAAGGGCCCCTATTTAGAGAAGCCAAGTTCGAATCTGGCAAGGCATTTGTTACTTTCGAGGAAGGCACTGACCGTGGACTTCGACTCGATCAGGACGTTGACGTTGGTTTTGTTCTGGCCGGCAAAGACAAGACCTTCCATCACGCTAAGGCTAGAATTACTCAGTCCAAAAAAGACAAGAAACCTCAGGTTGAAATATGGTGTGATGAAGTAAAAGAACCAGTGGCTGTTCGGTATGCCTTCTCTAACCTGCCCATCGGCGGACTCATGAATGCCAGAGAAATACCGGCCTATCCTTTCCGTTCCGATGATTGGCCAATGACCCCGCACCAGTCGACCGGATCGTATATAAGAGGAATAAAATAATTACTCTGCAATCGGAACAATGCGCTTCAACCACTGACGCGCAAATGACCGCGTTGCGCTGGGTCTTAGTACCCATTCATCATTGTGATTTCGAAAACCGCTATCCATAAAAGTAAGTTGATCAGTACCAATTCCCTTTAAACTTTCTATATATTTTCTGGTAAACTGAGTATTGGCTTGGGATTCGCTGAGAATGAGTTGGGGCCTATCACCTAACCGAGCAATTCTTATCATAGCCGATTTTTTATCTGAACCTGGATATGCCCATTTACGAACACCATCGTAATGACTGAAAGGAATAAAACCTGCCCATAGCTTGGAAATTTCATCGTCATGTAAACCAATGAAGTTGCAGGCAATGGCCCCACGAGAAAAACCACAAAGTATAATTTTTTTTGGATCCCCACCAAATTTTTCGCAAATCCTTCGGACCGTGAACTTGCAATATTCAACGGTTGGAATGGGATCATATTCGGGAGCGTCTCCCCACCATTTACGAACGTTCTCAGTTCCAGAGGAATTAAGATAAGGAAGACAAAGCCAAATGTAACCTTTGCCCCCAGTGAATCCATAACCGAGCTTACTACCCTCTACTAAACCGCTACTCACATCGCCGTTCTTGTCACGGTAAGGACCGTTCCCAGCATACTCAACAATGACCGGATATTTTTTCCCAGGTTTCCAATCTGAAGGCAGATAAAGAACATGGTAAACACCTTTAGGGTCTTCTGGGTTCCGGGACTTGGTCCGAATCCCCCGGCCAAACTTTTCGTCCACTAAATCGGGTAACTTGAGATCAGCACGAACACCTCGAAGATCAGGAATAACATTCTTCTCTGTTCCAAGCGCATTGCAAATCAATGAGATGATAAAGCTTATCTTTAATAATAAATTCAAAGGTTTGCGCGTTTATCTAATTTAAAATCTGAATGATCCAATGACAAATCCGAAAATTAGGTACATTGTTGGTAAGCGAATTCTCCAATCTTTGGGGAATCAATAAATATAGGTTAAACCCTTAGAGATGGCGTTATTCAATAAAAAGAACACTCTGCAAAGCCTTTCAAAGACCTGCGGCTGAGCTGCCAAGATCGACCCGGTCGGGCTCGGAAAATTATTAGATAGTCTTCCAAAGAATGAAGACCCTAATCTGCTCGTTGGTTTTGACACTAGCGATGATGCCGGCGTGTACCAATTAACTGATGATATTGCGATCATCAATACTGCTGATTATATCACTCCTCCCGTGAATGACCCTTTCATTTATGGGCAAATAGCTGCGGCCAACTCAATCAGTGACGTTTATGCGATGGGGGGCCGCCCGATCACCTGTTTAAATTTAGTCAATTTCCCGGACGGACAATTACCGCCAGAAGAACTCCACAAAATTATTGAAGGTGCACTTGATAAGATTACCGAGTCCGGAGCCGTCCTCGCGGGAGGTCACACAGTCGAAGACTCTGAGCCCAAATTCGGATTATCTGTTACTGGGGTCGTGCATCCACAAAAGATATGGCGTAACGTCGGCGCACGTCCTGGTGATGCACTGATCCTCACAAAACCCATTGGAACGGGAGTCATTTTTAATGCGAAGTTAAAGGGCAAAGTCTCTGATGAGGCCTTTGATTCCTGCATAAATACAGTCATCAGCCTTAATAAAACCGCTGCAGAGGTATTTGCCAATTTTGAAATTCATGCAGCCACAGACATTACAGGTTTCGGACTCGCTGGTCATGGACTCGAAATGGCTCAAGGATCAGAATCGAGTCTGCACCTAGATCTCAATTCAGTCCCTGTCATGGAAGAGGCTTATCAAATGTATGAGGCAGGAATCACGACTGGGGTCAATAAGCATAACCGTGCAAAAACCATTCCACATATTCGATTCGAAGACTCTGCCATAGAAAGCAAAAGAGAAATCCTCTTTGATCCACAGACCAGTGGCGGACTCTTCGTCGCTCTACCAGAAGAGCAAGCAGCAGAGGCCCTGGAACAACTTGCCGCAGCAGGAATCAGTGACTCTGCTATTGTTGGTTATGCTAAAGAGCCAGATCCTGAAATGCAGATCATAGTGAGCTGATAGGAAACGGTATCCTAAGGCTAC
>JASLJT010000054.1:0-8940 GCA_030747955.1 Verrucomicrobiales bacterium | reverse complement strand
GAAGACATTGTGAAGGGAGTTTCGATTACTCTGACCAGAGACAAGGAATGGTGGGCAAAGGACAAGAAATTTTATCGTTACCGGTTCAACACGGACAAGATCCGCTACACTGTCGTTAGGGATATTTCTAAGGCCTGGGAATTATTCAGAGCAGGAGAGATCGATTATTTCCCAATATCATTGCCAGAGTACTGGTATCAGAAGTCCGAAATGAAGCCTGTCTTTGATGGATACGTCGAGCGCTATACTTGGTACAATCAATATCCGAGGATTCCATGGTCTTTGTATCTTAATTCCGCGAAGCCGCCTTTAGATAATCTTGATGTGAGGTTAGGGATTAATCATGCAACGAACTGGCAGAAAGTCATTGATGTGATTTTCCGGGGCGATGCGGCAAGATTACCCGGCTGGACCAAGGGATTTGGCCGACTAGATAATCCTGAGATCATGGCCAGGCCCTTTTCAATTGCTAGGGCCAAGGAATATTTTGCGAAGGCCGGCTATTCGGAAGAGGGAGATGACGGTATCCTCAGGGACGCGGCCGGTAACCGTCTTGAGGTGATCCTTTCCTATTCAAAGATTCCGGTGAGGGAAAAAATGATGGCCATTTTAAAAGAAGAGGCCCGTAAGGCGGGTGTGGATTTTGTGCTCGATGGTCTTGACCATACTGTCCTTTATAAAAAGGAAATGGCCAAGGAGCATCAGATGGTCTTTTCTGCATGGGGCTTCCGTCCCCCATATCCTAGGTACTACGAGTATTTTCATTCCAACAACGCTTACGACGAGAAGGGGAATTTAAAAACGAATACGAATAATATCTTTTCCTTCAAAGACGAGAGGATGGATCAGCTGGCCGTGGCGTTCAGGAATGCAACGAGTGAGGATGAGCTCGAGCGCACTGCCCATGAGATGCAGCAGATCATCCATGATTCGGGCGTTTACATTCCTGGATACATGACTGAATTTTCGCGCGTTGGTTGCTGGAGGTGGTTACGTTGGCCCGATTCTGAATTCACGGAGTTTGCCCCGCCTAAGGTCTATGTTCCAATGGAGAGTTATGTTTATTGGGTCGATGAGGATATGCAAAGGGAAACGCTCGAGGCGAAACGCTCAGGCGATGCGTTTCCAGAAGTGCAGGAAGTTAAGAGCCGGTATCAAATAAAAACGGAAGTCACGAAGGGAAAGGATGAGTAATTTGCTTGAGATAGAAGGTCTTGAGACCGGGTTTGAGACGGAGAGGGGGCTTATTCGGGCCGTTGATGGGGTCTCTTTTGAATTGCAGAAAGGTAAAACGGTCGGTGTCGTAGGTGAATCAGGATGCGGTAAGACAGTGACGGCAATGTCTATCGTTGATCTTCTTCCCAAGCCGTCCGGAAAAGTTCTTGGAGGGAGGATCAGTTTGAACGGGAGGGAATTGACTGGTGCGGACCAAGAGGTGATGCAGCGTGTTCGAGGCAATGAGATTGGAGTTATTTTTCAGGAGCCCATGGCGGCTCTTAACCCAGTTCAGCGCATTGGGAAGCAAATCACCGAGGCTCTGATCCTGCACAAGGGGATTGGTAAAGTGGCAGCATTAAAGGAGGCAGTTAAATTATTGGAATCGGTAGGTATCCCGTCCCCTGAAAGGAGAGTCATTGAATATCCTCATCAGCTCTCCGGAGGAATGCGCCAAAGGGTCATGATTGCTATTGCCTTGTGCTGCGAACCTGACCTTTTAATAGCGGATGAACCGACGACGGCCCTAGATGTTACGGTCCAAGCGCAGATCCTAAATTTGATTTCAAAGATGCAGGAGAATATTGGTATGGCAGTCATGCTAATCACTCATGACCTTGGAGTCATTGCTGAGCAGTGCGATGAGGTCATTGTGATGTATGCGGGAAGGATAGTGGAACGGGCACCGGTACTTGAGTTATTTTCTAATCCTCTTCACGCATACACTAAGGGACTCTTGGCATCGATACCTCGCCTTGAAAGTGAGCGTAAGACTGTCTTACCAACGATTCCCGGTCAAGTCGCTCCTATCCATGAATTTGTGGCAGGTTGCCGATTCTGCCAGAGGATGGAACGGTCCGGAAAATCGATTAAAGAGAGACCCGATTATATCGAAATTGATCCGGGCCATTTTGTCGAACAATGCCCAGAGTGCACTAAGGAAAATAATGACTGAGAACGAAGAGGCTAATATACTGAAAGAAGGTTCTGAGGGTGCGGGCCAGGTCATAAAACTAAGAAGGTCGAAAGCCTTTACGGTTTGGGTCAGAGAGATTAAGATTAAGGCATCTCGGAAAAAAATCTTAAGCCAACTGGCCAGTAGGCAGAAAGAATCTGACCAGATGACTGAACCTTTACTTAGGGTCCAAGAACTGAAGATGCATTTCCCTGTGCGAGGAGGGATCCTGTCACGACAGACAGGCTCAGTCAAAGCAGTTGATGGAGTCAGCATTTCCATTAATGAAGGGGAGACGCTCGGACTCGTAGGTGAATCCGGTTGCGGTAAATCAACGCTCGGTAAATCCATTGTGCGTTTACTTAAACCGAACTCGGGTAAGATTATTTTCAAAGGTCATAATATTACCAATATGAGCCAGAGATCGTTGCGTCAAAAGCGTCAGGATTTCCAGATGGTTTTTCAAGATCCTGCAGAGTCTCTCGATGCCAGAATGTCCGTCGGCCAGTTAGTTTCAGAACCCTTGGTGATTCAGAGAATCGGGAACCGTCATGAAAGAAACGAGAGGGTATTTGAACTCCTAGACCGTGTTGGTTTGCCAAGAACTGCAGCTGATAAATTCCCTTTTGAGTTTTCTGGGGGACAACGACAGAGGATCGGAATTGCGAGAGCACTTGCAGTGAATCCTGATCTATTGGTTCTGGATGAGCCCGTCTCTGCGCTGGATGTCTCCGTGCAGAGTCAGGTGCTAAATCTGTTAATGGAATTACAGCGTGACCTTGGCCTTTCCTATCTTTTCATAGCACATGACTTGGCGGTCGTGAAACATGTTAGTGACCGGATCGCTGTCATGTACTTAGGGAAGATTGTGGAAATGACTGATGCTGAAAAGATATATAGGGATCCAAGGCATGCTTATACTAAGGCTCTGATCGAGGCGATTCCCGTGACGGACCCGTCCAAAATGCGGGACCGTGAGCCGCTTGAGGGTGAGGTGCCTTCACCAATGAATCCGCCGGAAGGCTGTGCCTTTGGGCATCGTATTAATGCCCCTAACTATGAACAAAGTAAGGGAAAAGATATTAAATTAGAAGAAATTGAATCTGGACATTGGGTATCTAATTGTCCGTGTTGCGTTGACCGGTAAGACTAGTCATTCTTCAATTTCCCTGACCCTATAAAACTTTTTTGTTTCGTTTTCCGAAACTTCAGTGTCTGTGAAGGAGGTCGAATCCTTTTTTCCAATGACTCCGTCATCGAGTTCGTTCCATTCTATCATATCGGATGAGGCATCGACTGCATATGCTTTTCCTGAGATTGAATTCCACTCAATGGTTGTTGTATTGGAATTGATGTCATGAGCGATTTTGTTTATTTCGAATGGGGAATTTCCTCCAGTAATTGAATCGAGGTGCTGTTGAAAGATGAATCCATCCTTTTCAGCATCATACAAATTGATCTCATCAATTTGTCCTGAGAATGATTCTCCCGCGTCCCAGCGGCCGCCGATCCCAAGTGGTGAACCTCCTGTCGGATAGGGTCCTCCACTGTTAGAGAATGGCCCGATTTTTCTTAGAACAGTCTCTCCGTTCGTTAAGTCCGCTATGTAGTTAGTAAAGGTCGTTGTGTTGGTGTCTCGATTGATAGAATAAGATCCTGCCACGAAGTACCAGTGATCTGCTTCGACCTGACTCAGAATTAGATTCTGATTTCTTTCTGCGAATCCATCTCCAATCGTACTGGATAGTTGCTGTCCAGTGCTGGGCAGGGGAGCATTTCCTTGGACAAGGAAGTAACCTCTGTCGTTATTTACTCGCGTATTGAGAATGTAGCCAAGATTGAAATTGCCTCCGCTGATCTCGGTGGATTTTGGTTGGAATATGACCTCATAAGAAAACTGATCATTTAAATTAACTGATGCATTATGAAGTCCTGCTCCTTGTGCGAAATCGTTCCCAGGACCTCTTGAAGTTGAAACGGATTCAGA
Source organism: Verrucomicrobiales bacterium (assembly GCA_030747955.1). Classification (GTDB taxonomy): domain Bacteria; phylum Verrucomicrobiota; class Verrucomicrobiia; order Verrucomicrobiales; family DEV007; genus EC70. Next base: position 4,783 of record JASLJT010000054.1, on the reverse strand, counting down.
TGTTTCATCGTAACCCTCCTTTGCGTACTCGATATCGTTTGCTGTTCCGCTTCCAAATGGTCTAGGGATTAAATCGGCATCACCTACTTTATCTTCGAGTCGATCCTGCTCATTTTCCCCATCAAAAGTGAACTGATGGCTAAGGTCCGGATCAGTTAGGACTAGGCTTTGAAAATCAATGATTGATGCATTTGAAGTGCATGGCCAAAACGAACAGTGGATCAGTGCCAATGACAGTGATGACATTAAATACTTTAAGTCTCTGAACGTCATAGAATTATATTATGCACATTTTGTTTTTTTAATGCAATTCTAATGACTCTTTTTTATTTGAGTTAAAACACTTATATTTTCGTAATAGAATACTGAGAATTAATCATGTTGTTCTGACTGAATTATTTAACATTGAATGTCGAAATCGTACTTAGACCGGAAAGAAGCATGGGCAAAAAAAATGGCCGGGTCTCCAGATTCATCCAGTAAAGAAAGGTCTGGGGATAGACTGCCTCCTGGACAGCACACGGTGGAGAAATTACCTGTTCTGGATTTAGGAATTCAGCCAAGTATTGGAGAAGAAGATTGGGCCTTAGAGATTGGAGGGGAAGTTGAAAATGAGCTGAGGATCGATTGGAAGTCCTTAATGAAATTTAATTATGTAGAAGAGATGAGTGACTTTCATTGTGTGACAACTTGGTCGAAATATGATTGCAAATGGGGAGGCTTTAAGATGTCAGAGGTTCTAGATGAGGTTAGGCCTCATTCTGATGCCGAGCATGTTCTTTTTGTTTCTTATGATGGCTATACTACTAATGTTCCTATAGAGGCAGTTTACAGTAAGCGCACGCTCCTAGCGACTAGCTTAGATGGCAATCCTTTATCCATAAAGTATGGCGGGCCAGTGAGAATTATAATTCCTCAGCTATATGCCTGGAAAAGTGCAAAATTTGTTAAACAGATTCAATTTACTAATGAAATGCAGCCCGGGTACTGGGAGAAGAGAGGTTATTCAAATACCGCGGATCCTTGGAGAGAGGAGAGGTTCATAGATGAGGAGGTCCCGGGTTGGAGGGATTAAGATTAGAGCCTGTTAGTTATCTTGCATGACGATGGCCATTCATAAAAAGAGATTGCGTTCCTTGGATTGTGCGAGTTAAGAATACTTTATTCTAAATATGTCTAAAAAACCTTGTCTACTTGTGATTCGTGATGGTTGGGGAATTAATCCTGATGGGTCTGCTGGAGCGGTCGAGAATGGAGATGCTACTCTTTTGGCTGAGACTCCTTTTCATGATTACCTTTTTGATAAGTATCCTATTTCTAGTGTCAGTGCGAGCGGTGAGGACGTGGGTCTTCCTGCCGGTCAAATGGGTAATTCGGAAGTGGGGCACCTCAATTTAGGTGCTGGAAGAATTGTGTTCCAGGATCTTTCACGCATTAATAATGCTATTAAAAATGGGGATCTGAGAGAAAATGAGGTTCTACAAAAGGCGTTTGCTAAAGCGAAGAATTCAAAGTTACATCTGATAGGATTAGTTTCAGACGGAGGGGTTCATAGTCACCAAGATCATCTCATTGCTCTTGCTGGTGAAGCAAAAGAAGCAGGTGTGAATAATATTAAAGTTCATGCAATTACAGATGGTCGGGATGCATCACCTACGGGAGCTCAAGGTTATTTATCTTATTGTGAGGATGAACTTGGTAAGATTGGAGTTCGAATTGCTACTGTTATTGGTAGGTATTATGCTATGGATCGTGACCGTCGATGGGATCGAAGTAAACTAGCTTGGGATGCGATTGTTCATGGTCGAGGTGAAGGTGCTGAGGTTTTGCCTTCTGAGGCAGTAACGATTAAATATGCTGCAGATAAAACGGATGAGTTTTTACCTCCTATGATATTTGATGAATATGAGGAGCAGCGCGTCAATGATGGCGATGTTGTTTTATGGTTTAACTTTCGAGCTGATCGAGCTCGTCAAATATCTGAAGCGTTTCTATTTAATGATTTTGAGGGATTTGATCGTGAAGTGTTACCTGCTGTTCACTATTATACATTGACCGAATATGATGAGAAATATGATTGTGATATTGTATTTCCCTCTGAAAAATTGGATGACGTTTTGGGAGCTGTTGTAGGAGCATCAGGAAAGACACAGCTTCGCATAGCAGAAACTGAGAAATATCCTCATGTTACTTATTTTTTCAATGGTGGAGAAGAGACTCCATTTCATGGAGAGGATCGTGTCATTGTGCCTTCTCCTAAAGTAGCTACATACGATTTGCAGCCTGAGATGAGTGCACCCAAAGTAACCAAAGAGATTATATCAAGATTGAAGGATTATGATCTAGTAATTCTTAATTTTGCTAATCCAGATATGGTTGGTCATACTGGGGTAGTTGAAGCAGCTAAGGGAGCGGTAAATACTATTGATAGTTGCTTAGAACAAGTGATTGATGAAGTGATAAGGCTTGAAGGTAAAGCTCTTGTAACTTCTGATCACGGTAATTGTGAGCAAATGATAAAAAGTGACGGTTCACCGCACACTGCCCACACCACTAATTTGGTGCATTTGGTTTATGTGGCGCAGGATGCAGCAGAAATTGAATTGCGAGATGGAATTCTTGCAGATATTTCACCTACTATTTTGGATATGCTTGGACTTGAAGTTCCTAATTCCATGTCCGGCTCTTCTCTTATTTCGAAGAAAAGTTAAGATATATTTCAGTATTGCTTTACGGCCCTTGATCTTCTTAAAGATATAGCTAGTTTACTTCATTAATTAAACAACCCCGTGGTGTAATGGTAACACAACGGTTTTTGGTTCCGTTATTCAAGGTTCGAATCCTTGCGGGGTTGCCAAAGGGCTTTTTTCCTAAAGATAGCCTTATTTGATGGTTCGATTTGAAAGATTTGCATAAGGACTTGCGCAATTCTTCAAATGAATTAAAGTCGCAACCCCATTCCTCCTAATTTGTTGGTGTCCCGTTGTTTTGGAGGAAATAAATCCGGGACATTTAAGTCATAAATTAACTATCAACTTAACCTTACAAACCCAATCCTATGAGCACTGAATTACTTGCTCTCATTGATAAATCCTTCCGCGAGATCCGAGAAGGTTCTATCGTAATCGGACGTATTCTCGAAATTCAACCTCAAGTCGTTCTGGTTGACATTGGCTACAAGTCAGAAGGAGCTATACCTGTCTCAGAATTTGAAGATGAGGAAATAGAGGTTGGTAAAGAAATAGAAGTTCTTTTGGAGCGGTTAGAGAACGACGAAGGAATGATAGTGCTTTCTAAAGAGAAAGCAGCACACAAGCAGAATTGGGATAAGATTGCTAAAGTGTTTCACGATGGAGGTTTGGTTAAAGGTAAAGTGAAGGCTGTCGTTAAGGGTGGTTTGATGGTCAATGTTGGGGTAGAGGCTTTCTTACCCGGTTCTCAGATTGACATCATACCACCTAAGGATCTTACTGAGTACGTAGGAAACATATACGAATTTAAGATCGTTAAAATAAATGATGAGCGTAAAAATGTTGTTCTTAGCCGTAGGGAAGTAATTGAGGCAGAGCGCGCTGAGCAGCGTCAGGCATTTCTTCAAGAGGTTAATGCGGGAGATGAAGTTGAAGGATTTGTTAAAAATATCACTGATTTTGGAGCGTTCATTGATCTTAAAGGAATGGATGGTCTTCTCCATATTACAGACATGAGTTGGGGTAGAGTGAATCATCCTAGTGAGATGCTTACCATTGCTCAGCCCATAAAAGTACAGATCTTAGAGGTTGATAAAGAAAAGGAGAGAGTATCTTTAGGTCTTAAACAATTAACTCCAAATCCATGGGAAGATATTGAGAATCGATTTCCTGTTGGAGACCATGTTAAGGGTAAAATTACAAAGCTTGTTCCTTATGGTGCTTTCGTTGAGGTGGCAGAGGGTGTTGAAGGATTAATACATGTGTCTGAATTGTCATGGACTAAACGAATTACTCGGCCTTCTGATGTTTTAGAGTTAGGGCAAGAAATTGAATCCGTTGTTCTAGGTATTAATATTGAAGAGCAGAAAATTTCCTTGGGAGTTCGCCAATTAGAGCCTAATCCTTGGGAAAATGTTGAGAGTCGTTATCCTATAGGAAGTATGATTAAAGGAGAGGTTAGAAACCTTACACCTTATGGTGCATTTATTGAGCTTGAGGATGGTATCGATGGTATGGTCCACGTTTCTGACCTTAGTTGGACAAGAAAGATTAATCATCCAAGTGAAACGCTTAAGAAGGGGGACGAAATAGAGGCAGTCGTACTAGAAATAGATAAAGACAGTCAGCGCATTAGTCTAGGTGTGAAGCAGCTGGAAACGGATCCTTGGGAAGAAATTGGCAATCGCTTTACTGTGGGTGATTTGGTTAAAGGGACTGTTGCGAAGATTGCGGCTTTTGGTGCATTCGTTCAGTTAGAAGATGATGTTGACGGGTTGGTCCATATTTCCCAACTTAGTGAAGAGCACGTCGGTAAAGTAAAAGAAGTCGTGAACATTGGAGATGAAGTGGAGGCGCGTGTAATTAAAGTCGATAAGGCAGAGCGTCGCATTGGACTTTCGATTAAAGCCGCTTCCTATACTGATGAACAACTTAAGAAAGAAACAGCTGCCTTTGATGCCCTTAGACCGAGTTCGGATCTTGTGGGCTTGGAGCAAGCATTCCAAGTTGCTGAGGAATGGAGTCCGGGTGAAGAAGGAGAGAAGGAAGAGGAATAGAGAATTGTATTTTAACTTAAATAAAAAAGGCGCTTT
>JASLJT010000053.1:0-5934 GCA_030747955.1 Verrucomicrobiales bacterium | reverse complement strand
GCTCCGTTCTAACTAAGCCTTTCCGGCTCGAAGGTTCTCGCCTTCAGATCAATGTTCTGGGCGAGAATATTAAAGTCGATGTACTCGATGAAAATGGTAAAATAATTCCGGGGTTAACGTCACGCTCCGGCAAAATCGATTCGTTGCGATGGGAGCCTAAATGGACTAACGGTCATGGCCTTAGTCAGTTGATTGGCGAAAATGTCCGTCTCCGGTTCTATTTGCAGAATGCAAAGCTTTTTGCTTTTCAATTTCTTAATTCAAAAAGATAAAGCTAACTTAACTTTTTAATAAGTTCATATCCTTCTCACTGCTTCCAAAATTACCAAAGTCCATATTGTGTTTATGGAGTAATTCCAGATACAGATTGCAAAGGGGAGTCGGTTTTTGCATTACCTTATGGGATTCATGCTGGTATCCTCCGCCGGCCACGATCATGGGCAAGTTGTTGCAGGTATGATTGGAGGAGTCGCCGAAATTGCTTCCCATGACCACGGTTGTGTGGTCAAGAAGGGTTCCTTTCCCTTCCTTAATTTGATCGAGTTCAAAAAGGAAATTGTTGAAATGCTTCAGTGCATCAATTTCAATTTGGCTAAGTTTAGTGATCACGTCTTTTCTTCCTCCATGGTGCGAAAGAGTATGCCATCCTCCGGTCGCTCCTGGCACCTTGATAGCGCCGTAGATCCAATCCATCGAGAAAGTAATGACGCGAGTTGAATCAGTTTGGAAAGCTAATTTTGCCAGTTCGAATAGGTTTCTGACCTTGGTAGAGAACTCAAATTGCTTATCCTGGCTGAGGGTCTTTTCCACTTTTGGTTTCTTGGTTTCAAGCCAAAAATTTTCATGATGTAACCGGGTTTCAAGTTCTCCGATCACTGCTTTGTAATTGTCCAATTTACTAGGATTAGAACCTTGATTGCGGAGCTGTTGCAAGTCACGTCGAAGGCAATTTAGAATATTCTGGTCATTTTCGATCTGTTGCTTTTTTGATCTCATATCTTCCTCTCCAAAGAGCATTTCAAAAATCTTTTCCTCATCATGCATTGGGGGAATGGCTGACCCGCGATCGTTCCAGGAACATCCCCACCCCCTATCATAGATACTAAAGTTCAGGAAAGGGAACCGGGTATCCTTACCCATTTCTTTGGCCAGTAATTGATCTAGCGAAGTTCCGTTCACAAAGTTAGATGACTCCGGATTAGGAGTGCCTGTGAGGAAGGATTTTTCCGAGTCGTGATTGCTGGTTTCCATTCCTGGATGGAAGAAGTTTTGGAAAACTGTCATTTTTTCCTTCGTCTTCATGCCTTTCAGGTAATCTGAGGTTGAAAGGTCTTCTCTCTTTTTAGGAAAGAAGTACGGTCCATAAAAGCCCAGACTATTATTGATGAAAATGATTCGTCTGGGTGAAGGTTTTTCTTTTCCTTTAGCACTCAGACTCAGTGAGTTCATAGCGAGCGGAAGGGCAGCTCCCACTTTCAAGAATTCTTTTCTGCTTATATTTCTCATTCCTCTCCCTCTGTAAGTGAATAGAGCAATACCTGTGTAATCAAGTCCTTTATCCGGCATTCTTCACGATTTTCAGGGATCATCTCAAATAGATGAAGGCGTTCTTTAAGATTCGGTTTGTAACCATTAGCATACTCGAAGAATTTTTTGGTGAAGTTGTAGGCGATTTTGCGATGGTCGGAGAGGAGTATTTTTTTAAGGCCAAACACGTTATCAAATTTGTGCGTTGCGATTTCACCTGATGCGTCCACTTCCCCTCCTAAATGGTAATAACCTTCTAACCGGAATTGGAAGGTCCCATTGTGTGGTTTTTTGACTCGATACTTCGTTCGCCATTGCCCTGTCGCGTCAAAATTCTCAAGGGCAAAACCGTACGAATCGATACTTTTATGACATGTATAACATGTTTTATTTTCTTTGTGTTGTTCGATCTGTTCTCGGAGAGTTGTGGCTTTGCCATGCTCTGGTTCAATTGCCTTCACATTTTCTGGAGGTGGAGAGAGTGTATTGCCTGCAATGTTCTTGGAGACCCATGCTCCTCGGAGAATGGGAGAAGTATCAAAGCCATCAGCAGTGACTTTCAGAATGCTTCCCATAGTTAATAGTCCTCCGCGCGGCGATTCAGGAGAAAAAGAAACTTTGCGCATATTTTGGCCTGTTATTCCGTCAATGCCGTAGTGCTGAGCCAGTCGTTGGTTAAGGAATGAGAAGTCAGAATCTATCAGATAACTGATAGGCAGATTCTCTTGGACTAAATGATTGAGATACTTCTCGGTTTCAATGGGCAGGTAATGATTGAGGAGGTCGTTATAATTGGGATAAAGCTTTAGGGAGGGGTTCACCTTGTTGAACGATCTGAGATTGAGCCACTGAGAACAGAAAGAGTTGATCATTCGCAAGCTCTTTTCATCTTTGAGCATTCGATTGATTTGCTCAGTGAGAGTTTGAGTCGTGAACTTTTCGTTTCCTGATAGATTGAGGAGTTCTTGATCGGGTACAGAGAGCCAAAGGACTCTGGAGAGATCCGAGGCTATTTTGTAGGATTTGTTGGAATGTTCTCCTGGAGCTAATAGGAAACGATGAGAGCAGATGATTGCTTTGAATCCGGCCTTAGCTGCCATTACAAAATCCCCGTGTCCCTTAAAAGAGTTAAGGCTTACTTCATAGTATGGAGCCAGTTCATCTTCTGTTATATTTGAAGAGAAGGCCTTTTCGGCAAATTGCCGGATCACTTTTTCAAGGTCTTTTTTTGAGCGAGACAAGAGTGATATCTCTGAGGTTGGAATGGCCCGGGGCAATGATGTTATGACATCAAGTTTTCCTATAGAGGCGATAGATTTTCCGTCCAAGGACACGGCATCTGTTACCAAAAACTTTATATATTTTTTTCTGGTTCTTTTTGGAAACACAATGGGTTGTTCGTAAGACCTCGTGATGTCCACTTTTCCCTCCAAGATTGGGTCTCCCCAAGATTGAGCGTCGTCCGATAGATAGATTGAATATGATTTTACTTGCCCATTGCCGTTGCCTCCTGACCATTTGGTGTAGGAGAGGCCATTGATTTCTTTTTTAGCGGGATTTTTCAGCACCACAAAATGAGGAGGTTTGGCCACGGTGGGGCTGAACTGGGAATGCCAGAATGTTCGATTAGAACCGTCCTGCATCTTCTCCTTTTCCATGCCAACTTGGTAACTGCTCACGGAGAGACTCCCTCCTATTGCCTTTAATTTTGTTTGGAAAGTTGACGTTTCTATCGGTTTTCTTGAAGTGAAATTCATATCGAGGCCTTTAAATAATTTCTGATAAGTTTTTGGAGGCCAATTGTCGACGAGAGGGCCTTTTGCTTTTAACTGCTTAATGTAGGCGCCTTGGTTTCCCTTCTTTTTACGAAATGTGTGCTTGGAATAGCAGTGCACAGATACGTTTTCACCGGGATGGAGAAATGCTCGAATCGTGTGAGATTTTACTTCCCTATTGGATAGGGAGATCACATCCAGTAATCGTTGTGGTTGTGGTCGGTCATCTGCAAAATAATATTTTCCAGAGAAGACTAGAACACTGATGTCCTCTTCAAAGTCTCCAAGTTTCTTTGCATCAAAAGTGAGTTCATACCAGCCCTTCACTGGAGGGTCAAAGTTGTCGTAAAAGAAGGAATAGTTGTTTCCATTGTTTGCTCTAGTCCATGAGAAGAGAATTCCCTCCTGATAATTCCGAGTATAGATGTTATAGGTATCGTGACTGTCTTTGATTTTGTTTGTTATCCAGATTCGTTCTTGAGGGAAACCTTTCTCTGGCAAAGCAAATTCGAGTATTTCATCTGCTGCGGAGAAATAGGAACTGAGCATTTCCTTGGTCAGGAGGATCTTCCGATCAGAATCGAAATCGTGAGTGCCTCGGTCCTCAGGAATATTTCCAGTCAAATCCAATTTGACTCCAAGAAGATCGTTCACTGAATGGACGAACTCGTGACGACTGATTCTTCGATAAGAATTAATTGTCTTTGAATTTTGTTTTTTAGAGAGCCAATCGAGGAGGGTCTTTCTTTGGGTTGAAGAGGGTTGTTTTTTATCCGCAGGTGGCATCCTGCTGGTGATCAGGTTTTCAAAAATGAGCGAGCCGTCATGATCTTCCTTGTCCAATAAATTAGAAAGATCAAAGTTTCCTTTTTTGGTTTCCTCGTCATGGCAGTCAAAGCAATATTGTTCGAGGAGTTCTATGGACTCTTGTTCGAGTAATGTGACTTTGGATTGCGAATCAGAAAGGAATGAAACTGAGAGCCAGCTAATCGTAATCAGATATAGAATTACTCGGCTCCTTAATGTCAGGAATAAATTCAAAGGCCTGAGTAATTTTATTTTGTCACTAATGAAAATGACGCCTTAATTTGTACCGTGATTGGGATTTGTCCTGGCGCAAAGGCATCATTTATAACTGCTTGTTCGTTAGTGGCATAAACATTATTAAAATTATTTCTGGAGTATCCGAATCTTTCTTCCTCGATAAATAGAGGCTTGCCAATTTCCGAGTCCAGAGTGATGGCAAGTGTTTCAGCCTTTTCTTTGGCTGCTAGTAGAGCTTTTTTTCTTGTCTCATTCTGATGCTTAATTCTCTTGGAGTTGTCGTAAGTGATTCCATTTAAAGAGACATTTTCCATGCGTGAAATTCCGCTCCAAAGATCTTTGTACTTTGATAGATCTGTTACTTTGAATTTGATGCTGGATGAGGCCTGATAGCCGTCCCTGACTCTGCCCTTGAGCTTAGAGGAAACGAAGTGTTCACCAAATTCCATTCCTGATGTTTGAATGCAGTGCTCCGGCAATTCATTTTCCATTAAAAAATCCAGAACTGATTGGACAGTAGAACTATGAGACTTGGCCACTTCCTCAAGGCTCGGTTTCTTATTGCTGATTCTGATTTTCCAATCCATTTGATCTATGGCTACCGAAGTCGTTGCTGTTCCGTACACGGTAACATGCGGAGGATTGGCGGCTGCGCTGGACACTAATACTGTGAATATCAAAGTGCTTAACAGTAGTGTGGTCTTTCCAATATCTGAATTTGTTATTAGTTTCATAATATAATTGGCGATTTTGATAGTTCTATTTTTCCTATAGGAGACTTGATAAAGTTAAGTCCTATTGAATCATAAGGCCAGTTTGATCAGTAGATTTTATCTGAGGTGCTAATAGCGACTTGTTAGAAAAATTCAGTCATTATTTAGGCTGCTAGGATTAATTTACCTAAGACTTTTTTCCTTTGCCTAGCGTCCTGACAGGTCATAGCAACGGATTTCCTTGTCGTTTCTGCAGAATAATTTTCTGTCTGCTAGAGCCGGATGAGACCAAACTAGCGTTCTCCCACCGACTGAATGCGTTGGTTCAATAATTTTTGTTCTCGATATTTCCTCATAACCTTGAGGCTTGAGCTTCGCAGAAATCATTTCTCCATGATCATTAAAGATTAGGGTCTGATCGCTGGGCTTATGATATACAGTGAAAGCGCTTGGCCATGCCCCACGACCAGATCCGTCTTTCTTCAAAAGTGGTATTCTACTTTCCCACAGTCTCTTTCCGGTCATGATTTCAACACATCTAAAGAGACCTCTCTGGCCTGCAGAGTAGATGTGTCCGTTTTGTGCATGAGCGGTGTTGATGACTCCGGCCACCCCTAATCTTCGATCAAGTCCCCACAATAGTGATGCGGACTTGGAACCTTTATCGACCTTCACTGTGCCGGACTTTCCATTATATCCCATAACGTATACCAGATCATTCCATACCCTCGGTGCACCGATCGCCATTCCGAACTCAGGTTTAAAAGCCACTGACCAGTAAACTTTTCCGGTATCAGGGTTAACGCTATTTACTGATTCCCCGTGCCAGACGATCAGTTGCTTGGTTCCGTGAATTGTTTCGAGTACTGGTGTTC
>JASLJT010000052.1:0-9047 GCA_030747955.1 Verrucomicrobiales bacterium | reverse complement strand
ATTTTAGGATTTGCACCTAATAAACTTACAGAATCATGTAAATTAGGTTCTGATTCAGGTTCAGGTTCAGGTTCAGGCTCAGGTTCAGGTTCAGGCTCAGGTTCAGGTTCAGGCTCAGGTTCTGGCTCTGGTTCAGGCTCTGGTTCAGGCTCAGTCTGTTTTGTCACTTCAGATGATCCCTTAGGTTCTTCATTTGGAGTAGTTGGGTCGGCTTCTTTTTTGCCACAGCTGATTGCCCCACAGACAAAGGCAAAGATTAAAAATAATATACTGTATTTTTTCATAATATGTTTAGTGGTTTTTAAACTGTAGCAACGGAATGGATTTGTAATATCCAGGCTAGAGCTGGTTGATATTTAACTCTTCAAATAATGCATCTAGGAGAGGACTCATCAAGTATAAAGGATTTTAGCTTTGTTTTCTTCTTTTTGCTTTTCTTGAATGAAATCGCAGACCAGATTGCAGTGTGGCTGCAAAGAAAAAAACTGCCGATAAAGTTTCGACTAACATATTAGCTTTTGTCGGCACTGATGAGGCACGTCTCAAGGAGGCTGCGCTCAATTGTTTCGGAAAACTTGTCCCTCCCGAGGAGGCGGAGTTTGGAGCAGAGGTCATTGATGGGGTAGCTGAAAATGCAGAGGCTGCAGTGAAGGTTATCTCTCAAACCATCGGAGCGCTTCAGACCTTACCTTTCTTTGGTGGAGAAAAAGTAGTCTGGCTCAAAGGCGCAACAATCTTTGCAGATTCACAAACAGGTAAAGCATTATCAGTTCTGGATGCGGCTGAATCATTGACGAATGTGTTAGCGGACGGTTTGGCGGATGGAATCACTTTTATTCTTAGTGCACCTTCAATCGATAAGCGTAGAGCATTTTATAAGAAAATTTCAAAGTTGGGTAAAATTGAGATATTTGATCGCCCCGACATGAGTAGGGACGGTTGGCAGGACCAGATAAAAATGCATGTTCGAAAGCTTGCCAAGGAGAGGGGTTTGTTTTTTGAGGATGAAGCGTTGGAACTTTTTGTGATGTTGGCTGGCACTGATTTTTCTCAGATTGGAAATGAGCTAGAAAAAATTGATCTATTTCTTTCGCATGATGACCGAACCATTACAGTTGAACATGTTAGCAACCAGGTTGCCCTTACCAGAGCAGGGGTCGTTTTTGAATTGGGTAATAGTATAGCAAAGAAGAATTTGTCTGGAGCCTTGAGAATTATAGATCACTTGTTATATCAGGGAGAGAATGCCATAGGCATTCTTCTTGCAGCAGTAGTGCCGACCATTAGGCGATTATTGATTGCTAAGGATCTAGCTAAACATCATGGCATTAGAGGTGGTGGTAATTATAGATCTTATGAAGCTGCGTTGTCTAGGTTGCCCGCATCTGAAACGGCTCATTTACCAAGGAAGAAAGATGGAGGATTGAGTGTTTATCCTATTTTCCTTGCTTCATCAGAGAGCAGAAATTTTTCTCTAGGTAATTTACGACAAGGTTTAGCTGATTGTCTTCAGGCTAATCGGTCTCTGGTCACTAGCGCACTGGATCATCGAATTGTTCTCGAAAGACTTGTGATTCGTTTGCTTTCAGGTTCTCAATAAGATTTGTTTATATACAACGATATCTATGCAATTAATTTTCTCAGCAATTATTATAGGGGCTTTGGCTGCTTTGTTAGGTTCTCTCCTGGGCGTTGGAGGTGGCATTATTATGGTTCCAGCATTTAAGGGATTCCTCGGTCTTTCAATGAAACAGGCTATTGCAACGTCACTTGCGGTTATGATTGTGACGGCATCCGTTTCTTCGTTCCGTTATGCTCAGGCGGGTTTAGTTGATTGGAGGATCGCCGGATTCGCTGCTATCGCAGCTGTAGTCGCAGCACTATTAGGCTCAGAGCTAATGAAAAGCTTATCCTCTGATTACTTAAGGGTGGCTTTTGGAATTTTTCTAATAGCTGTTGGAATTTATATGCTATTTTTTCAAAAGACAGTCTCTGGCTAGAGCTGAAAATAAATTAAAGCATTCATTAGATGCGGATATTTTTCTCAATGAAGATTGAATCTATTTTATCTCAGAATCAAAATCAGATTTGATTTCTGGAAGGAGATCCTTTCTGGCAAGAAGATGAGAAATGGACTGATTTGGATCGCGCATGATTTCTGCAAGGTAAGGAGTGATACGATCCATTTCTACTATGGCGGTACGCACCAGACTTGTGATAACTCCGGCATCACATTGCCCATCAGAAAAAACATTAGTGATTCGGAAATAAACTTCGCCATTTTCTGGATTCGTTTCGAAGTTTCCGATATTAAGAGTGATGTTTGTGCGCATTAGAGCATCATGGATAGAGGCCTGTGCAGCTGAATTCACAGTGAAAGATAGCCTAGAAACAACTGAAATGGCTCCCAATTCCTCAAATGCTTGGACATGTAGAGGAACTTTTGCGTGATGTGCTTCGAATTCAGATTCAATTACTTTTTTTTCAGGAACTTCTCTGAATTGCCACTTTGCGGAGTCAAAAGACTCCTTAACTTTTATTAATAGCGATCCGGTGTTCTGCACTTCAGAATTGAAGCTTTTCTAAGCTACTTTTGCAAAAAATAGTTAATATATTCAATATTAATGGAAAATGGTCGGGGTGATAGGATTCGAACCTACGGCTTCCTGCTCCCAAAGCAGGCGCTCTGACCAAGCTGAGCTACACCCCGTAGCCACAGTACAATCCTCATATCTGGGCCGGTTTCAAGTTGTAAATGTCTCACAGTTGGTTAAGGGGTTATCTTTCACATTATGGCGGAAAGTAACGATAGAAAGACACTCGAAGAGCGCTCACAAATGTCAGATATAGAGCGACTCAGGCATTCTACAGCTCATATTCTAGCAACTGCCATTGCCAAAATATGGCCAGATGCACAGTTTGCTGCAGGTCCACCAGTCGAAAATGGCTTTTATTATGACGTTGAATTAGAGCATCGAATCTCTCCGGAGGACTTTGAGAGGATTGAGGATGAAATGCTTAAGGTTGTCAAAGAGAACCAGACCTTTGAAAGAATGATTGTTTCAAGGGAAGAGGCTCTCAATTTGGCTCAGAGTGGTCGGTTAGCTGCTCTCAGCGAAAGAAATAATCCTTCGACCTTTAAGATTGATTTATTAGAAGATATTCCTGAAGAAGAAGAAATTTCAATTTTCAAGAATGGGGATTTTTGGGATCTCTGTGCTGGGCCACACGTTCCGCGTACTGGTAATTGTAAAGCGTTTAAACTGATGTCAGTAGCCAGTGCATTTTATAAAGGTGATTCCAATAATCCTCAACTACAGCGGATTTACGGAACATCATTCAAGAATAAGACTCAGCTTAATGAGTATCTAGAACAGTTAGAAGAAGCTAAGAAACGCGATCATCGCAAAGTGGGTCGCGATTTAGGTTTATTCCATTTTGATGAATCGGTTGGTCAGGGGCTTGTTTTATGGAAGCCTAAAGGATCTATTATTCGTAATGAATTACAGAAATTCATTGCTGGAGAGCTGGATAAAAAAGGTTATAGCCAGGTATATACTCCGCACATTGGTAAGTTGGATTTGTATAAAACAAGTGGGCACTTTCCTTATTATGAAGAGAGTCAGTTTTCTCCTATCGTTGGTCGAGAATCAATGTCTGCGCTGGCTGAGGAGGGTTGTTCATGTGGCGAACTAACTAATCGGCTTAAGTCAGGTGAGGCTGAAGGATTCTTGCTGAAGCCGATGAATTGCCCTCACCATATAAAAATATATTCGAGTGAGCACCACAGTTATCGAGACCTTCCCGTTCGCTTAGCCGAGTTCGGTACGGTGTATCGTTGGGAAAAGTCAGGGGAGCTTGGAGGTCTAACTAGAGTCAGATCTTTCACTCAAGACGATGCACATTTGTTTTGTACTGATGATCAGGTTCAGGAGGAGATTATGGGGTGCCTCGAATTGGTTAAGGTAGTCTTGAATACTCTTGGAATCGTTGATTATCGTGTCAGGGTCGGACTGAGAGACGTAGACTCTACAAAATATGTTGGTGATCCAGAGAACTGGGATCGGGCTGAATCAGCTCTGAGAGAAGCTGCCAGTTCTTTGGATGTCCCATTCACTGAAGAATCAGGAGAAGCAGCATTTTATGGTCCAAAAATTGATTTTGTTGTAAAGGATGTTATTGGGCGTGAGTGGCAATTAGGAACTGTTCAGGTTGACTATAATTTACCTGAAAGATTTGATCTTAGTTATATAGGCAAAGACAATAAACCGCACCGCCCAGTAATGATTCATAGGGCACCTTTTGGGTCACTAGAGAGGTTCGTTGCGGTATTAATAGAGCATTTTGAAGGTTCATTCCCTACTTGGCTTTCGCCTGAGCAGGTTAGGGTCCTACCTATCTCGGAAAAGTTTTCAGAACAGGCGGGCGAACAGCTAAATAAGCTGCTTGGAGTGGGGGCAAGAGCGTCCATGGATAACTCTGCAGAGAAAATTGGAGCGAAAATTAGACTTGCCCAGCTCGACAAGGTTCCATATATGTTAATTATTGGTGCTAATGAAGTTGAAACCAACACTATCTCAGTTCGTCACCGCAAGCGCGGAGATCTCGGTGCCTTGTGCCCCGAAGAGTTCATATCTCAGTTCACGGAGGAAGTCAGTTCACGTTCACTTTGATATACGAGATTGATTATTTATCTAATGCTATTATTTAATTTTTCGTACTCGGGTAAATCCCAAGAGGCATATATAATATGTTTCGCTAACATTTAAAAAAGAAGGAACAGTTATCGCTAGGCCAAAAAAGAAAAACTTCAGGAAATGGGCTCCCAGAGATCGGATCAATGATCGTATCAGGGCTCCAAAAGTTCGAGTCATTTATGGAGAGAAGCAGCTAGGTGTCATGGATACCCATGAAGCTGTAAGAAAGGCAAAGAGTGTGGGTCTTGACCTTGTAGAGGTTTCCTCTAATGCCCGCCCGCCTGTATGCAAGATTGTTGATTACGGCAAGTACAAGTACGATCAGGCGAAGCTTAAAAAAGAACAACCTAAAAAGACGCACCGCCTTAAAGAAGTTAAGTTCAGACCAGGCATTGGCGAAAGTGACTATAATATGAAAGTCACTCGCGCTGAATCATTTCTAATGGATGAAGACAAGGTGCGAATCCAACTAATGTTTCGTGGTCGTCAAATGGCGCATAAGGAAGTTGGGTTTGAGTTGATGAAAGAAGTTAAAGAGGATCTTTCTGGCGTTGCTCACGTTGATATGGAGCCGAAGCTGACTGGAAGAAACATCACGATGATGCTTTCTCCTCTGCCTAAACATTTACAGAAACCCAAATTCAAAAATCATGGTGATTTGCCCGACGAAGCTGATGATGACTTAGATGGCGAAGACGGGGAAGAGGAAATTGAAGAATTCGAAAGACCCAATGAAGATCATCACCACTTAGATGTTGTTGATGAAATTGCCATGCTAGAAGGGGATGATGGTCGGCCAAAACTTAAGCGGGGTTAGCCACTTATTCTTTTAAGAGTCCATAATGTCGGATCTTCCGCAGGTCATTCTTTTTGATATTGACGGTACTTTATTAACTACTGGAGGAGCAGGAATGAAGGCGTTTTATAGCGCCATTGAGAATAATTACCCTTCTCAATTAAAAAAATCTGGAGGTTCTTTAGCTTTGGACATGGCTGGCAGCACAGATTCTGGGCTTGTAATTGAGATTTTTGAAGCGCTTGGAATTGAAGATTCAGTCAATGAACGTGAATCCTTTTTTGCGCAATATATCCAGTGCCTTGGAGACAACATATCTGATCCAAATTATGTAGGTTCTCTTATGCCTGGCATTGCAGAATTGCTGGATAGGCTTTCTTATGAAGCGAATAACGGTAAGCTGATACTTGGTCTCTTAACCGGTAACATCTTTGAGGGTGCAGCATTGAAGCTAAAAAAATATCGAGTGGATAAATATTTTTGTTTTGGTGCTTATGGGGATGACCATCATGACCGGAATGAGCTTGGTCCGATAGCTTTAAAAAGAGGAGGTGCTTACTATAAAATGGATTTGGCTGAGGCTCCAGTAACAGTAATTGGTGATACGCCTAAAGAGATTTATTGTGCACGTGCAATAGGAGCTAAAGTCGTTGCCGTTGCTAGCGGATCAATCTCCTATCAGGAGCTTGCCAAGTATGATCCGGACTTTCTTTTTAAAGATTTCACTGATTATGAAGATGCATATAAAAGAATATGCTTAGGCTAATAGATACTCATTTAGTAGAACTTCTTAACTTATAAGAAGGTGTTGGCCATGGATCGATGAAAGCCAAATAAGATACCACCATAGTGAGGCTAAAGAGTGCTAAATTAATTCCTAGAATGGCAATACTTAGATGAAATCCTATTCCAATCCACAAGCCTAATTTTCTTGTATTTCGTATCCATAATAAAATGGGTATTGCTAATTCGACGATCAGAATGAGGTAATTAATTTTATCGAATAGCTCATGCCAGTTAACTGGCCAGGATCCTATAAACCTCCCATGATGAGATAGTAGAAAATAGGTAATCGATTCTCCTTTTGCCCAGTATTGGTCACCTAACTTTTGTATGACCGTTTGCCAATAAATAATAAATACCTGTAATTGAATCAAAACTAATCCGTACTGAGGCGCTTTAAGATTAATTTGTTTTTGATTCCATTGTCTAAAAAGATTCCAAGGGTTCCATTCTTTACCTAGAGGGCTGAAGAGAAGAATGAATCCAAGGTTAGTTAAAATAGAGTCCCATCCTGTAGTCGAAGCTGGAGCTCTATGAATGAGTGATAGCTGGATGAAGAAACAGATAAACAGAGTAGCTCTTGCCCATTTTCCCCATGCTAAGAGTAGAGACGCAATGATTGCAAAAATTAAGATAATTGTGACTTCGGCGGAGGATTGAAAATAGTTGAAGAGTGAAATTGAAGTGCCGCCAGTTAATTCATGGAAACCAATTTTAGCGGCCGATGAATTGTTCATTCCAGCATCACTAATAATAGCGTCCCTGTATGGGAATAAGTGAACAAATTGAGATAATAATAATAATGCAAAGCCTATACGAGTTAAGGCGTAGCGCCTCGGGTCAATGTTTTTTAACCATATTAGGGAAAAAGCATTCATTATCTTTTTATTTCCCGTTGAATTTTATAGGGCCCAAACTTTTCAGTTCCTATTGTGGAAATGTTGGCGCCCTGACGAATGCTTTCCAGAGTATTTATTCGGCCATGATCAAAATGAATAGTAAATTGTCTCAGCCTTGGATTAGTTTTTAGTAAGGCCTGACTTATTGATTCGATATATGATTCCTTAAAGGATTTATTTAGGGGGTCATTAAAGAGTCTTAAAAAAGTGTAGTGGTATCGGATTAGTTCTCTAGGCGAGATTTCCCTGAAAGAAGGTAGGCCGGCTCCGTATCGATATTTTTTTCCTGATGCGTCATTAGCTGTCAGATAGATTCGTAGGCTATGATGAGTTGGAATACTATGGAACATGTCCCACTTTTGGCCCAAACCAATTGTCCATCGAATCGGATCTAGTCTCTTGCTGATTGATTGTCCGATACTTGTGCTCAACGGAGCAATTCCCAATAACATATTTGCACTGATGATAGTAGAAAAGAGAATGATAATAACTTTTCTATGTGGGCTCATATCTGGATGATTTGTGAGGTATCTAATGGGCAGTACATTATAATATAACACAAAAAAAGCCGAGGGGATCCCCGACTTTTTTATGGTGAGTAGTTGAAGGTACTAGTGGCCTATGAATAAGATGCTTGGGCTCCTTTTGTAGAACGCTTTTTGATCCATGGCATGAGTCCACGCAGACGTTTACCTACTTTTTCGATTCCATGTTCTGCTCCAGCCTTACGAAGCTTATTGAATTTTTTCTGCCCTTTCTTGTTTTCCTTGATCCACTCTTCAGCGAATTGTCCATTCTGGATCCTTTTCAATGCTCTCTTCATTTTATTCTTAGTAGCATTATCGATGATAGTTGGTCCGACGCTAACGTCACCCCATTCTGCTGTTTCTGATATCGAAAATCTCATTCCTGCGATGCCAGACTCATTCATTAGATCCACAATCAGTTTCAATTCATGAAGGCATTCAAAGTATGCCATTTCAGGTTGATAACCGGCTTCGACAAGAACCTCATATCCTGTAGTGACTAGAGCACTTACACCGCCGCAAAGAACGGTCTGTTCTCCGAAGAGATCAGTTTCAGTTTCTTCTTTAAAAGTTGTTTCGATGACTCCTCCCCGGGTTCCTCCAACACCATGAGCCCATGCAAGAGCAATCTTTTTAGCATCCTTTCCTGGGTTCTGGTGTATTGCTATGAGAGCGGGAACTCCTTTGCCTTCAGTGAACTGGCGACGGACAATGTGCCCTGGACCCTTTGGAGCCACCATGATCACGTTCACGTCTTCAGGCGGCACCACGGTTCCGTAATGGATTGCAAAACCATGACTGAAGCCGAGTGTTTTTCCTTTGGTGAGATTTTTCTTTATGTCTTTTTTGTAAATTTCTCCAATTTTTGTGTCGGGGGCAGCAATGAAAATAACATCCGCTCGCTTCACAGCTTCAGCCGTATCATAAACTTTGAAGCCAAGTTTTTTTGCTACTGCACGAGACTTTGAACCTTTATAGAGGCCGATGATGACATTGACCTTACTTTCTTTGAGATTGAGCGCGTGAGCATGGCCTTGAGAGCCGAAACCAATCACGGCAAAGGTTTTCCCCTTCAGGGTTTTCATGTCAGCGTTTTTTTCTCTGTAGATGCGTGCGTTCATTGGAATTTGTTTTTTGTTTTTATTTAAATCTGTCGCTTCAGAGCGGGCGAGAATGGTGCATTGGTTCGGGGCATTGGTCAAATCCAAAACACTCCATTACGTATTATGTTTCACGATTTTTTTTATTAAAAACGCTAGAATCAGCGCAAATAAGCCACAGCTGGCAGAAGCGATTAGATGACTATTTGATCCATTTTCTTTAAGTATTATGGTTTTTTCAGGCA
>JASLJT010000051.1:0-3308 GCA_030747955.1 Verrucomicrobiales bacterium | reverse complement strand
ACACTGGATTCTCAAACGAACGAGAATTCATTGTCGGTGCAGGCTACTCAGACGCTGCAACGCCTGACTTCCCTATCTCGCCAGATAATCCAAACTTCTTCGTTGATGTTAAAGGCAATCCAAGGACTGATTATAAGTTCTCAGTGGATCCAATGATCACCGGAGATTGGGACAACGGTATCGCAATGCAGATGGATGGGCCTTACGTGAACCGTGGTGACGATGGTAACCGTCCAAGCGGAAACCGTAACCCCTACTTTGACGAAAAAGCTTTGACTGCTGCTGACGTCACATCAAAAGCAAACTTCTCACCGAACCGTGTCATATGCGGGCCAGGGATGTGGGGTTCCATGTCATCAGGGGTACAGGAAGGCATTCCATGGAGGACACTCCTCTTCAGACCAGATCCAGAACATTTCGGTGCACCAGATCAGCCCAATAAAGGGGATCCGCCAGACCACCTATGGATGGATCTTTTCTGGATGCCAGTAGTAGAACCTTATGCCGTTTCCATGCCAGCTGCAACGAGAGGCAAGATAAACCTAAACACTCAGATCGTACCGTTCGATTACATCAAACGACACACTGCCATACACGCATTAATGAAAGCGGAACGGGTAGTTGCCATTCCGACCGAGCAAGGAGACAAGTACAAAGAGAAGAACGGAGGCTCTGACTCATGGAGGAAGAAAATTGACGCATACGAAACATTACAACAGTGGGAAGATAGGTTTGAAGAGAACAGACTCTTCCGTTCTCCTACAGAAATCTGTGAAATGTATCTCGTTCCTGAAGGCACTACGCTAGGAAACAAGAGTGGAAGCGAAAATCCCGATTATCCTAAGATGCGGAAGTTCTGGGCCTCTCACAAATTGACCGGTGATAACGTCAAGGAAAGACCATACGCAAACATGCAACCAAGACTAACGACCAAATCTAACGTCTTCAAGGTACACATGATCGTTCAAACCTTAAAGAAGGCTAGGAGCGTGGCTCCGGATATAGTCGACGCTGAAAAAGACAAGCCAACAGGAACTTGGCGCGGATCAGCTATCATAGAGCGCTTCATTGACCCTAGTGATAATACGATCCCGGATTACTGGAATGATCCGAACATGCAACAGCCTTCATTGGAAAATTTTTACAATTATCGCGTCCTGCACATCAAGCAATTCGCTTTGTAATAAAGAAATTATCATCCGCAAATTGAATTAAAATGAGCCGTCAATGCACGGCTCATTTTTTTTACAGAGACCCAATAAAATCAGGAACTCAATTCCACGGCCGACGAGTTAGGATCCAAGAACAGTCTCCAACTCTGATGGTAATGACTTTCGAGTTCTTTTCTAAATCCAACCAAAGGCCTCCACTTAGGAGCGACTGGTTTCTTTAAAGGAAACATCCCGGCCTCTTTGGGTAACTTGTTACCTTTCTTCGTATTGCACCTAATGCATGATGTGACAACATTCTCCCAACTCGTCGCTCCTCCCTTGTCTCTCGGAATCACGTGGTCCAAATTCAATTCACGAGTATCAAATTTTTTGCGGCAGTATTGACACAAGTAACCATCTCTCTGGAAAATATTTTCTCTGGAAAACTTAACTTCTTTTCTTGGAAGCCTATCAAAAGCTGCAAGCACAATAATTGAAGGTAAGCAGAAGCAGGAAGAAACAGTATTAACAACTGGCCAATCCTCGGGCCGCTCTTCGAGTCGCAGCCAAGATTCAAAATCATGAGTCGAAAACTGCTCTTCACCGAACGTTCCAACGGCCTGAGCATGACCCAGAAAAAGAAGACCTATCGCTCTTCGAGCAGAGCATAAATTAATAGGTTGCCACAGGCGATTAAGCACCAGTACCTGCCTATCAATAGAATGATTCACAGTAAAATAATGCCAAATAATCCAATTCCACTCAATACATAGAATCAATATATTGTTAATAAATCTTTATTTTTAATAAAAGATTTCATTTTTATTAGTTTTTTATATTTTTTTTAACACATATTCAGTCAGTAGCTTATATTGAGTACCCCTTCAGAAAATGCTAAGACTATCAGCCCTCAAAGTTTCAGTTCTCAGGACAACTGCACTCATTGCAGCCATATGGTTAAACTGTATCCCTACAGCCCATTCTCAGGATCCAGGCACGATATATCTAGAAGCTTATCTACAAGTTGAAGATGCAGAAAAACTTGAACAGAGTGGAAACTTCTCTGAAGCGCTTCGTAAGTTCAATGACGCTAAAATTATACTAGATAACATTGCACGTGACCATAGAGGCTGGAGACCTGAAGTTCTAAATTATCGCAGAAGAAAAGTTAACGAAGCCATTGGTCGGTGCCGGAAAAATCTGCCCGACGAAAGACGAACTAATGAGGTTCCTGGAATACCAAACAAACCTCCAACTAATGGTACCAATCAAGCATCACTGTTAGAACGACGGGAAGCTGCGATTAAACAATTAGAATTGTCACAGAAAAAACTTCAAGAAAACCTACAAAGAACTCAGCTCGATTACAAAAAAGCAGTAAAGGATCTACAAACATCACAAGGAGCTCAGGCCGGCCTAATGAATGAGCTCAAAGTTGCTAGAGAAAAACTAGATTCAGAAAAACTAGATTCAGAAGATGCGAAAAAACTAAAGACCGAAATAGCCCACCTCCAAAATGATCTTGCCCTAGTAAACGAGTCATTTTTAAAAGCAAAAAAACGTAACACTGAACTTGAGCAAGAAATTATCAAAGTTAAATCATCCACTGATTCGATTGAAGCTCAACGCGCAGAACTGAAAGTTGAAAGGACTCGTATCGAGGAACTTCTCAACGGGGTCAGTGACAATGATGTTAAAAAATTACTAGCTGAAAACCTCACATTAAAAAAACAACTCTCGGAAGCCAGGACCGAAGTGCAGCGCTTATCAAGCGAGAAAGAAAGAGACGCTGAGCAAATCGCTTCTCTACGAAACAAAATTAAAGGAGTAGAAGAACGACTCGCTACCATTCAGCAGGAAAATAGCCAATACCAAGAAAGAATTACTGACCTTTCCTCAAAACTCAAAATCACTGAAAATAACTTAGCCGAAGCATTAAAATCACCCAAGGGTAAAGATTCAATCGCTCAGGCCGCGCTCTTAGAAAACAAAACACTCAGAGGCATCGTGAAGCGACAGATCATGCAACAAGCATGGCGGAAGCAAGCCAAGGAACTAGTATTAGAAGAACTGACTAGGCAAGGAGTCGCTTCGCGTGGACTCATCAATCAGATTGAAAAACTTGCCGGCACAGGAACAGTTCTAACTGCCCAAGAA
>JASLJT010000050.1:0-3977 GCA_030747955.1 Verrucomicrobiales bacterium | reverse complement strand
TTTAAAGAAAATAAATGAAGTAACTGCTCAAGATGCTTATATTAATGGGCAGAAACGCAATATTACTTGGGAAGATTATGCGGAATTAAAACAATACTCTAAGGATAAGGAGTCCGCAGTCCAGAGTGGAGTTGATGGCTTGAATCTATTTGAGGGATGTTATAATGCATTTGCTGCCGCGACTGCCAAACGAGATTGGGCAGTCTATGGCGTTGTTTCATCAGGCCAACAAGGCTGGGAGGTCAAGAATCCGAAATTTCATTCTGCATCTGAAATTAAAGGCCAGATCATTATTGCTTTTTGTCTTTGGGTCTGTGCGGTTTGTGTATTTGTTAATGCATTAATAAATAGCAGAAGAGTATTAATTGTGGATGGGGATAATCTTGTTTCTGAAAAGGGAGAAACGATTTCTTTTCAGTCTATTTATCGGATTGATACCAGAAAGTGGGCAAAGAAAGGCTTAGCTTATGTTTTTTATGATGAAGGTGATGGGGCAAAGAGAAGAGCGGTTATAGATGATTTAAAGTTTGTTGGAGCAGATGTGATACTTGATCGGCTGAAGGATGGAATTTCTGGTGAAATCGTTGAAGTTTTTGAAACTGAGCAGCAGGGCAGTGATGGAGAATCATAGGGGTTTCTTTTCTCGGGAAATATTTATTAATAAGTTGATTCCTACTGGTTTTTTTTAAAAAAACTGAAATCTTTCATTTAATCGGTTGATAAAAGTAATTGCTGACGGTATAGCCAACAAGTTAACATAACTAAAATATATTTTATATGGCTGATAATATTGCAGATAAAGTTAAAGATATAATTGTTCAAAACCTGAATGCTCCAGAAGATCAAGTGACTCCTGAAGCCAAGTTCATAGAAGATCTGGGCGCTGATTCATTGGATACCGTTGAGCTGGTGATGGCTTTTGAGGAGGAGTTCGGGATTGAGGTTCCTGATGAAGAAGCTGAGAAGTTGGTGAGCGTTGGGGCAGTCATAAGTCATATCGAATCAATTAAGGGGGAGGGATAAAATTCTCTCTATAGCTGGTACGTTTGCCGCTTAATTTGTTTTACGTTGATTCTCCTATCGTTGGGGCGATATAACGGTGTCTGTATTTATATTCAGGCTTAAATATTAATAATGTATTCTCAAGATGACATACAATATGCTTTAGAGTCCACGGAGGTTCTATTAGAGCCTGACCGACGCATTGATACTTTCGGGAGCACATCATTTGAGTTTCACCTCATTTCTGAATTAATGGACAGTGTTAACGAAACTAGGGTCCGAGAGGGAGTTTTACATGCTGATCGGCCAACAATCATAAAGCCTGAAGCTTATTCTGATCTTGAATTTGAGGGGTTCGGCGAACAGGCCGAGGCTTTTTCTCAATGGTTACATGAGAATGCTGCGGATTTATCTATACTGAAATATGGATTCAGCTTTCGTAAGGACAAAGTTCGCGAAGATGTTGTTAACGAGCCTTTTAACGACGTTAGGGATAAAGTGATGGAAAGGGCCAATAGAAATTCAAACCCGCTGTCAGCTGTGATACATGGAGTTGATGATGCTTGGGAAGTTTGCCTATTGAAGTTCACCGTCGAAATGATAGGTAAGTCCCAAGGCATAAATGTTTTTGATTTTCAGCGTCGAGGATTACTATAGCTAAAAGTGAAAGTCTATTTGAGGCTCCTATTTGCATTTGTGTCATTGGGTATTTTATCTTTATGTGTTGTTGCTGTTTATTACTTATGGGACAAAGAGATTGAGCCTGAACGCAAATTGCAGACTCAAGTAAATGAAATCAAAAAACTCCCCAAAATTAAGGTGGATCATGGTTCTCATCTTTATGAACGGGCGATTTCGTTAATGCAAACTGGAGAATTGATTGCGGGGATTGAAAGTTTGCACAAATTAATAAAATATTATCCCGAGTCGAGCCACTTTGAAGAATCAAACCGAATAATTGGTGAGGTTAATTCTGATCATTTACTTTCAAGGGATAGTGGCGAGGATAAGCATGAGTACACTGTCAAAAGGGGAGATGCTCTGAGGTCGATTGCTCAAAAGCACCAGACTACTGTCGGGTACATACTCCATGTGAATGGCAGAATGGGCTCAAAATTGCAACCCGGTGACCAATTGATAGTTTGCCCATTACATTTCAGTGTGCTGATCAATATGAAGGCTAAAACTATATCGCTAAGGAACGCACAAGATAAGTTATTTAAAAATTATGAATTAGTTGGAAGCAGGCTGCCTCAGGGATGTCCTTCTTCCATGGATTCCACAGTTGAAGGATTAGTAGTTGGGGACGGGTCTAGATTCATTGAAATAGGTTCTTCTGAATATATTAATGCACCGAAAGAAATTAGGTGCGAACGAAGGGGGGTCCCTATACGTTCTTTGACTGGAGACGAAGATAAAGATAAGTATGCGACAGGTTTTTTTGTTTCGGACGATGATATCGAAGAGTTAGCTCTTTTAGTCCGATCTGGATCGCCGATTTACGTTAGAAATTAATTAACTGCGCACGAGATAAATATGGGGACAAAGAAAATACCAAAGAAGAAAATCTCACCGAAAAAGAAATATCCTGTTTCTTCCTGGAAGAGGGTTGAGATGGCAAGGCATCCTAGGCGGCCCATGATGTTGGATTATGTGGCATCATGTTTTGATGATTTTATAGAATTGCATGGAGACAGACACATTGGAGATGATAGCGCTATGCCTGCGGGCCTAGTTCGAATCGGTGGTATTAAATGCGTAGTTATTGGCCATGAAAAGGGTCGAGACACTGATGAAAAGTTGAAACGTAATTTTGGTAGTGCGGGACCCGAAGGTTATCGGAAGGCCCTTAGGATGATGAAATTTGCCGAAAAGTTTAAGCTTCCAGTTATTTCAATCATTGACACTCCAGGAGCTTATCCGGGAGTCGGAGCAGAAGAAAGGAACATCGCAGAATCAATTGCTTATAATCTGAGGGAAATGATGCTGTTAAGAACGCAAATTATATCCATAGTCATTGGTGAGGGTGGTTCAGGTGGAGCACTGGGAATTGGCGTTGCGGATCGAGTGATGATGATGGAAAATTCATATTATTCAGTAATTAGTCCTGAAGGATGTGCGGCCATTTTGTGGAAAGATAGAAAGTATGCCCCTGATGCAGCCAATGCAATGAAGCTGGATGCGAAGAGCTTAAAGCGTCTTGGTATCATTGATCGAATCGTCCGCGAGCCTTCGAAAGGAGCTCATACTAATCCTGCTTTAGCATCTAAAAATTTAAAAGATTCAATTCTTGATGGAATCAAAGAGCTTTCGGATGTGCCGATCGATCAATTGTTAGAGCAGCGATATAAGAAGTATAGAGCTATGGGTGAATTTATTGACTAGCATTATCCTGCTCTTAAGCGAGCACCAAATGCAGATGGTTAAATTGACTGGATGTACTTTTTTACTGCTGATGAAATTTCATCGGCAATATTACATAGAGGCTTTGCAAATGGTGGACTGAACCATGGGAAGTTGCCGGTTATGTCGTGAATTACTCTGATCTGCCCATCGCAATTATTGCCAGATCCTATTCCTATTGTGGGAATTTTTAATGTCTCAGTAATTTCAGTAGCCAGATCGCTTACTACGCTTTCTAGAACGATAGCGGACACTCCTGCATCTTCTAAACATATTGCGTCTGAAAGGATCATAGAATATTCATCAGTACTTTTACCCTTTTTCTTATAGCCTCCTTCGCTTTCTATGCTTTGTGGTAAGAATCCAATATGTCCTATAACGGGAATGCCGCATTTAATGATAGCTGTAATTTGAGGAACTACTGAAGATCCTCCTTCGAGTTTGATCCCATCGGCTCCAGCCTGAATGAGCGAATGGCTTGAGGTGATAGCTTGGTCTGGACTTTGATATGATTCATAAGGCAAATCAGCTACGAGTGCGGCATTATTAATCGCAGGTCTGCATGCAGATGT
>JASLJT010000049.1:0-9783 GCA_030747955.1 Verrucomicrobiales bacterium | reverse complement strand
ATACCGAATCCTAACAGGCTAATTTTAGATATTGGCGACTTCTTTAGTAACCTAGCAGCTCCAAACCAGATCATTATTGCTGGTATAAGATAGCTAGTTACGCCAATTGTATAAAATGACATTCCTGCCCAAGTTGCTCCTGGAGGTCCCAAAAAGTTAACTGCTGGTCTTGTTGGATTGGCTGTGTGACTAAAAGGGACCCACGCAGGTAAGTCATCAATAGAAAATGAAGCGAGTGACAAAATATAAAGAAAACCGAACCCCATTAGGCCGAGGCTTAACAAGTGAGAATTTGAAAGTTCAAATTCCTTGCGCCGTTTACGTTTGGTATTTGCCATTAAAAATTATTAAAACCTTTGCGGATTCACGCCGGTTTTATAAATTATTTGCGAATCCTGTGGAGAAATTAGGCGAAAATTAGATAATAATCAAAAAATATCTAATTATTCATAATAATTAACATTTCTGATACATTTGACTGATTTACTCTTAATTTTTCTGAAATGGCCAGAACCTGGGCGAGTTAAAACTCGTTTAGCCAATGATATTGGAGCTGAAAAAGCAGCCGAAATTTATAAAATTCTTGTTCAGAGGGTCATTAAGCAAATTTCACCAATTTACAGTCAATTAGTGCGTATTTGTTGGGTTTTTGACCCAATAGAGAAAGAAGATGAAATGAAGGATTGGATTAAAAAAGAACTCGATGATTTAGGTTTTACCGATCTAAACCGGCATATTTTTTGGGCCCAATCGGATGGGGGCTTAGGTCATCGCCTCCAAAGTGCTTTTGAGAAGGCTTTTTCTTTGGATTATGAGAAGATTATAGCGATAGGCACTGATTGCATTGAAATAGATAGTAGAACGATAGAACGCGCTTTGGCGAGTCTATCAAGTGAACGATCTATAGTTTTTGGTCCATCCTTTGATGGTGGCTATTACCTCGTTGGAATGAGGAGCACTTTAGGATTATCGGTATTTAGGAGTATACCTTGGAGCACCTCGAAGGTTCTGGAGCAAAGTCTAGATCGAGCTGTTTCCTTGGACTTGGAATATACTTTGTTGGAAGAATTCAATGATGTCGACACTTTGGATGATTGGAACTCCAAGCAGCTTTTAATTGAATAAAATTTAATGAAGATATTATTTTTTTTCAGTATTGAGATTAATAGTCTCATAAGTCATCTTATTGGTCTCAAATTCAACAATTTCATTTAATGTCTTCTATCTCCAAGTTATCTCGCCGTAAATTTGTAAAATCTAGCGCTTTGAGCGCTTTCGCTTTTCAGGTTGTTCCAAGCCGTGTCTTTGGTGCTAATGAACGTGTTGCAGTCGCAGGGATCGGAGCAGGAGGGAAGGGTGCTAGTGATATAGCAGGAGCCAAGGGAGCAGGAGCGGACATCGTAGGTTTGTGTGATGTCGATGCTGGTCGCCTCAATGGTGCTGTTAAAAAGTATCCAGGAGCTAAGGGGTTTTCTGATTACCGAAAATTGTTTGATAAGCTTGGCAAGAGCATAGATGCGGTAACCGTTTCGACTCCTGATCATATGCATTTTCATGCCGCATTGGCTGCAATTAAAATGGGTAAGCATACATATGTTCAGAAGCCCTTAACGCATTCTATATGGGAAGCAAGAACGCTCACGCTTGAAGCTGCCAAAAATAAGGTCATAACACAAATGGGCAATCAGGCGCATGCAGGTGAACCGATCCGCCGCGCCGTCGAGCTTATAAGGGCAGGAGTCATTGGTAAAGTGAAGGAAGTTCATGCTTGGACGAACCGTCCCATTTGGCCTCAAGGTGTTAAGAATGCTCTCCCGGCTCAGGAAATTCCAAAGAGCATGAACTGGGATCAATGGATAGGCCCCGCTCCAATGCGGGATTATAACTCCGGCTATGCCCCATTTAAATGGAGGGGCTGGTGGGACTTTGGAACAGGTGCATTAGGGGACATGGGATGCCACATTATGGACATGCCTTTCTGGGCTCTTGACCTTAAGCATCCCGTGGCCGTTGAGGCTAAGCAGCAAGGAAACTCAATTCATTCCGGCCCTAATAAATCCATTGTCACTTATACTTTTCCTGAAGGAAAGTATAGCCATAAGATGCCATATGTTTGGTATGATGGGGGCCACATGCCTGAGGCGTCTGTCTTTGAAGGAACGATTGTAAATCCATCCAACGCAAAGAAGTTTGATCTGATAATAATAGGAGATAAGGGTAAATTTCTCTTTAATCGTAACAGTCAGAAGTGGAAAACAACCCCCGAAGATCTTATCGAGAGCGTGAATCCGGACAAGACAATACCGAGAGTAAAGAACGAAGACCAAGAATGGATTGATGCTATTCGCGGAGTAGGTAGTGAGCCCCTTTCTGGATTCGCTCATTCTGGTCCTTTCACAGAGACGGTGCTTCTGGGGAATCTTGCAGTTAGGCTTGGCAAGAGAATCGAATGGGATGGGCCAAACCTTCGTGCTACAAATGCGCCGGAAGCTGCGTCGATTGTTAAAAGGGAATACCGCAAAGGTTGGGAAGTTTAACTGAGCTTAGACTCCTCTATATTTTATAAGGCAAAAGAAAATTGAAATTAAGATATATTTTTGTAGCGCTGACTTGCATCTTTTATTTTCCTTGCTGTAAAACTAAAGATACTGAGTTCGGTATCCCTCCTGAGAGAACTTTAAAAGGTCCTCGTTTATTTTCTGGGGAATACTCTCGTAAGTGGCAAGAGACTCGGGCCCGATGGGCAGAGCGTGAAGATAAAAAGTTCAACCAAATGTTTGAACGGATGAAAGGCGATCGTTGAGCAAAAGGATTGTTTTAATTTAATCTTAAACAAGTTCCATGGCTTTGTGTGCAACGCCAATTGCCGCTGCATAATCGCCACCAACGGCCCAATCGAATCTAGTAGTGACTCCGTGTGGAGGTATCGGTGAATTCACATAAAAGGATGGAGCCCTTTCTTCGAATCCAAGCCTTACATTTTCTAGATACCAGTCACGGAATCCAGTCTCTGCCAAGCCCCCACCAATCACAATTAATCCAGGATCCAGTTCACTTGCTTGGTCACCCATTGCCCACCCCAATATGTGTGCTTGTTTCTGGAAAAGTGACCTTGCTAGCGGATCCTCATTTTCACAATAGTCCCGTAACTGAAAGGCCTTTTCTTCAATGCTGATTTGTTCTTCCGCGAGTGGATGACTGGAATTTTCGCTTTTATCCAATTCAATTTTGAGGCGTCTTCTTAGGGCGACCAGTGAGACCCAAGCCTCGAGAGATCCTGGTCCCTTGCCTGCGCACTCAGGGAGGCTGCCGTCTTCTTCTCTGAAAGGGACAGAGATGGCGCCTATCTCCATTGCTAAACCATTGCATCCTTCATATAATTGTCCCTTGCCAAGAACAAATCCTCCACCGAGCCCGGTCCCTGGTGCCACAAAAAGTAGAGGGCCATCGTGTCCTGGACGCAAGATCCATTCACCATAAGCAGCAGCGTTACCGTCATTTGTCATATAACATGGTCGGTGAATTTCTTTAGAAAATTCGTCTCGAATATTTGTGCCTACCCAGTCTTCATTCAGATTGGCCTGTCCCCATATTACTCCATCAGAGGACGGGGCCGGAACATCTATCCCTACAGCTGTGATGTTGGAAGATTCAATTGAATTATCAGAGCACAATTGATCAATGGCAGATCGTAACTGTTTGAACGTCGCCTTGTATCCGTCGCTCCCATGTGAACGAACCTCTACACCATCGCCGACTTGCCTGCCGCTCTCATTGAGCAGGGCAGCTTTAACTGTAGTGCCGCCGATATCTAATCCGACGAAATGAGTCGATCCTTCCATCGGGTAATAATTTTTTGTTAGTACTAAGCTTCTTTGATGATTGTTTTATCTACAGATAACAAATCATCACATGCTTGTCCTACTCTGTCAGCCATAGCTTGCTCGCCAGCTTTAAGGTAAGCTCGGGGATCGTATACTTTTTTGTTACCGATTTCTCCATCAACTTTAAGAACACCATCATAATTACTGAGCATGTGTCCGGCTATGGGTCTGGAAAATGCATACTGCGTGTCTGTATCTACATTCATTTTCACCACACCATAGTCGAGAGTTTCTCTTATCTCTGATAAGAGGCTTCCAGATCCTCCATGAAAGACGAGATCAAATTCTGATGTATCCCCGTACTTTTCCTGAACAGCGCTCTGACCTTCCTTTAGTATTTCAGGTTTCAGCTTTACTGCGCCAGGCTTATAATGGCCATGAACATTGCCGAAAGTGGCAGCAAAAGTAAAGCGTCCGAGGTCGGCTAAGGCCTCATGAACAGCTACCATGTCTTCAGGAGTTGTGTAGAGATCTTCGTCAGGAGTGTCTTCTGATCCAGCGGCTCCATCTTCTTCACCACCCACTACACCGGCTTCGACTTCAAGTATAATTTCATGCTCTGCACATTTCTTCAAATAGGTTTGCGAAATAGCCATATTTTCCTCTAAAGGAAGAATAGATGCGTCGAGCATATGATTTTGGAACAAGTTATTTTCGCCTTTTGCTCTTCTGGCCGCAGTGGCTTCGATTAATGGATCTAAAAAGGATTCTGCAGTTTCAGGTTGGCAGTGATCAGTGTTAAGGCCAATGAGGACATCATATTGTTCTGCCAAGGCATGGGCTGCTTCTGCTAAGATAATAGTACCTCTTGTTGCATCTTTATTATTTAGTCCCGAGGCAAATTGTCCTGCACCAGTTGAGAATTGGATGATACCATCGGACTTATTGTCTGCGAATCCCTTTAATGCTGCGTTTAGTGTTGTGATACTCGAGCAATTAATGGCTGGATAAGCGTAACCACCCTCTTGGGCGGCGTCTAACATGGTTGCGAATTGTGATGGGGTTGCTATAGGCATATTGGCCGCGAAGTTAGTGGTTTGTTCCTTATACGTCAAGGTTAGGTAGATGCATAAGCTTGCGCATGGCAAAAAGACGGCTAATCTGCACGAATTTGCTAGCAAAAGTGAAGTAGAAAGACTCAAGATCCAATAATATGTCAAAGAAAATCGCATTCTTAACTGCTGGGGGCATTGCTCCCTGTTTATCTTCATCTATTGGTGCTCTAATAGAGCGTTATAATGAACTTATTCCCGATGCCGAACTGATAGGATATCTGAACGGGTATCAGGGCTTGCTTCTTGGTAAGTCCATTGTCTTTGGCGAAGAGGTGAAAAAAAATTACGATGTTCTTTTTGATTTTGGAGGTAGTGCGATTGGTAATAGTCGAGTCAAGCTGACCAATGTTAAGGACTGCACGAATCGTGGCCTAGTTAATGAGGGACAAGAACCTCTTCAAATTGCAGCGGAGCAACTAAAATCCGATAATGTGGATATCTTACATACGATTGGGGGAGATGATACAAACACGACGGCAGCAGATTTGGCGAAATATTTGGAGGATAATGGTTATGGCCTGACAGTTGTGGGGCTGCCCAAGACAGTTGATAACGATGTTTTCCCTATTGATCAGACGCTCGGTGCATGGACCGCAGCGGAGCAGAGCGCATTGTTTTTTGAGAATGTTGCAAATGAGAATACGACGAGTACACGCCAGCTGATAATTCACGAGGTGATGGGGCGTCATTGTGGATGGCTTACAGCTGCAGCAGCTAGTGATTATAGAAAACGCTTAGACGCTTATAGATGGTTGCCTGAGATTAATGTGTGTCGAGAGAGATGGGATGTGCATGCGGTTTGGGTTCCGGAAATGGAATTGGATCTTGAATCTGAGCTTGTTCGTCTCAATCAACTCATGGACGATAATGACTGTGTGAATATCTTCTTGAGTGAAGGTGCGGGCACTGATGCTATCATTCGTGAAAAGGAGGCGGCCGGAGAGGAACTACGAAGGGACGCTTTTGGGCACGTCAGACTGGATGAGTTAAACCCTGGGAAGTGGTTCGCATCGAGGCTCAAGGACTCTCTTTCAGCGGACAAAGTGTTGGTGCAAAAGAGTGGTTATTTTGCTCGAGCAGCAAGACCAAATGATAGGGACCTTGAATTAATCAAGAGGAGCGCTGCTGCTGCTGCTGCTGCTGCATTGGCGGGTGAGAGTGGCGTTGCGGGTCTTGATGCTGACAATCAGGGGGAAATGTCCATCATTGATTTTTCAAGGATTGCAGGCGGCAAGCCATTTGATATTGATGAGCCTTGGTTTGGCGAATTGCTATCGGCTATCGGTCAACCCAAGACCGGCAAGGTAGCGGGGCATTAATAACACAAGCTCGATTAATCGAGGGACTTATACCAATCCCAGTGCTCTTCTTTTAGTTGATCTATTGTAGGTATAGGATAAAACAGTAATTCTTTGTGATGGGCTATCCAGAAACCGGTCCGGTGTTGAGTGAAAGGAATTCTCCCGAAAGCAGCGTCCAAGCTAATTCCTTTGAGGCCCTTTTCAGGTCTTGATTTTGCTTCGAGAATTTGTTCGCGGAGTTTATGCGCGTGGACATTAGGTATTGGTGATTTGTGAAAAGGATCCGATTCAATTTCCGTAAGAAATTCATCAATATCAAAATCGATCTGATTGAAAAGAACTTTAGGTGCCGATTTCGGTTGGTCCGGATCAGTGATATGCTCACCAAATTCTAAGGGTGTCATCCACGAAAGGACGATCGATCGCATTGGGGCAAGTTCTTGAAAAGTTCTTAGATATCCTGAATCATGTTCTTTTTCATAAGGAGCACTTTCTAGCTTCAGTACCTTACCTATGGCCGAAGTGACATAGAGCTCTTGGAATGCTGAAAGTTCAATGTGTTCAAGTACTCTATAAGTTGCCAAAAATTTAGTTCGTTTCGGTGCTCCTGATGCGTCTGGCTTAACTTCATCAATGTATTTGTCTATGTTGAGGAAATCATGCCTATAATTGACATCGATCTCAGCGAAAATGACTTGGCCATGAAAGTAGCGTGAACTACCAAGGGTGTAGTGCTTTCCAAATTCATCCGGTGGCAGGTTCGAAGCTACTAGAGCGTAGTTCGGCCACATGATGACGTAGAGGTGTTTCTCGACGGCATTGTCCATAATAATCGGTTCTCTTATATACTACTTATGTCAAGTAGAGGTAATTATTTAGTTATTATTGCAATAAGCAGCTATTCCACTAGCAATTTCTTGGGCGAGGATGTCCCGGAACCAGTTCGAAGAGCACCGGGCTCCTTCCCAGCGATTGCTGATAAAGCCACATTCGACGAGAGCCGCGACTCCTTTAGTTTTTGTTAAAACCGCATAGTGGTATTTTTTACTACCTCGATCATTTGTATTAATGCGTTTAGCTAAACGGTTCTGAATGCTCCCCGCTAGTTTTTTGCCTTTTGAGCTTATATAGAAAGTTTCAATCCCCTTAACTGAGGAATTTGTGTGTGCATTAAAATGAATGCTAACGAAGATTGAGTCTGAATATTTGTTGGCTAGGTACGCTCGGTCTTTAATTGATACGAACCGATCCGATGTGCGAGTCATTGCAACTGTGATACCTTTCTTTTTCAACAGTGTTTCGACTCGTTTTGCAACATCGAGGGTTAAGGTTTTTTCGGAAACACCGTACCAGTGAGCGCCCTTGTCTTTTCCTCCATGCCCAGCGTCAATGATAACCGTTTTTGCCTCTGCAAAATTCACACAAACTAGCCAAACGATAATAACCGTTTTTGCGAATGAATTGAAGTAGGGGTTAGTGTGCAAATCTTATTATAAATTAAGTATAATAAATATTTAAGATAACCTAAATATAACAATGGGCAAGGTAGAGATATGATGCTGATCCTTTGATTTAGAATAATATTAGGTTTTTGCCTTAAGGAGTTTGAAAAAGATCAACGATGGAGTATTAAAGATCCACTCTATTAGGATTGATTAAGCAAATGTTTTTACTACAGGCAGACTTTCTTATTGATAGCGGCATCCCATTTTCTCTTTTCTTGGGAGGGATAGGGCTCGTAGTTGCTATTCTCTTGATTCGTTCAGTTGTTAAGCAGTCCGTTGGCACAGAACTGATGCAAAAAGTGGCAGGTGCCATTCAGGACGGAGCCAAGGCTTACCTGAACCGTCAGGTGAGGACTATTAGTATTATTTCTTTGGGCATTGCTTTGATTCTGTTTCTTATGTCGCAGGCCGAAAAAGTTCATGGCTCTATGCCGATTGGATTTTTAATAGGAGCTGCATTTTCGTTGGTAGCGGGATACATAGGAATGCGCATTGCTGTTATGGCAAATGTCCGAACGACTCAGGCTGCCACTGAAGATGAACATAAGGCGTTAAATGTTGCTTTTAATGGAGGGGCAGTGACTGGCCTTCTAGTAGTTGGTTTGGCGCTCCTGTCAGTGGGTGTCTTTTACTTAATTATGGGACGAGTTAGTCCTGATGATCCTAAGGCGGTAGTGGATAGTTTGGTGGGCTTGGCTCTTGGCGCTAGCCTCATTAGTGTGTTTGCACGATTAGGAGGTGGTATTTATACAAAGGCCGCAGACGTCGGTGCTGATTTAGTTGGTAAGATTGAGCAGGGACTCGATGAAGATGATCCTCGCAACCCCGCAACGATTGCAGATAATGTTGGGGACAATGTTGGTGACTGCGCTGGAATGGCAGCAGATGTTTTTGAAACTTATGCAGTGAGCCTAATCGGAGCATTATTGTTAGGCACATTGAATACTTCTATTGAAGGGACTTCTCAGGTTGTAGCATTGACCTTGCCATTTCTCTTGGGTGGAATTGCCATCATTGGTTCTATACTTGGTGTGCTTTGGGTGAATTTGCGTAAAGGGGGTGCTGCGAGGGTCTTAATGGAAGGTGTTTTTGTGGCTTCTTTGTTTTCAGCGATAGTTTATTGGCCGGTTTGTACATGGATTGTGCCTGAAGGTGGATTACAAATGAAGAGCGGCACATATACAGGCATTGATTTGTTTGGTTGTGCCTTAGTGGGGATCGTCATGACATTTGCAATTGTTCTGATTACTAATTATTACACTGCGACGCAGTACAGACCCGTAAATAAAATTGCTAGGGCCTCTCAGACGGGACACGCTACTAACATTATAGCAGGCCTTGGTGTGGGGAACATGGCAACGGGCCTTCCTGTGGCTCTCATTTGTGCTGCGATATGGATTAGCCATTCACTCGCTGGTTTGTATGGGATTTCTATTGCTGTGATGGCTATGCTTGCCTTGGCTGGAATTATCGTGTCTCTGGATGCTTTTGGCCCGATCACAGATAATGCTGGAGGCATTGCTGTGATGGGTGACTTGCCTGCGATCGTTCGTGAAAGGACTGACGCGCTTGATGCTGTCGGTAATACGATGAAGGCAGTAACGAAAGGTTACGCTATTGCATCTGCAGGTGTCGCTGCGTTGGTCCTCTTTGGTTCTTATTTTCTGGAATTAGAAGATCACATAAAACAGACAGTGACCTTTTCGCTTAAGGATCCCGAAGTGATTATTGGGATGTTCATTGGCGGTTTATTACCATTTATTTTTACGGCTTTGAGCATGGATGCGGTGGGACGTGCGGCCGGTGCTGTGGTTGCAGAAGTTAGGCGTCAGATCAGTGAACGCCCTGGAATCATGGAAGGTAAGGATGAACCTGAGTATGCGAGGTGTGTGGATATTGTAACGAAGTCCGCTCTTCGCGAGATGATCATTCCAGCTCTTTTACCTGTCGTTGTCGTTTTTTTTTTATATGGCAATACAGCTTTATATTATAAAACACATTGGGGCGGTGTTTTTGGAAAAATAGTAAATGGTCTGTT
>JASLJT010000048.1:0-1918 GCA_030747955.1 Verrucomicrobiales bacterium | reverse complement strand
GAGCCGTTTGATCGGGGTCTTGCGTGTTGCCAACACCTCCGTTTCAACGTCGGAATAGGAAGAGGCCGAGGCGCCTAGGCCCAAAAGACGAGGTGTTACGGGATTGGCGTGGTATGGATTTACGTCCTATTGAGAAGGCTTACATAGATCAGGCGGTTAGCGCTGGTTCAGTTATTAAGAATGTTCTTGGGGGACTGAAGCTCGACCGTCGTAAAGCTGAGACTGAGGTGATAAAAGTTTGGAATCAAACGATTGATCCTGCTGTAACTGAACATGCTCAGCCATCTGGGATTCGCAAGGGGACTCTTTTTGTTTCCGTCGATTCAAGTGTGTGGCTGGATGAAATTGTCCGGTATCGCCGCCATGAAATCCTTAAGCGAATGCAATTGGCTATGAGCCGTGATATGATACAAAAAATATCATTTCGGATTGGTTAGTTTGTGCTTTTTAGCAAGGCTTTGGATAAACCTGTGATGGTGTGGTCCTTCGCCTCAACTGTAGGGGGCAGATCTAATTCTCGAAGTGCTTTAGTGGTTTCTGGACCTATCGATGCAAGTTTTAGTTCTGGATTTTTTTTGCATATTTCGACCAGTCCGAATCGAGCATCAAAATTCTTTACTGCTGAGCTGCTAGCAAACGTAATCCAATTTGCTCCTCCCTCTTCAAAAGCTTCAACTGCTCCGTTCCTGTCTTCTGTTTCGGGGACAGTTTTATAAAATGGGATATCGTCTACTATGGCTCCCTGGGCCTCAAGGAGCTTAGGCAATTCAGAGTTGGATTCCTCAGCGCGGGCGAGGAGTACAGAAACATTTTCTACATTTTGATATTTCAATAAAGCCTGAGCTGCTGCTTCAGCAGTGTAGACCTTAGGCATGAGATCAATAGCTAAGTTAAGATCTTCTAGTTTTTTTGCTGTGGCTGGTCCTACCGCTGCAAAGTGCATATTGCCAAGGTCTCTTATATCCCTATATGCTTTAAAGAAATAGTCGAAGAAATGGGTCACTCCATTTGGGCTGGTAAAAATAATCCAGTCATAGCTACCTATACCGGTGATCGATTGAATAACAGGTTCGTTATCACTTGGTGGAACGATTTTTATTGTGGGAATCTCTAGCACATCTGCTCCAAGATCCTTTAAGGTATGAGTGAGTTTACTGGCTTGTTTTCTTGTTCGAGTGACAACTATGCGCTGGCCAAAGAGGGGTCGTTTTTCAAACCAATTTAATGATTTTCGAAGTTTAGAGACATTGCCAATGATTGTTATTGCCGGTGCTTTGAATTTAGTTTTGATAACGATATCAGCGATTGTTCC
Organism: Verrucomicrobiales bacterium; assembly: GCA_030747955.1. GTDB lineage: Bacteria > Verrucomicrobiota > Verrucomicrobiia > Verrucomicrobiales > DEV007 > EC70. The sequence goes on along the minus strand of JASLJT010000048.1, from coordinate 606 downwards.
AAGTGTGCCTGAGATGGTTTTTTGTCGCCCAGTGGTTCCCCATCGCACCATGGCGACTGGAGTATCCCTAGCAAGTCCGTTTTCTATAAGGTTATCTGCAATTTTGCCGATTCTTTCGACACCCATAAGCACTACCTTGGTTCCTGGTTCCTGGGCAATGCGAGCCCAGTCTACCGCAGTTTCCTTTTTTTCCGGATCCTCGTGTCCTGTGATTACTGTAAAACTCGAGCAATATTCTCGATGGGTTAATGGGATTCCCGCGTAGTTAGGGGCAGCTATGATGGATGAAATTCCAGGGATAACCTCAAATTCAACTTTTTCATGCTGTAATTCTATGGCCTCTTCACCTCCTCGTCCAAAGATGTAAGGATCTCCTCCTTTTAGTCGGACCACTGTTTTCCCTTCTTTAGCTTTTTCAATCAGCAACTGATTTAATTCTTCCTGAGGGATGGAGTGATCGTTCGATCGCTTGCCACCGTAAATGATTTCCGCAGATTGTGGGGCCAAAGTTAGAAGTTCCCGATTTACCAGTGCATCATAGACTACCACGTCTGCTTGGCGTAATAGTTCTGCTCCTCGCAGTGTGAGTAACCCGGCATCACCAGG
>JASLJT010000047.1:0-8515 GCA_030747955.1 Verrucomicrobiales bacterium | reverse complement strand
GTTAACAGTGGGTCACCTTCTTCGATCTTGTTGCCTATGCTGACATTGAGTTCAGCGACCAGGCCAGGCATCGGTGCTCCGATCTGACTTAGGTCAGCTTTATCAGCTTTTGCACGAGATATTGCTGTAGGTGTAAGGGTTCTGTCGGTGACTAAGGCATGACGTGATGATCCGTTGAGCTCGAAAATCACATTACGATTAGCGTTCTCGTCAGGTTCACCAACATTGATGAGTTTGACGAATAGCGTTTTGCCGACTTCGATATCAATGCTGATTTCTTCACCAATTTGTGCGCCATAAAAATATGCAGGGGTAGGTAATACGCTCAGGTCACTAAATTCATTGTTACTTGTAATGAAATCTAGAAAGACTTGTGGATACATCAAATAACTCCAAATCTCATCCTCTGTCGGATTTCGCTTTATTTGATTTTTCAGATCCTCTCTTATTGTATCAAGATTGACTTCACTTGCATGGTCTCCAGGTCTATCAGTTATTGGGTCTTTGTCCCCGAGGATTACTTTTTGCACTTCTGAAGGCCAACCTCCGATTGGTTGACCTAATCCACCGCCGAGCATATCAACAACAGATTCCGGGAAGGCTGTTCCTTTAGGTAAGTTAATCACATCAGCTGGGCTGATGCCTTGAGTCACTAAAAACATTGTCATGTCACCAACGACTTTGCTGGAAGGTGTTACTTTGACGATGTCTCCAAAGAGGTCATTTACTTCTGCATAACATTGCGCTATTTCAGGCCAGCGGGCTCCTAGGCCCATGGCTTCTGCTTGTTCTTTGAGGTTTGTAAATTGGCCTCCGGGCATTTCGTGCAAATAGACTTCAGCCGTGCCGTGAGGTGGAGATGTATCAAATGGGAAGTAATATTTCCTAATTCCCTCCCAATAATCAGAGAATTCATCTAGTGCTCTGAGATTAAGTGATGATTCTCTTTCAGTATTCTCTAATGCTGCGACAATTGAATTTAGACATGGCTGGCTTGTTGAGCCAGACATTGAAGAAAGGGCAGCATCAGCTATATCAACCCCAGCTTCGGAGGCCTTTAATATGGATGAGGCATTAATGCCGCTCGTGTCGTGTGTATGGAAATGTATCGGTAGGCCTACTTCTTCTTTTAGTGTTCGTACTAGTTTTTCTGCAGCGTAGGGACGGCAAAGGCCTGCCATATCTTTAATGCATAAGATATGTGCTCCCATGAGCTTTAACTCATGCGCTAGATCAACGTAATATTTTAATGAATATTTGTCCCTTTTTTCATTTAGAATATCACCAGTATAGCAAATCGCAGCTTCGCAAATTGAGCTTTCAGTCTCGCGGACCGCTTCCATGGCCGCTTTCATATTGGGAGTGTAGTTGAGTGAATCAAAGACTCGGAATATATCCATTCCTCGCTCTGCGGCATGATGGACAAAACCTTTCACTACATTGTCGGGATAATTTGAATATCCAACGGCATTTGATCCGCGGAAGAGCATTTGGAAAAGGACGTTAGGGACTTTCTCTCTAAGTTGTGTGAGCCTTTGCCATGGGTCCTCCTTCAGAAATCTCATTGCGGAGTCAAATGTAGCGCCGCCCCACATTTCAAGAGAGAAGAGTGAGGGGGTTTTTTTTGCGATTGCATCTGCTATCGCAAGCATGTCATAGCTTCTTACCCGCGTTGCCAATAGGGACTGATGAGCGTCACGGAGAGTTGTGTCTGTAATTAGGAGTTCTTTTTGTTCTAATATCCATTCAGAGAACTTTTCGGGACCGAGCTCGTTGAGTAAATCCTTCGTTCCTTTGGGTCTATGTTCCTTTGGGTCTGTGACCGGTACCTTTACTTGTGCTAGAGCCTTTGAGGGGCTCTGATCCTTAGCATTGGGATTGCCGTTAACGATAACGTCCCCTAGGAAATTGAGAAGTTTTGTAGCTCTGTCTTTCCTAGGCTTGAAGTCAAAGAGGGTCGGAGTTGTGTCAATGAGCCTTGTTGTGGCATTGCCTGAGCTGAACTTATCATTGTTAATGACGTTTAGAAGAAAAGGTATGTTTGTTTTAACTCCACGTATTCTAAATTCCCTCAAAGCTCTTCTGACCCTTTGTATTGCGATATCAAAAGTCGGGGCATGAGTCGTAAGCTTGACTAGCATCGAGTCGTAAAATGGAGTTACTGTGGCTCCAGTGGTGCCAAGTCCGCCATCGAGTCTGATGCCATGGCCCGAAGCCGAACGATAGGTTAGAATTTTACCTGTGTCCGGTGTGAATTTGTTTTCTGGATCTTCTGTTGTGATGCGGCATTGAACTGCTACTCCATTCCTATCAATGTTTTCTTGGCTAGGCATGGCGACCTCTTTGGAATGCATCTCATGCCCCTGAGAAATCAATATTTGAGTTCTGACAATGTCGATGTTTGTGATTTCTTCAGTGACAGTATGTTCTACTTGGATCCTTGGATTCATTTCAATGAAGAACCATTCCTGAGAATCTGTATCTACTAGGAACTCAACGGTTCCCGCATTGTCGTATTTTATGGATTTTGCAATTTTTACAGCGGCTGAGCATAGCTCCTCTCTGATAGTATCAGAAATGTTAATTGAGGGAGCAATCTCAATGACTTTTTGATGCCTTCTTTGAACGGAGCAATCTCTTTCATGTAGATGAACGACGTTACCGTGCTGGTCACCGATTATTTGCACTTCAATGTGTTTGGCATTTTTGACGAAGCGTTCCAAGAAAACTGAGTCATCACCAAAAGCATTAAGGGCCTCGGTTTGTGCTTCATTGAGGAGGTCAGGCAATGATTCTTCATCATTAACAACTCGCATTCCTCTTCCTCCTCCACCAAATGCAGCCTTAATTATTAATGGAAATCCTATATTTTGAGCCAGCTCGATTGCATCGTTCTTATCTTTTATTGGATCGGGATTTCCGGCGAGGATTGGAATGTCTAGTTCTGATGCTTGCTTTCTTGCTGCAATTTTATCACCCATTCCGGCGAGAACTTCAGATCTAGGGCCGACAAAGATGATATCATTCTCTTCACATTTTTTAGCAAATTCTGCATTTTCAGATAAAAATCCATACCCAGGATGGATGGCATCTACATTACGCTCTTTGGCGATAGAAATTATCCCCTCAATATCTAAGTAAGCTCCTACGGGCCCTTTTTCTTTTCTTAGTTTATAGGCCTCATCCGCCTTAAATCGATGTACGCAAAAGCGATCTTCTTCAGCAAAAATAGCTACGGTATTAAGACCAAGTTCGGTTGCCCCTCTAAAAATACGGGTGGCTATTTCGCTTCGGTTAGCAGCTAATAGTTTGTTTATAGGCCGGCGTTTTTCTTTTGAGGCGTCGGTCATTTAATTTTTAAAGGAAACAGTAGGTGATAATTTTAATTATGTAATTCTGGGAGTGATTACTACCACTCCCAGATATTTTTTATCCAACGTATAAATTTAAACAGATTCGGGAATTCTAAATCCTTCCCTGTAATCACCTTTTACCAGCTCGTTGGCCTGTTCAGAAAGCTCGCCAGTGAACTGTTCTTTGTCAGGGTCAAAATTCAAGAGTGGACCCAAAGTAGTCTGTGTTTTCTCTATGTCGATTCCGTTGTTTTCAAGGTGTTGAGCGAATCTGCTGAACACTTCTTCTTTCACTTTGTCGCCTTTTAGGGATTCCTTGCATGCTTGAGGTGTAGCATTTTTGCCGATATAATAGGAAATATTAGCCATATGTCCTAAAGCGGCAGAAACGTGCCCTGTATGAGCTGAAAGCTCATGCTCATGTTTGCCTTCTTTTATTCCTTCTTCAATGGAAGCTATCCAGTTTTCAAAATGGCCTCGCCCATTTGTGATTCCGAATTTCTTTATGCTCTTTCCTTTGTTGTCATATGCTTTGGATTCACTTATGTACCCGCCCTCAAACTCAATGACGTTTCCTACTCTTGCTCCTTTGTAATTCGACATCCCCTTGCCCCAATCGAGACCCTTTTCAGGGAGGCCTCGCACTTCGAACATTAATGGTACTGGCTTGTAATCAAAGAATGCTATTTGCGTATTTGCAGTGTCTCCATCATCGTCATATCCAAACCTTCCACCAATGCTTAATACATTAGGAGCGCATTTTTCCTGACCCAATGCCCATCTGGCTACATCCATTTGGTGTGGTCCTTGGTTTCCAATATCACCGTTTCCGTACTGACGTTGCCAGTGCCAATCATAATGGAATCGATCGCGTCGGATTGGTAAAATTTGTCTAGGGCCTGACCACAAGTCGTAATTGATTTCAGCTGGCGGTTGCTTTGGCTCTTGTACTTTGCCTATGCTCTTTCTGGGTTTATAGCAAAAGCCTCTGCTTACGATCATCTCTCCTAAAGGTTTGTCTTTTATCCACTCCATTACTTCACGCCATCCTGAATCTGATCGGCGCTGCATACCGTGTTGAACAATGACTCCTTTTTTGCCGTATTTAATTGAGGCTTCGACCAATTTTCTGCCTTCCCAGATATTATGTGAAACTGGTTTTTCTACATACACATGCTTTCCATTTTGTGCTGCAAGTATTGCTACCAATGAGTGTAGATGATTTGGGGTGGCAATCATGACTGCATCAATGTTCTTATCAGTACATAACTCCCTGTAGTCTTCGTATTGCTTCGGTTTTGTTCCTTGTTTATCCTTTACTCGGTTTGCATTAGACTCATTGCGTTTGTAATCAGCATCACATACGCCTGTTACTCTAACTTTTTTATTGCCTATGCATGCATTTACGTGACCTCCTCCACGACCTCCAACTCCAACTACAGCGACGCGCACATCACTGTTAGCTCCTTTGACTTTTGCGTTTGCAGGAAGACTGCAGAATGTACTTGTTCCGGCAGCGCCATATAGCGAGCCCTTTATAAATTTTCTACGGGTAGGTTGTTTCATGTGATTGATAAATACTTAACAAATTAAATTATAATATGCCATACAAACTCTCAAGTTATTGATCTGACGAGATCGTGGAATATTAGGAGGATTGATATCAAGGATATGTTAAATTTTAAGCAAAATTATTAATTCTTTAATTAACAATCAATAATTGGATTGATTGTATTTCACTAAATTAATATAAATAAAGGTATTAGGTTCCTTGGCCAGTTGACTAGGACGTGCATAGACAATTTTAGTGCACCAGCTTCAGGGCAAGGTAACCGAATTTCAAAATCATTGGTTCCTATACCAAATAATTGGGTTCGCATTTTTTATTGTGGGTAGTTTACTTGAATGATGAACATTCCATTCAGGGCAATCATTTTTATCGGAATAGTTTTTATTCGGGCTGACCTTCTTTATGGAGCATTACCGAATGTGATTTTAGTTATGGCTGATGATCTTGGTATAGGTGATGTAACGCCAACGAATTCCAATTCAAAAATAAAGACTCCCCATTTACAAAAGATGGCAAACGAAGGAATGACTTTCTTGGATGCGCATTCGCCAAGTTCAGTTTGCACGCCAACTCGTTATGGTCTTTTAACGGGCCGTTACTGCTGGCGAACAAGAATAGCTCGCGGAGTTTTAAGCGGAAGGAGTGAGCATTTAATACCAAAGGGACGAGCGACTTTGGGGCATCTTATGAAAGGCGCGGCGTACGATACGGCCATGATTGGCAAGTGGCACTTGGGGTGGGATTGGGCAAAGAAGAATAATAAAATTGATTTCACTCAACCCGTGAAGAATGGGCCAGATATAAATGGTTTTGATTATTACTATGGACACTGTGGTTCATTAGATATGCCCCCCTATGTTTGGGTTGATACAGGGAAAATAACATCGGAGCCAAAGAGGGAAGAGGGAGTTACCAGAGCTCAAGACAGATACGGATGGTACAGAAAAGGGCCGATTGGTAGTGACTTCAAGATCGATGAGGTCCTTCCTCACCTTTTTGAAAAGACATTTGATTATATATTAAATCATTCAGCTCAAAGGCAAGGAGCAAAAAATGGTCGAAATTTCTTTATCTACCTAGCATTACCTGCACCGCATACTCCTATTGTTCCAGTGCCTCCATTTAAAGGAGCAAGCGGTTTGAACCCTTATGCGGATTTTGTTATCCAAATAGACCATCATATGGGTGAACTATTTAAAGTTCTTCGTAAAACACAATTAGATGAAAATACTATTGTAATTTTCACCAGTGATAATGGTTGCTCTCCTGAAGCGAATTTTGAATTATTAAAAGATAAAGGTCATGATCCAAGTGGCGGATTTCGCGGTCATAAGGCTGATATATATGAAGGAGGGCATCGAGTTCCATTGATCGTGAGGTGGCCAGAACATATAGATGCGGGAATTTCGAATAAGTCTACCGTTTCTTTAACTGATATATATAAAACTCTTGAAGAGATTTCCCTACAAAAGGGTAAAACGAAAGGGGGAGAGGATGGGTTTAGTCTTGTTCCATTTTTTAATGGAGCAAAATCAAATGACCGCAAATCTATTATTAATCATTCTATCAGTGGTTCATTTGCGATTAGGGAAGGGGACTGGAAATTGTGCATTTCACGTGGAAGTGGTGGGTGGAGCGCCCCGAGAGAATCAGAAGCAAAGAAAAAAGGTCTTCCTAGTATGCAGCTCTTTAACTTAAAAAATGATCCAGGAGAAAGAAATAATTTGGTCAGCAAGCACCCTAATAAGGTTTCTTCGTTGCTACAATTACTTGAATCTCAAGTTGAGAAAGGAAGATCTACGCCCGGGTCACAGCTCTCGAATGACCGAAAGGTAACTATTTTGCCTAAAAAATAAATCTACTGAGGGGGCTTAGAGCCGTCAGTGTCATGATTTAATGTAAAGTGACCTGATGTTAATTCAAAAGATCGGTCAATTGATTTGCTGATATAGTTTTTTGATTTCAATATTGAGTCATGAAGGTTAAGGCCTTTAGCGATACATGCGCAAATAGATGCAGAATAGGTGCAGCCGGTCCCATGCGCGGGTATCTTTTCTGAGAATGGTTTTGAGAAACTTTTAATTCCCGATTCATCGACTAAAAAATCAGTGGCCATGGTTGATTTAAAGTGCCCCCCCTTAAGCAAAACGGAGGATCCATACTTTTGATATAAGAGATTGGCGCATTCTGCAGGATCATTTACGTCTTTAGATTCAATACCAAGTAGGGTCGCGGCTTCAGATAAATTAGGCGTGTACAGGGTTGATCTTGGTATTAGCTCTTCAATATAAAGTGATAAGGCATCAACATTTAACAATTTTGTACCACTAGTAGAAATCATGACTGGATCAACTACGAGAGGGGCATCGATGCGGCCATTGTCTAATGATGATATTAGAACCTCAATTAAATCTGATGAAACTAGGAGTCCTGTCTTTATTGCTGATATTTTATATTCACTGAATAGAGTATCGATTTGGGTTTTCAGTGCGTTGACGCTTACAGGTTCTATGTTTATGACTTTGCCAGGCACCTGTGAAGTTACGCAAGTGATTGCTGTTAAACCATGAACACCGAACGAGTGAAATGTTTTTATATCCGCTTGAATGCCAGCGCCTCCAGATGGATCTGATCCTGCTATGCTGAGAGCAATTGATTTCGATTGTGAGCAGGGCAACATATGTTTTTTGATGCTTCCAAGTTTTAATTTGTTTGTTTAGCTTTAAGTAAATAAACCCATATCTATTTTAATTGGAAATTATAGAACTTTCAGGACTCGACGTTATTATTGATGATGTCATTTATATGCCAAGCTTAGAAGCACCGGCAGACAAACCGCATCCATTTGTTTATTTTGTTACGATTAAAAATTTTTCTGATGAAACAGTCAAAATATGTGGAAGGAAATGGGTAATTACACTTCTAAATGGTGACAAGACTATAGTTGAGGGTGATGGTGTTGTTGGGCAATTTCCAAAAATTACATCTGGAGAAAATTTTAGTTACAACAGCTATCATGTAGTGGATTCTGATTGTGTTGTCGACGGGTCGTTCTTTGGTGAAACTGATGAAGGGGTTCCTGTCTTTACACGGATACCAAGTTTTGAATTGAATGTCCCTAAGTGGGCGTGAATGGATCTTACTTACTCAGTTATCAGTAAATCGACACTTATGTCATGATTTTGTGTTCGCATTTCATCTAGTACTTGTAATTTAAAAGCAACTCCAATCTTTAGCGTTGGCGGTAATATTTGATTGAGAAATTTATCATAAAATCCACCGCCTCTACCGAGCCTCTTTCCTTCAAGGGTGAACCCTATTCCTGGAACTAAAATGAAATCAATTTCTTTAGAGCTGATTATTTTGTTTGACCCATCAGGTTCTAATATGCCCATTGAAGAACAGATTAAACTTTCCATTTCACTGATTGCGTAACATTCAATTTTATTTCGTTCAACTTTTGGAAGGCACACCCGGAAATTTGATTCGAGCCAATGTTGGATGACAGGAAGGATATCCGGTTCGGACCGAAGTGGATAGTAGCAGAGTACTGTAGAGTCACTTCTGATTAATTTTGTAAGCTTATGTGATA
>JASLJT010000046.1:0-20506 GCA_030747955.1 Verrucomicrobiales bacterium | reverse complement strand
CATTCGGCATATTAACTCAAGTCTTTGGAGTTCTTACTGCCCAAATTTATCTGAGCAACAAATTTAGTGATGCGTCTGATCCCCAGCTATCAGCTTTTCGATACAGCTTAGAATGGTGGCCTTATTACTTTTCTGTAGGCGTTATAATCCTCTTTGGGTTTATAAGATTAAAATATCGAAAGAGCATAACAAAGCTAATCAACGAATCTTAAGAAATAAGCTCCTTGATGGGCTTACTATCTTGGAGCAAATAATGAGGCCTCCCTGTAGAGTCCTGGACCGTCGTCTGTTGGGGATCTATTCCAAGATTATAATATAAAGTCGCAATCACTTCTTTGTAATGGACTGGCCTCTGAACTGCTTCGGCCGCGTACCGATCAGTAGCGCCGATTACCTGCCCAACATTCATCCCTCCACCAGCCAATATCCCCATCGCAACCTTCGGCCAATGGTCTCGCCCGGCATTAGCGTTAACTTTTGGAGTCCTTCCAAATTCACCCCAAGCTAATACAGTCACATCCTCAAGCATTCCTCTCTCACCTAAGTCCTCAATGAGAGTGGCGATTGCATGGTCAACGATCGGAACTAGCTGCTTCATTCTAACAAAGTTCTTAGAATGGGTGTCGAAATCACTGATAGAAACATTTACGACCCGAGCACCCGCCTCAACAAGGCGTCGAGCCAAAAGTAATTTCTTTGCCGCTTGCGGCCCTTCACTCGTGAAAAACGCCAATTCCTTCTCTTTCATTTGAGGCACGTACCTTGAAATCAACTTAGGATCCTCTTTAGAGAGATCCATGGCTTCAGCAATCTTACCCGATGTTAAGATTCCGTATGCCTGTTCAGTAAAAGTATCCAAAGCACCCATTGACCCGATAGCATCAATTTCTCTGCGCGTCCTATCCAAACCTCGTAAGAGCCCTAGCCGGTCATCGAGGCGACCAACACTTAAATCCTTATTTAAATTTAAATTTACAGAATGACCTTTGCGAAGTTTGGCCAGTTCGTTCTTCATTCCATCCTCTAGCTCTCGTTTGAACATTGAAGAAATATCAGGCCTAAAAGGATTAGCAGAAGGGCCCAAGAACCCAGGCCGGACACTGTTCCTTACCTGCCCCCTTCCCTGCATAAGATCCACGAACGCAGGAGCAGGATCACTAGGTGACCCTAAAAGCTTATTGATAACGCAACCCATTGCGGGCCAACCTCCAACCGGACCCTTCTCAGAGGCTTTGTATCCTGACTGACATTGGAATGCGTTATGCTGCCCGTCAGCTCCGATCAGTGAACGAATAAAGGCAAACTTTTTTGCAGAGCCCGCTATCCTTGGCATTAACTCTGAAAAATGAACTCCAGAAATTTCCGAAGGAATGGATTTAATGTCCCCCCTATATTCGACAGGAGAATCTGGCTTAGGATCAATCATATCCATCTGTGGAGGACCCCCATCAAGATGAATATGAATTATGGACTTTGCAGAAGAGCCATTACCCGAAGCTGATTCCGCACGGATGAGATCAGGGAGGCTCAGACCTCCAATGCCAAGGGAGCCCACTCTAAGAAAACTCCGACGAGAAAGACCGTCGCAATTTTTGGCAGGACCTCCATTGAAGCATAACATATCAATATTCTATGCTTTTAAACGGCACGGTTCAAGTCATCCTGTCCCGGATAAAGATAAAATAACTGCGCTGTCACTTAGCTTAAAATTGGCTTATAATAGACAAATTTAAAAGACCCGGCCATTTTCATAGAAAAAAGTAACCCCCAATGCTGAAAAAATTCACAAAGGAACGATTATACATTTCTTTATTCTTTTCGCTAAGTGCGATTTTTGCATGCGCTGAAACATCGCAACCAAAGAATCCGTACCTAAAAGAATTCTCTGAAAGCGTTGGGCTTAAGATTCAATTCCCAAACTTCCCTGACCGTGAATGGCCAATGACCCTCATCAGCTATCCTATCGAATTTTCTACACCAGGAGCCACCGCAGAAAATTTAAAATTGACCAATACTGATGGAAAAGAATTAACCTTCCAGCTCTCTGATAAGAGGCACAGAGATGACGGTTCATTGGCCTACGGAAAACTAAATTTTATAGCAGATTTTCCAGTCAATTCCGAACGTTCTTTTGTGCTCAGTAAAGGTAAACATCAATTTGAAGATTCGGCAATCACTGATGAAAAAACGGAACAAGTCATTATCATTAATACGAATTTATTAAAAATTAAAGTCCCGGCTCCGATCCAAAATCCCAAACCAAAAGGGCCTGTTCCGGTTCCTGTTCTTGGAGTTAAATCTGGGCAGACTTGGAAGGACTCATCCATAGTCTTAGGAGGAAACCTGGAGCTAATATCACTAAGTAGCCGTAGAATTGAAACTGGCCCGTTATTCCTAATTCATCAACTCACTTATAACTTTAAAGGCGGCGGCAAATACACAGTAACGCTAAAATGCATACGTGACCTGCCTCGCATTGAAATAGCGGAAACATTCGAAGGGGTTGATACCAAAATATCGGAGCAATTCTTAAAAGAATTTAAGAATCATTTGAATTATCAGCCGACAAGAGATGGGCTAAATGAAATAAAAGATTGGATCCTTAAATATGAGGGCAAGGTCAGACCTGCAGAAAGTTCATTTTCCACAAAACGGTTCAATGAAAATTCCACTGAACTTATCTTTAATGCGTACCGGAAAGCCGAAACGCCATTCCTCTTGTTAACTCAAACAGATTGTATCGAACTTGCTGAAACGGCATACCAAGTGCCCGAACACCCTATGAGCAACGAATGGTTTGATCAGTCCGAAAAAGCGCTCAGATCGATACGAAAGAAAGCAGGAATATATTCAACCGAGTCGTCCAAAATAAAAACTCTAATTCAATATGTATATAGCCTCAGAAAAGGAAGCGTCAGTGAAAAAATAATAACAGAGAATTCACTGGGAAAACTCAGCGATGGGAGCGTCGCCCTTGGAAAAAGGAACGGGAAACAAATTATTCTAAATGCGGACGCTGCATTACTATACCCCTCAAGCGAAAAGACAATGGCAAGAGGTACTATTTTAACTAAAACTAAGGATGGATTTGAATCAATAAACAGAGAATCTGTTTCGACAACCTACACTGATCTCGGAGAACTTCAGTTTGGCAGCGTAACCTTTCCTTACCCGGCCAACGGACCTCGTGAGCGAAGGGTCTTGCACATTAAGGAACGATACGTAGCAGTCATTGACGATGCGGGAAATGCAGCTGCCCAGTGGGTGTGGAAAGATTCAGGACCCATTCCCCCCATTCTTATCGGAACAGGTTATAACCAAAGCTTAAAAATTATAAATGGTCAGGATAATGAAATGTCACTAGAGGGAGATGCTGCAGCGGTCAGCGGCATTGGTATAATAGCAAACAAAACAAAAATTAAAGTGCATGGAAAGACTCCTAAACCCGGCCTGCAGACATCTCCCGGCCCAGCCCTGAACTCGGCTTTCATTGAAACAAATAATGGGATCGACCGTATCTTTGCCGGCAAGAACGGACAAAATAAAATATTAAGTGGAAAAGATTGGGCAGTCGATGCAATGACTGGCCTCATTAGGGACTTAGATAATAGCAGTAAGGAAATAGCTGTTATAGGAAATCACCAAAGCAAAAGACACAGGATCGCTTCAGAGCACCTGACACTTGATATTGAAGGGAATCTCGTCTCCGCCTCGGCCAGATACAAAGTGCCTAAAGAAAAAAGCACCAGAGATCCAATAATCTTTCCGACCTCAGGAAGATACAATGCTCCAGACGGAGCCACATTAAGGATCAAATTCGGCAAACCTTTCACGGTAAAAGAAAAATCCAAAAATAGACTCTTAGCCTTCTGGAAATTTGATGAGGGCAAAGGCACTGAAGTGACAAACATTAAAGCCCCTGATCAAAAAGGAAAAATATTCGACAAGAACAACAAGCTATTATGGACAAAGGGTGTCGGTTTCGGGAACGGGACGAGCGTCTCACTAAGAAAAGAAAGCCACATTAACACCCTCTTCGACCAAGACATTAATGGAAATAACAGCATTGCTTTATGGGTAAAAACAAAAGGTCATGGATTACTTTTAAATAAAACAAAAATAGAAAACGGAAAATTCGCAAAACATTCACGCACTATCCAAGTCACTGAAGAAGGAAAAATCAGAGCCACGTACTACGGCAATGATAAATTCGTGATAGAGAGCACTGAATCAATAAATGACGATCAGTGGCACCACATCGCCTGGGTAAATGAGGAAGAATACGACGAAGGAATCAGTGAAGAATTAGGGAATAAACATACACTCTTTGTCGATTCCAAAATTGCAGGAACTAAGCTCACTAATAGATCAATAAATGAAAAACTTCTGAACGCTCCGTTAAAGTTGGGCGGACAAATTACAACTAAGGGAACGGATGGAAAAAATAATACAATCACTGGCCTGAACGGATCTATTGATAATCTAAGAATTTATAATTTCCCAATTACCCAGAAACAAATCCATGGATTCACTATGGTAGGACTGATGCGTTCACCTCTAGCAATTACATCAGAACCGCAAAAAATGATACGAGTGGGTCAAACGTTTGAATATGCTATAGAATATACCGGAGGAGGGCCATTTGTACGTTTCACATTCAACAATGTGCCCAAATGGGCGAAAATAGAGGGGCGCATCATAGGCACTCCTACATTAAAGGATCTGGGCCTCAGCAAACCAATAACCATCGTAGGGATGAGTCCTTGGGGCCCGGGCCAGCAAAGATTCTCGGTCAGCGTTCAACCTCCTCTCGTTAAGAGGGACTGGAAAATCCAAGTGAATGGCCGATCCATCCTGACTCGTTACAATGGACTCGGAGTCGAGGCGACTCTCCCGCCCGGAACAGGGAACTGGAAATTAACAAAAGACAAAGCACCCCTAAGACCCCCTCTCATTTTAAAAGTCGAAAACCTGAAATCAGGAATCAGTGTGCAAATTCGAGGCACGCCCGGCGTGACCAAATACTCAATCGAAAGCAGTAAAGATGGAGGCAAAGTTTGGAGCAGCGTCAGTAAATCCACGGGTTTAAAACAAGTGATTCTCCCACTCAAAAATGGCAACTATCTTTTACGAGTATCAGCACTTCCAACCGCTGCTCGTCCGATCCTCTCTGAACCGATAGAACTGAACTTGTCTGAAGATCCGCCCGAGGCTCCTGAACGACCCGAAGTCACTCCACTCAAAGGATCAGTGCGCCTAAAATGGGAAACTCAAATAGGCGCGAATGAATACAAAGTCTATCGACGAGAAAAAGGGAAACAAAATTGGACATCCATTTACTCAGGCCGGTCCCAAGGATTCGTAGACAGAAATGCAAAAGCAGCGACCGCTAAATTCTCAAATCCAGGATACAAAGCAGGAGCCGGTTCCGATATGAACGGTATAGTCATCTATGAATACTGCATCACGGCGTCAGACAAGAACGGAGAAAGTCCTAAATCCGGAATAACAAATACTGACCCCAGAAACTGGTAAGAGAACCATCAGGTGTAATTCACATAACCATTACTCTTAATATACTTCAAATCAGAAACATTATCCAAACCTCATTTCATACAATATGCCCATCAAATTCCTACACACCCGTATAAGAGTCAGCAACATTGACCAATCCATAGAGTTCTATGAAAAGATGGGCTTCAAGCTCACAAAGAAGAATGACAAATCCCCTGCTGGAAATCAACTCGCCTTCCTTGAACTTGATGCGAGTGAGCACTTTCTGGAGCTCTGCTATTCTCCTGACTTTGAAGTGAATTTTCCAGAAGATCTAATGCATACCTGCGTAGGAGTTGAAAACATCATTGAATATTGTGACAGGCTAGAGAATCAGGGCATCGAAATTTGGCCAGAGACATGGCGGGAGAAATTCTTAGACGACGAAGCAAAAATGGCCTTCGTAACAGACCCTGATGGATATGAAGTTGAAATTCTAGAACGTCAGTAACGAGGACCAGCTGACGAGCAGCTTGTCAGCACCGTAATGATATTCCTTCTTCCATTAGTTAGTGCAATCATTTACCCATTTGCCAGCCTCTTTCTTAAGAGGTCACTTAACGAGGGATGCGGCATCTTAAGATCAGCGTTCATCTCCAATATGGCACTCTTTGGTGTCTTCTTATGTGCGCTTCCGTTCAATGATAAGTCGCCTGAATGGGAGCACATTAGCTGGGCACTAATAGCAGGAATCTGTTTCTTCGGTGGGCAAGTCTTTACATTTCTGGCTATCCGTTCCGGTGACGTGTCAGTTCAGGCCCCATTAATGGGCGTAAAAGTAATCTTCGTAGCGCTTTTTTCTTATGCAATCAGACCCGAAGAAGTCCCGCCACTGATATGGATCGGCTCAATTTTAGCCGCTGCAGCTATTTTTCTCTTGGGAGGAGCCACAATTAAAAGTTTCAAAGAAAATGGCCGAACAGTTTTCTGGTCACTCGTTGCTTGCGCTTGCTTCGGTGGCAGTGACACCTTGGCAGGATATAGGAGTCAAGATTTTGGCCCCATTCCCTTCATAGTCGTCATGGTTTCTGTGGTAGCTTTTTGCTCCCTCCTTTTCATACCCTTCTTCTCAGGACCCCTGAAATCTTGCCCAAGGAGTTCTCTGAAATTCGCTGCCCTCGGAGGAATCGCCATTGGCATCCAAGGAATGATCCTCAATCTATCATTAGCATTTTTTGGTAAAGCTACTCCCATGAACATTATTTATTCTACAAGAGCATTATGGGGAGTCTTAATTGTTTGGTTCTTAGGTAACGCATTAGGAAACAATGAAGCCGCGCTGCAAGGTCACCGAATCATGGCCAAGCGCTTTGCCGGAGCCTTACTACTGAGCAGTGCAGTTATCTTGGTATTCATTTAAAATGTTCGCTTATCAAAAGGAAAATGTTTATAAAATGCATTAATAATTTTTAGTTATCATAAATGAAATCCCACGAAGTAATAAAAGAATCCTGCAAAAAAAGAGGAATCAAAAAAATCGCAGCTGATGTAGGAGTCTCAACATCTTTACTCTACAAATGGAGTCAGCCACCTGAGGCCTCTGGAAGCGGCAGCAAGAACCCGCTAGATCGCATGATTAATCTCATGCAAGCTGCAAATGATCCTCAAATGATTGACTGGATCTGTGAACAGGCCGGCGGTTATTTTGTTCGAAATCCAAATGACCAAGAAGAAAATAATTATGAAGTCATGCCTGCAACAAATGAAATAGTTTCACAATTCTCTGCCCTACTATCTGAAATCAGTGAGGCCGCACAAGACAATGCCATTGCTAATAATGAATCAGAACGGATTCGCAAGGTCTGGAATGCACTTAAATCATTCACCGAAGGGTTCGTTAAGTGTTGTGAAGAAGGAGATTTTAATAAAATGTTAGAAAGCAAATAATTATTCCCTCATTAATTATTAATCATGTCAAAAAGACTCGAAGGAAAAATTGCCGTGATAACTGGTGGCGGCTCTGGCATAGGTGAAGCAATCAGTAGAAGATTTGCCTCAGAAGGGGCTGAAGTCATTATTTTGGATGTGAACGAGGAACCCGCAAAGAAAGTTGCGGATTCTATTAACGGAAAATGCTTTCAATGCGATATTTCAGATTCCAATTCGGTCGAAACTGTTTTTAAAACAATCGCGGAAGAGGGATCTCACCCTGACATCCTTGTTAATAACGCAGGAATAGCTCATATCGGAAATGCAACGGACACTGATCCCGATGATTTTGATCGAATCATGAGCGTAAACGTAAGAGGGCCTTACCTTTGTATCCGCGCTATCATTCCATCAATGATCAAAAAAGGAGGCGGCTCCATACTTAATTTGGCTTCGGTCGCATCTAATCTTGGTATCCCTGACCGCTTTGCCTATTCAACAAGCAAGGGTGCCGTTTATACGATGACTCTTTCCGTGGCCCGGGATTTTGTTGAAAAAGGAATCCGCTGCAATTGTCTCTGCCCAGCCAGAGTCCATACCCCTTTTGTTGACAATTACCTTAAAGAAAACTACCCAGGAAAAGAAAAAGAGATGTTCACTCAGCTCGAAGCGACTCAGCCCATTGGTCGCATGGCGAAACCTTCAGAAATAGCAGCGTTAGCTACATACATTTGCTCAGACGAGGCTTCCTTTGTCACCGGGTCAGCCTTTGACATCGATGGCGGATTCACTCTATTAAAATAAAAATAACAAATACAATTAAATGAAATTGATACGCTATGGCGAAACAGGAAACGAAAGACCAGGACTTCAACTTGATGATGGCCGTTTAGTAGACACTTCCTCAATTGTGAATGATTATAATGAAGAATTCTTTGCTTCTAGCGGACTAGAAAAACTTCAAGAATGGGCATCCTCTAACGCTGATAATGCAGAACAAATCAGTGCAGACCATAGGATCGGATCACCCATTGCTCGGCCAAGTAAAATGATATGCATCGGGCTTAACTTTAGTGATCATGCTGCAGAAACGGGTGCAGAAACACCCAAAGAACCTGTCATTTTCAGCAAAGCAACTTCGGCCCTTAACGGCCCCTTCGATAATATAGTTATTCCAAAAGGAAGCGAACAAACAGATTGGGAAGTAGAACTTGCTATTGTGATAGGCAAGCATGCTTCGTACATCAGTGAATCAGAGGCTAAAGATTATATCGCTGGCTATGTTCTACATAATGATGTCAGTGAACGCTCCTTTCAGAAAGACAGGGGCGGACAATGGACTAAAGGAAAAAGTTCCGACACTTTTGCTCCGATGGGCCCTTTCATGGCCACTAAAGATGAAATTCCAGATACAGACAATCTAGCAATGTGGTTAACGGTCAATGGTGAAAAAATGCAGGATGGCAATACGTCAAACCTCATATTCAATGTGCCCCATGTAGTCAGTTACTTGAGCAATTTCATGTCCCTCTTACCTGGAGATGTCATATCAACAGGAACCCCAGCCGGTGTCGGCATGGGTATGGATCCAGAAAGATACCTCAAGCCCGGAGATGTCGTCGAACTTGGAATCGACGGACTAGGCTCTTCAAGACAGAACGTCGTAGCCTACAGTAATTAACAACGGTATGGACCTGCAATTAAAAGACAAAAAAGTTGTCATTACGGGCGGAGCCAAAGGAATCGGAGCGGCGATTGTTAAATCTTTCGCATCAGAAGGCGCCGTGCCAATTATTCTGGGTCGAAATCAGCAAGAGGCTGAAACCCTAATTTCAGAAATTGGAACCGGTCATTCTTATCATGTTGAATTGACTAATCTTGATGAAATTCAAATGACGGCTAATAAAATAGGTGCCGACATTGGTCCTATTGATATCCTAATAAACAATGCCGGAGTCAATGATGGAGCATCAATAGAAAATGGCCCTTCAAAATTTATTCAATCACTTGAAAGAAATCTAATTCATCCCTTTGCTCTCCTTCACCATTTTCTTGCCGACTTAAAATCAACTAAGGGAAATGTAATCAATGTGGGATCCAAAGTCGCAGTGACAGGGCAGGGTGGAACTTCTGGATACGCTGCTTCAAAAGGTGGAATAAATGCACTGACTAGAGAATGGGCCCTGGACCTCGCTCAATACGGGATAAGAGTAAACTGCGTTGTTCCCGCTGAAGTCATGACGCCCCTTTACGAAAATTGGCTAGCAAAAAATCCCGAGCCTACTAAAGCTAAAGAAGCAATCGAATCCATCATCCCGCTCGGTCAAAGATTTACCGAAGCCGCAGAAATCGCAGACTCGATCGTTTTCCTTGCATCCATAAAATCAGCACATACTACCGGACAAATTATATATCCTGACGGCGGATACACTCACTTCGACAGAGCCTATAAAGGGAATAAGGACGAATCATAATGATCGAAAAGAAAGATACCCTCATCATTGGAGGAGGTATTATCGGGCTTGCAACGGCTTATCACCTTAGCAAAATTCTGCCAAAAAAAAATGTCACCGTCCTAGAAAAAGAAAATGAGATAGCCTCCCACCAAACAGGCAATAATTCTGGAGTCATTCATTCAGGTATTTATTATAAGCCCGGATCACTGAAAGCGATTAATTGTCGTAAAGGCAAACAAGCACTTGAACGGTTCTGTAAGCAGGAAGACATACAATTCGAGACATGTGGAAAAGTCATTGTCGCAACCGATGAGAGAGAATTGCCAGCAATGCATAGCATACTTGAACGAGGAAAGAAAAATGGTGTAAAGTGCCGACTCATTGATGAATCCGAACTGTCCGAATTAGAACCTCATGCAGCGGGCATAGCAGGAATTCATGTTCCTGAGGCAGGAATCGTGGACTATCGTCAAGTATGCTCTGTCCTAGCTGAAAAAATTAAAATTGCGGGAGGGCAGATCTTAACCGGAGAAAGAGTACACTTCATCACTCCTGATCAGAAATCAGTATCAGTCCAAACTAGTTCAGGAAAAGAATTTTTAGCTGAAAGAGTCGTGAACTGCGGTGGACTTTATTCAGATCACATAGCAGACAAGACGGGCGCGAGGCCTCCCATGAAAATTATTCCTTTCAGAGGAGAATATTATGAACTTAACGAAAGCGCTCGCGGACTAGTAAAGAATTTAATCTATCCAGTTCCTGACCCTAACTTCCCTTTTCTCGGAGTTCACTTCACTCGAATGATTGGCGGAGGCGTCGAATGCGGCCCTAACGCTGTTCTTGCGTATGCAAGAGAAGGATACTCTAAGCTCAAAATCAATCCCAGCGAACTGGTCGAATCTCTAACTTATCCTGGATTCCTTCGCCTAGCTGCAAAATTTTGGAAAACAGGTCTAGGTGAAATGTGGCGCTCCGCAAGTAAACGAGCATTTGTCAAAGCATTGTCCCGTCTGGTCCCGGAAATCAAAACTGAACACTTATGCGCTGCACCGGCAGGAGTAAGAGCTCAAGCTGTAAGTTTCAATGGATCAATGGTCGATGATTTCTATTTTTCAAGGAACGGTAATATTCTAAATGTCTGCAATGCACCTTCTCCCGCTGCGACCGCCTCACTTAACATTGCAAAGGTAATTGGAGAACACCTCAATTAATCAAATCAAAAAGCATCAATTGCTAGCAAACAAAAGGGAATCACTGAATTTCACCTATTAACTTATGCCTGAAGTAGAAACAATAACCTATCCTCATGAAAGGCTTAGCGAGTTCTCTAAACTCACTTTCCAACATTTCGGCATACCTGAAAAAGAAGCTGAACTGGCTTCAGAAGTCCTCTCAATGAGTGATTTAAGAGGGATCGATTCTCATGGTGTTGCCAGATTACATACTTATTTTGACATGCTGGAAAAGGAACGGATAAATCCAGTTCCTGAAATTAAAATAGTCAGGGAATCCGCATCAACCGCAACGGTTGACGGTGATAACGGTTTAGGATTAGTGGTAGGTCCAAAAGCAAATGAAATTGCAATGGACAAGGCACAAGAAGCTGGCAGTGGATGGGTGAGCGTCTGTAACACCAACCATTACGGAATCGCTGGTTACTATGTCATAAAAGCATTGGAAAGAGACCTGATCGGATGGTCAATGACAAATACAACTAAGCTAGTAGCCCCACTATGGGGAGCTGAAAGAATGCTCGGCACAAATCCAATAGCAATTGCATTTCCGGGAAAAAAAGAGCCCCCAATAATTATTGATTTAGCCACTTGTGCAGCTGCTTACGGAAAAATTGAAATCGCTCATCGGAAAGAACAATTGATTCCAGAAGGCTGGGCCATTGACTCTGAGGGGAATAATACTAGTGATCCCGATAAGATGATTAATGGAGGGGCTCTTCTCCCTCTCGGATCAGATAGAGAAAAAGGCGGTCACAAAGGGTACGGGCTCGCGGTAATGGTCGATTTTCTTTGCGCTGTTCTTAGTGGAGCTAATTGGGGGCCTTTTACCCCACCATTCGCCTTACAACAAGAAATCCCAAATCGTAGTGTAGGAAAAGGAATCGGACATTTCTTTGGCGCCATGAAAATAGATGCTTTTATAGACCCTGATGAGTTCAAAACTCAAACAGATGACTATATTCAAACACTAAGAGCAACCTCCCCTGCCCCAGGAACTGACGGTCCAATTGTCCCTGGCGACCCTGAAAGAGAAGCCGAATCAATCCGATCGAAGCAAGGAATTCCGCTCGTGTTGCCTGTAGTTAAAGAATTACGGGACATTTCGAAGAGGACTGGCATACCTTTCGATTAATTTGCTTGGAACAACTTCCGCTGTCAGATTAAAAAATATCTTACATTTTAATACAAAGATTCAATTAATGAGTTCTTTGGCTGACATTATTATATTACATTCACACCATGTCTGAGATTCCAAACATTCTAGCCAATCGCTATGCCACCGAACCCATGAGGGCAATCTGGTCACCTGAGGGCAAAGTCATCCTTGAACGCGAACTATGGATAGCTGTGATGAAAGCCCAAGCAGAGCTTGGTCTTGAGATTCCTGAAAAAGATATCCTCTCTTACGAAAAGGTTAAGAACGATGTGGATATTGATTCCATCATGGACCGCGAACGCGTCACTCGTCATGATGTGAAGGCTCGAATAGAAGAGTTCTGCGACCTTGCAGGCTGCGAACACATTCACAAAGGAATGACTAGTCGGGACCTCACCGAAAATGTCGAACAAATTCAGATTTACCGATCGTTAAAGGTAATACAATCCAAGGCAGCGGCAGCATTGATCGCGATCAGCCTTAAAGCGCAAGAATGGAAAGATCTATACATATCTGCACGAACCCATAATGTTGCCGCACAAACCTCCACGATGGGTAAACGAATGGCAATGTTTGGAGAAGAATTACTCGGGGCCTTCTGCGCACTCGAATCAACAATTGAATCTTATCCTGCTCGCGGCATAAAGGGAGCCGTAGGAACTCAATTAGATCAGCTCGCACTATTTAAAGATGACACTGACAAAGTAGCCATGTTAGAACAGAAAGTTGCATCTCACCTTGGAATTTCCAAAACGGCTACGAACGTCGGGCAAGTGTACCCAAGATCTCTGGACCTTAGAGTCATATCAATTTTGGCAGAACTTTCCTCAGGACCTTCAAGTTTCTGCAATACATTACGTCTCATGGCGGGACATGAGTTAGCAGGCGAAGGCTTCGCTAAGGGACAGGTCGGCTCATCAGCCATGCCTCACAAAATGAACGCTCGATCATGTGAACGAGTTAACGGATTCAATGTCTTACTGAAAGGATATCTTACAATGGCAGGATCTTTGTCCGGCAATCAATGGAACGAAGGTGACGTCTCATGTTCGGTAGTCAGACGAGTAATGTTACCCGATGCCTTCTTTGTTGCTGACGGTCTATTTGAGACTTGCCTAACTGTCTTAAATCAAATGGAAGTGTACCCTGACGTTATCAATAATGAAAATGAACGATACCTCCCATTCCTGACAACGACTACATTTCTGATGGAATGCGTTAAGGAAGGCACAGGAAGAGAAGAAGCTCACGAATTAATAAAAAAACATGCCGTCGCTGCTCTTCAAGCATTGCGTTCAGGAGAAGCGAGAGACAATGATCTCATCGATCGTCTATCCAATGATGATGGACTGAAAATTTCCAAAGACAGACTCGATCAATTACTTAGCGCCGCCGCGAGCAGGGCCGGAGCCGCGGGAGCCCAAATCGAAGAATTCCTCAATTCGATAGAAGAAATAAAAACTAAATACCCAGATTCAATTAATTATTCACCAGGATCAATTTTATAAAGTAATCTTATCTGGATATTATTTTATTCTACTCCACGAAAATCATAACAAATTAATCTGGGCACAGTATTATCAACGAAGCCCTTGGTATGCTGACATATGTAGAGTAATCCGCGGTGAATAACAGGCAAGGCCCAGGACTGTTCCGCAACAAACAACTGAGACTTTGATTCGACCTTCACACCCTCTGGTGAAATTTTAAGCTCGGCAAAGACTCCATCCTCGCCCAAAGCAAAGACGCGGCCATCAGAATTAAGCAAACTCCCACGAAAGAAGCTAAGAGTTAAATCTCTACCTTGAATGTTTTGTTGGTACCGCATGTCATCTTTCCAAAGAATTTCTCCATCCTTAATCCTAGCACACTTGAACTGCACATCGGGCTTGTTCCGCCCAGCAAAACCATAAAGGTGACCCTTTATTACTAATGGAGTCATCCAGTGCATACCAAACCACCTTTCATCCCAAACGGGAGCTGCATTTATTTTATCATCAAATTCAAGAAGTACCCCTCCCTTACCGTAACATTCAGACAAAAACACAAACTTCTCGTCGATCACTACAGGAACCGATGAATTTACTGATTCAAATTTATCAGCTCGCCAAGGGAACCGGTGAAATAGTTTGCCATTAGTTGGATCAAGAGCCAACAAACCACCCTTAGCAGGACGACTCTCCCCTCCGGCCAAAACCAAAAGAACTTCCTTCCCTCTGATCTTGGCAACTAATGGCGAAGAATAACTCGCTCCCCACTCATCCATATACCTCCAAAGTTCTTTTCCGCTTTTCCTATCAAAAGCAGCCACACATACTCTCTTTCCTTCTGTGTTTTTTGAACCTCCCACATTGACCAACACAAGATCTTTCCATACGAATGGCTGTGGACCATACCCAAAGAATCCAAGTTCATACCCATATTTTTTTTGCAAGTCCTGATGCCAAATCGGCTTGCCAGTCACAACTTCAACTGCCCTTATCTGACCAGTGACACCTGCGATTATTGCTATCTCCTTATCAATTACTGGCGAGGCCCGTGGACCATTAGCAAACCCAAACCGGTCCTGGTACTCGACAGGATACTTGAATTGCCATTTTAACTTGCCCGTTTCCGGGTCACGGCACTCGAGCCTCTCATTACCATCAGCCAGATCAAAACTAAAAAGACGACCATCAACAATTGTAGGCGCAGCATACGTCTCTCCCCTCTCAAGCTCCCAAACAATTTTTGGACCCTTCTCTGGCCAACTCTTCAGAAGCTTAGATTCTTTGGATGTTCCATTATGATGTGGGCCTAAAAATCTTGGCCAATCCTCAGTAACTGCACCTTCCGGAAGAGGATTCGGCTTATTATGAAAACTCAACCGTTCGTCAGCTATGACGTAATTGAGAAAAAAGCACAAATAAACACAACACCCTATCCAGTTCATAAAGTTAATTTCCTACGAACTTTCAGATCAATCAAGCAGGTAAGCTTGCACCGATCGAATAGTTAAGCGATTCTTAGAGTTGTGAAAGCCATTATCTGCGAGAAACCCGGAAACTTTGAAGCAATCGAAGTTCCTGAACCTATTCCTTCTGCAAGCGAAGTCATTCTTAGAATCCGCAAGATTGGTATTTGCGGCACAGACTATCACGCTTACAAAGGGAACCAACCATTTTTCAGTTACCCGAGAATACTAGGGCATGAAATCTCAGCTGAAATAGCAGAGGACATGGCCGGATTCAAGGCCGGCGAACCAGTAGTCCCGGTCCCTTATCTTCACTGCGGTCATTGCAAAACATGCAAAGAGGGGAAAACAAACTGTTGCCCTAACATACAAACAATGGGAGTGCACATTGATGGAGGGATGCGGGAACTTATGCCAGTGCCAGCAATGAATGTTATTCGCGCAGATGGTCTCACTCACGAACAAATTGCCACGGTCGAATGTTTAGCCATCGGAGCACATGCCGTCCGCAGGTCATCTATTCAAGAAGGTCAATGGGTAGCGGTTGCCGGCACCGGACCAATAGGGATCGGAATTCTACACTTTGCACAAATTGCCGGGGCAAGAACAATAGCTTTAGATGTGAATGACGAAAGGCTCGAGTATTGCAAGAATGTTATTGGTATAGATCATTGCGTAAACGCAACGGAAGAACCCATAGATGCATTAAAGGAAATTACAGAAGGTAATTTGCCGGATTCTGTGTTTGATGCCACTGGATCCCCAGCAGCAATTGAGAACGCCTTTGAATATGTGGGGCATGGAGGCCGTTTAATCCTCGTCAGTATCGTGAAAGGAAAAATATCATTCGAAGATCCATTATTCCACGCGAGAGAAATGTCACTTTTAAGTAGCCGCAACGCGACTCATGAGGACTTTTCAAACGTGATGGAAGCTCTTCGTAATAATCATATTGATATCAATCCTTTTGTGACTCACCGATGCAACTTTGAACAAGTGCCTGAGATTTTCGAAAGTTGGAGCGACCCTAGCTCAAGAGTTATCAAAGGCATGGTGTCCCTATAAAAAATTAATTAACTGATTCAAGTAAAGCGTACCTTTGGTCAACAAAACGCCGCGGCAAAAGCATCCAGCATCACTAAAAGAACTAAGGATTCGAATTCTTCAATAATGAAGGTGAAAAATGGAAATATAAGTGATCCCCTACTTTATTTGTGAAAATAGGTCTAATAAGAGGATAAATGATAACATTTCCGCCACATTATTAATGGCATTTCGCGATTCTAGAGCTATTTTATGCATACCTCATTTTTAATTATTCCTCATATCGTATGAGGATCTGAAAATCCTCATGACCCCTCAACCTCAATCGGTAACTGCCGAAGAATCCAACAAAGTGGCTTCTTCTGTATTACCTCGTTTGCAGGTGGACGCGGGCCCTTCGCGAAAAGACGTTAAGGACAAGATAATTGAACGATTTGAGCAGAAGTACATCATTCATCCAAATTTAGTACCTAAGATACGCGAATACATAAAACCGTTCTGTATCGCGGACCCTAATGGAAAAGGTGATATACCCGAATATTCGGTCACTACTCTACAACTGGACACTCCAACTATGGATCTTGCTTTGGCAAAAGAACGTAAGACCTATGCCAGATTCAAGCTTCGGATCCGAACCTACGGCAAAGGAGGAAGTGCTCCCGTTTTCTTGGAACTAAAAAGAAAAGTCGGAGGAGTCATTATTAAGAGTAGAGCAAAAATGACAATGGAACAATACAAGGGTGACAATGATGGGCTCCCTATTGTTTTAAATCCCGAACAATGCGAATTGCTAAATAACCCTGTCGACAATCACTACTTTCTAGAATTTTCACGAATTGCCAGAAGAGTCGAAGCCAGACCAAGGATGCTCATAAGATACATTCGCGAAAGTTACTTCGGAGCCAATGATGATTATGCGCGCCTTACTTTTGACCGAAGAATCACTTACCGACCAACAAGGAATTGGACAATTCCAGGAATTGAGGATTCAAAAGGATGGCGGCCGATGGATTCACAGGTAGGACTTAATCGTCCTTTTGCCGGCTACATTTTTGAACTCAAGGCAATGCGAGACGCTCCGCAATGGATGCTGGAACTGGTTGAAAGGTTCAATCTAACGACGACTGGTTTTTGCAAGTATGCCACTGCATGGAGGCTAGAAACTCTGTTCAGAGGATTTGAGTATGACAGTGCTTCACAGAATACAACCGCAACCAATAACAGTATTTAAAATACCAGAACTTAACTTTCCAAACAACAAGAGATAAATTAAATCAACATGGAATCCTTCTTAACAGCCTTAGGCCCAACTCAACCACTCACAGCAATGGAAGTGCTATTTTCATTGAGTGTCAGCTTTGTTCTGGGCTTGGTATTGGCAACAGTTTATCGCTGGACGCATCAGAGCTTCTCATACGCACGTTCCTTCCTCCACACCATGGTACTGGCTACTATAGTTATTACCGTCATGATAATGGCGATTGGAAACAACATGGCAAGGGGATTGGGAATCATGGGAGCCATGGCATTCGTGCGTTTCAGGACACCAATCAGAGACCCCAGAGACATCATCTTTCTATTTGCTTCCCTTTCTATCGGAATCGCATCGGGAGCACAGGTATATGAAGTCGCAATCATTGGTACTCTATATTTCTGTTTCACTGCAATATTTCTAAGCTGGTCACCGTTCGCTTCTCGTCGAGAATTCGAAGGGCTTTTAAGATTCATGCTTCCGCCAGAATCCCCATCACATGAACACCTTCAAACGGTCTTCGGCACGTATGCCAGTTCCACGGAAATGGTAGCAATGCGCGAAGCCATACAAGGAGAAGTTCAAGAATATTCTTATCAAATAAGATTAAAAGACCCTTCATATAAGACAGATCTCGTAGATGCCTTATCAAAACTTGAGGATATCTCCGAAGTTAGTCTTGTAATGCAACGCACAACCGTCGAAATTTAATAGATCCATGAGTAATAGCATTCCCAACGAAATTAAGCTCAAGAAAACTTCAACTTACCGAGCACGTAAGATCCTTGAAAAATGGCCACTCTTAGTTTGGCTTGGCGTATTGGGTCTGGTCCTATTTCTATACTCACAAAGAGGAGTCAAGGTAAGGATCAATGGAATGGTAACCGCACACACAGAAGAGGTATCCGCTCCAGAGGACGGAGTCATCCTAAAGGTTCTCGTTAAAGAAGGACAGAAAGTGTCGAAAGGGCAGGAATTAATTGCCCTAGATCCTTCTCTCATACAGAAGGAAATCGATGACTACAAAGCAAACCTTCCCTTTTTAAGGGCAGACATGGAAAGGAAATTCAAAGCGACTCGTTTTGGAATCAACGCTGACATACAGAGGGCCAAATCGCAGAAAGCCAGCGCCGAGTCTCGACTCGAAACGGCCAAGAGGAATTCTGAATTGATTAAAAATAATGTGGAAAAGCAACTCAGTTTGCAAAGTGAATTAGATGCAGCTCTTAGTAAAATTGACGTCATCCAAACTGAACTAACTACTCATGCCAAATCCATTGAAACCCTCAATGCAGATTTAAAAGAAGCCGATCAACTCCTTACAAAAGTAGACGGCGTTAATCTCCCTGAAGAACTTCTCGTACTCAAAGAAAGACTGAAAAATAAAACGCTCGTCGCTCCTGGCGAAGGAACAATTTTCAAACTTAATAAGTTGGGAGGTGTCACAAAATTAGGAGAGCCTATCCTTACCATTAATCTCACAAACCCAAATAATGTTCCCGCCAAAACGATAAGAGGACTCATTCCTCAAGATCAAAACCCCGAAGAACTTTCAGAAGATCAAGTCGTATGGATCAGCCAAAGGAAAAATAAGCCAATCGCTTACAAAGCAAAAATTATTACCGTTTCCCCCAGCATCGAAGCGTTACCGAATTACGGAACACCTATAGACGGACAATATATAAGGGGCCGGGTATTCGTGTGTGAACTGCCTGATGATTTTGAAGACTTATTACCAGGAACCGGCGTGCATGTACACATAAAGGCACCGGGCTCATTTAATCTCTGGAACTTTGGAAAGACCCCAGTCAAAGCTGCCAGCAACTAACACAAAACGTAACTTTAATCTTACCAAACACCTAAACTGTATTAAAGCAGTTACTAGATTGTTAGAGGTTCCAGATACGCCTTCAATAATGCAAAGCCTCAGAAATAAAATAATGCAGCATCCTTTGCTGTTTTCGATGATTTTATTTGGATTATTGCAAATTCAAAATGGCAAGGCAGAGACTAAACAAGAAAATGCTGATGATGTAGGATTATCCGAACTCATTGCTCTTGGAATAAAAAATAATCCTCGGCTCATCTCATTGCGTGGTGCAATCACCATTGCTGAAGCTCAAAAGAAAGCAGCCCGGGACTGGCCAGACCCTCAAATAAGATTCCGGAAAAATTGGGGGAGCAATGAAATTCCTGCGCCTTTTACTGAAACAAGAACCGAAAGCTACACTCAGCAGCTATCAAGAACAGTAATCAACGAAGACGGGCAAGAGAAGAAAAGCATTTCCGAAGAAACTGTAAACCGCAATATCTCTAGAACGATAACAGAGGGCAGTGATAAAACGGTAATCGAAGAGACAATCGAAGAGAATTCAGAAGAAAATATCACCATCCTTCCGAATCCTGAAATCTTCGAACCAGGAGGCACTAGAACTGACGCTCGAGAGATGACCCGTAACGGAACTGAAACAAATTTTCACGACACCAATCCATTTGCCGATGAGGAAGATACCCAGTTACAATTTCGCCTTTATGTTCCTCACCCGGGAATCCGCAAAGCGCGATTGGCACGAGCCGAACAAGAAGTCGAACTTGCTAGAGCCGCTGCCCTCAATCAAGAGCGTGACGTTGTCATTAAAATTAGAGAAGAATACGAACAACTGCAATACCTCAAAGCTCAAATCGAATTACTTGAATTAGAAGAATCTGCAGCTAAATCATATTCTGAAGTTCAAAACACGATGCTCAGTAGCGGCCTCATAACAATCGATAAAATTGAATATGTCGACAGTGAGGGCCTTTCAGTGGAGGGGGCACAAATTGAATTTAATTCTCAAAGAGATAACCTCGCTGCTCGGGTCGGCTTAAAGAACTCCCAAAGAATCAGAATCACTGATAAGCTTATCAGCCCTTCAATTGATCTGGACCATACTCATCTCGAATATCTGATAAGGATGTCCCTAGCTAATCGAGGCGAATTAACAACCA
>JASLJT010000045.1:0-2768 GCA_030747955.1 Verrucomicrobiales bacterium | reverse complement strand
CTTATCATTGATCAGGCTATAACCGATGTTTCCGATATTGACCTGAGAATTATCGATCTGGCTGGGGTTGCTTTTCAGATGAGACTTAACGTCTTCGAGTAGTTTTCTTACATCGATAGTGAATGCCTCAAATTTAACCTCTTCACCGTTACGGAAAACGAATCCAAGAGAAGGCTTTTCACCTGCCGGATGAGTTTGTGTTCCGTCAAAGCGTCCCCAGTTATCAAGGATCTGATTCAATCGGTCCACTTTCCATTTGTTCTTGCCCCCAGGACCGAACTTTTCGATGCTCTGTTGCCAGTACTTGGCCGCTTCAGGATATTGCCTCCTGTTTTCAAAGATAGAAGCAAGATCATTAGTTGCTCTTTCAGCGAAGCTCTTATCGTCCAGTGCTGCGACCTGCTTTAACTGAGTGATATGATTGTGCTCATCAGGTAAGGTGATCCTTTTGACCCCGGTCGCGAGGCGGGCGATCGTTTCATTTTCCTTCAGTGTATGAAGTTCGTACGTTCCGCTCTCGTTCTTCTTTCCTTGATCAGGACTGTGCCGTCCAAAGAATCCTCCGAATCCCCACTGTTGCATTGTCTGGACGCCGAACTGATTACGCAGGAATGAGATCCATTGATACTTGGCATTGCCTGCCAGAGCAGGGGAGATTTCACCTGCTTCGGTGAGAAGGAACCTCCAACGTTGTCCGTCATTTTTTGCTTCGTCCCAGGCTGACGGGAGAGAGTATAGGACCGGGCTCCCGTCCTCATTGACTGGGGTCCCTACGTTGCGGGCCCTGTAATAACCACCTTCCTGAAAGTCAGGTATTTTCTTGAAGTCGGTGAGATTCTGAAGTCTCCAGGACTCACTATTGCCCCGGTTACTGCGTATCGAATTTGAAAATTCAAGATAGAAATTCCCAAGTGCAGTCTTATCCTCTTCTCCTTCCGAGGATTTCATGGCCTGCTCCATGAGGGCAAGAGACTTGACCCTGTCCCGCTCGTAAGCGTTCACGTACTTTCCTCCTCCTCGGTGATGTCCGCGCTTAAACTCACCGCTGATCATATAGCCCATGTGCTGCATCCCCATGTATATTTTTGCTGCGCTGGCGAGTATCCTCCAATCTTTCGGATATTTTTGGGTCACACTGTCAATGAACTTGTCAATGTCCTGAATCTGGCCGGTCCTGTTCAGGCATCTCCACGCATTGTCCAAGTCCCCGGCAGCGGCAGATCCTGAATTACCTTCTCCAAGGAGTAGTCCCTGATAAGCTTCAAAGGCCTCTTTCCAGTTCCCGTCCTTTTGTAGCTTGCTTGCTTTTTTTCGGAGATCATTGAGAGATTGTTCTTCAGCGTTACTGATCAGTGAAAAAGCAAAGAAGGTAAGGATAAGAGGGATAATTGATCTCATTATTTTTTAAGATTTACTTAAATATAACGCTACGGATGGGGAGATCCTTAGATTTTTCTTTAACTTTTTCAAATAGTGAACGAGGAGCCGACTCAGGATTGGCTTGTTAAGGCCTTTTTAAGGTGTTACAAGGCATTCTTGAAGAGTTCATTCCAGTGCTTGGCCTTCGTTCTGATCATTTTTGGGAGACTGACGGCTTTGTGCGCTGAGGGGCCCGAGGCGGCGTTACCGTCCCTCTTGCATTTTTCTGACGGGAAAAGAGTCAGTTCATTAGCTGAATGGGACCAGCGCCGCGAGCAGATCAGGGGCCTTCTCATTAAGTATTTCATTGGGACTTTCCCGGAAAAAGTTCCGAAAATAATGAAGACTGAAATGATCTCAGAGGTGCAGGGTGATAAGGACTCCATTCGGCGCAGGATCAGGGTTACTCTGGCCACTCCGAACCGCGTTTCCTTTGATATGGATCTCTGGTCACCGAGAGGAGAAGGGCCTTTTCCATTGCTCCTCACTGCGCCCAGATTCTACCAGCGTTATTGGGCCGAAGATGCTCTGGAACGAGGTTATACTGTGTGTCTTTTTCCTGGAGTCGACAGTCATCATAGAGAGGAGAATTATCCCGGTTTTGAAAGTGTGTGGCAGAAGTTCCGGGACGAGTACCCAGGATCGACCTGGACCGAAATCAGCACCAAGGGCTGGCTAGCGAGCCGCTGCATTGATTATCTTTTGAGTGAAGATTCAGTCACGGACATTGACCCTTCAAAGGTAGCGATTATCGGGTTTTCCCGTTACGGAAAGCAGGCCATGATCGCGGCCGCATTCGATCCTAGGATCAGTTGTGTTGTTGCGAGGAGTCCCGGTTCACCAGCATCATGCCCTTACCGTTTCACTAGCCGTAACACTTTTGCTGAGGCTCCGTCCGATTTTCCTAGCCAATGGTTCCTTCCTTCATTGAGGAAGTACATTGGACGGGAGAATCAGCTCCCGATCGATGCGCATGGCTGGTACGCTCTCATTGCTCCGCGTCATTGTCTCATTCACACCGCACACAATGATGGTGCTGAGCCGACCTTTGCTGTCGAGAAAGCCTACATTGAGGGGCGTTCCGTTTACCAGTTCCTCGGAGCCGCTAACCAACTAAGAGTCGATTATCGTGAAGGAGGGCATTCCTCTGGTCCGCCTCCCGAGTCAATTAGTCGCGATGACCGGCAAAGGAATTTGGACTGGATTGATTTTTCTTTCGGGAGAGGGAAGATCGGCCCTGAACATTTCCCTGAAGAATTAATTCATGACTTTGATTGGAAAGAATGGAGGTCCAGACAAAAAGATTCTGATATTCTGGTCCCTCTCAAAGGATCGACTCTCGAAAAGAT
>JASLJT010000044.1:0-42726 GCA_030747955.1 Verrucomicrobiales bacterium | reverse complement strand
CCCTATTTCAGTTTCTGGGGAGGGTTAATTTCTTAAGAGCAAAGAGTGCGATATTGGGCTATAAATGGCCATTAGGAATGGATATAAAAATGAAGCCATACCCGATCCTTTGTATTTTCTTGCCTCTAATGTTTGGTTCATGTGGTAGTGAATCGCGGCTAGAACAGATTGATTCTAAGATTGAATCGGGATGGGAACCGCCCCCTTTTCAGCAATTAGATCAATGGGTAGAGGCTAAGAGGCTGAGAAAAAATGAAATAATCTCCGGTTCAAAGAAAAGTTCTGGACCAAGGTTCTACCGGAGGAATGGTCCATCGATAGGAGTAGATTTTAGCAATCAGCTCAATGATGAGAACATAAAAAATTATTTATTCAGTGGGGCCGGGCTCAGCGTTGGAGACTTTGATAATAATGGGTTGCCTGATCTTTTTATGGTCTCACAGGACGGACCCAACAAGCTCTTTAGGCAAAATGCTCCGTGGAAATTTGAGGACGTGACAGAAGAGGCTGGCATTGTTGATACTGAGTCATGGGGATCGGGTGCTGCCTTTGTTGATATTAATGGTGACGGGCAACTGGACCTCTATGTATGCAACAAGGGCAATCCTGACGAAATTTACATCAACCAAGGAAAGGGTACTTTTCGTGGAGGTTTTGTGGGGGGTAGCAAGGACCCTTACCGCGCACCGACGATGGTTGCTTTTGCAGATTATGACAGGGATGGGGATTTGGATTTTTACAGAACCTCGACGCGACTCATATCAATCAAGGAAATGTTCAAAGGAAAGGTCCTTACCAAGAAAGACAATAGCGGTATTGCTCGAGCCCACCCGAGTCAGGCCGATCAGTTTGAAATGATTGATGGATTGCCTCGCGAGCTAGGCACCTATGATCGACTCTTTCGTAACGACGGTGTGGGAGAAGGCGGTATGCCTAAGTTGGTAGATGTGACTCGTGATTCGGGTATTAACATTGCCCGTGAACATGGGTTATCAGCGGTCTGGTGGGACTATAATGATGACGGTTGGCCTGACCTTTATGTTTCCAATGACTTTCATACACCGGATCATCTTTACCGTAATAATGGGGATTCAACATTTGAGGAGGTGACTGAGGATGCTCTAGCGTATACTTCCTGGTATTCAATGGGTTCTGATTTTGCGGACATTAATAATGATGGCCGCTTTGATTATCTTAGTTCTGATATGTCTGCCACGACTCACTTCAAGCAGAAGACAATGATGGGAGCAATGACTGACACGGCATGGTTCCTAGATAATCTTGAGCCTCGCCAGTACATGCGCAATGTGATGCATGTGAATACGGGGATCGGAAAATTTATTGATATCGCTTTCCACGCAGGGATTGATAGTACGGACTGGACCTGGGCTGCGATCTTTGGTGATCTGGACAATGACGGATTAGAGGATGTTTTTTTCACGAACGGGATTGAGCGTAACGTTCAGGATTCAGACCAAGCCATTAGGATGCATCAGGCCAGTGCGAGTGGAGCGAGTGTGGATGAGCTCAGAAAAATATTCCTCGATTCGCCCCGATTCAAAGAAAAGAACTTGGCCTTTCGTAACCGCGGTAACTTTAAGTTTGAGAAGTCGGGCGATGGTTGGGGGCTCAACGATGAAACTGTTAGTCATGGAGCGGTCCTCTCTGACCTCGACCGTGACGGGGACCTCGATGTCGTGGTCAATAACATGAATGACCCGGTCGGTATTTATATGAATCTGGCCTGTGATTCTTTGAAAATGGCTTCCGCTGATTCTAGTTCCATACTCATTAGTCTAAGAGGTGGGGCCAGTAATTATTTTGGGATTGGATCCCGACTCACTTTAAAGATGCCAAGCGGTCAATTAATGAGTCGCATTATGACTAGCTCACGTGGTTATATGAGTGGAGCCGAGCCGGTTATTCATTTTGGCTGGCCTTCTTCTTGGGGTGATCCCGAAGAGCTCATCATTAATTGGTCGAGTGGGCATCTGCAGAGAATCCAAAACATTGATACTGGTTGGCAATACCGTATCACGGAATCAGAAACAGCAACTGTGGTCTCCTCCGACGAAGGTGAGGATTCTAAAGAGCGATTATTTTCTCAAATCGATGAAGCTCTCGGGATTAATTTTACGCATACCGAAAATTTCTACGATGATTTCACTTCCCAACCTTTATTGCCTAACCGACTTTCGAGGTTCGGGCCGGCCCTTGCAATTGGTGACGTGGATTCTGACGGCGATAAGGATGTCTTTATTGGCGGAGCCAGGGACAGGCAAAGTGCTTTATTTATACAGAATGAGAAGGGCCAATTCGGACGCGTTGCATTCCCGGCTTTAAAAGCGGATCAAATTTATGAGGACGTTGATGCCCTTTGGTTTGATTCTGATAATGACGAAGATTTGGACCTTTATGTTGTCAGTGGCGGGGCCAGTCAGAATGCCGGACATGAGCATTATCAGGACCGGCTCTACATTAACAATGGCTCAGGGCAGCTGACCCGTGCCCCTAAAGGCATTTTACCGGATTTAAGATTTAGTGGTAGTAGGGTCTCGGCTCATGATTTTGATTATGATGGGGATTTGGATCTTTTCGTGGGGTCTCGGTTCGTCCCTGGAAATTATCCGACTGGTCCCGAGAGTGTGTTGTTGATCAATGAACAGGGAAAATTTTCAAAGGTCCAATGTCCTGCTAGTTTCTCTGGCATGGTCACTGATGTGAAATGGTCAGACATCGATGGTGACAAGCGGGCAGACTTGGTCCTTGCTACTGAGTGGGGTCCGGTCCGCGTTTACCAGAACAAAAAAGATGGCTTCCATGAGATTACCGATAGCTTGGGCCTCAATGATTATACTGGTTGGTGGAACTGCGTTGCAGTTGGTGATGTGGACCAGGACGGGGACAATGACATTATTGCGGGTAACTTTGGAACTAATACCAAGTACAGCGCATCAGAAGAGAAGCCTGCGACAATTTTTGCAGCTGATTTTGGAGGTTCTGGAAAAATGCAGCTCGTTGAGGCGCAGTACAAGGAAGGGAAGTTACTTCCTGTCCGAGGCCGCAGCTGTTCGACCACGGCCATGCCTCATTTGATTGATAGAGTTCCTACTTATTCTGCTTTTGCAAGTAAGACCATTCGTGAAATTTATACACCCAAAGCGATTAACCAAGCCAAACGTTTTGAAGCGAATACTCTCTCTACGATGCTTTTTCGCAATGACGGTAAGGGGAAGCTTATCACTGAGCCCCTCTCTCTACTATCTCAGATGGCCCCAGTCATGGATATCGCATTAACTGACGTCAATCGAGATGGCCGAAAGGATATCATTATTGCTCAGAACTTTAATGCTGCTCAGAGGGAAACCGGGCGCATGAATGCAGGCCTTGGTGTCATATTAATAGCGAAGGATAATGGTCAGTTTAATGAGATGTGGCCGGATGACAGCGGATTTTTTACAAGGGCTGACCCGAGGCGCTTAATGGCTAGTGATCTTGATGGGGATGGTGCTTTGGAACTGCTCTTGGGCCAGAATAATGGCAAATTCCAGTTATTCAGATCGGAATAGCATCTTAAAACTAATAATAACACTCTAAAATCAGTCTCTAGCTCCAATTATTGTGACGATTGATAAAGGTTGAAATGGGTGTTTTTGACTTGATTCTTGATGATCTGAGTGCTAAATATTCACTCCGAAAAATGAAAAACCCCATTAACCCCATTTTACTTTTTTTAATTCTTAGCTCATTTGTCTCTCATGGTGCCGTTACTCTCCTCGAAGATAACTGGGATGACATTGGAGCAGGCGCAGCAAATGGTCTTGGCACAGGTAATAATGCGGCCAAGACTGCATCGATAGCGGACCCGACTGGTTCAGGTCGCGGCAATGTGGGAGCCGTTGATATTGGAAAGCTTAAAGCAGATGGTAGTGGTCCTTTAGGAACTTCTCCATGGGGAGAACTTAGAGCGCCTTGGCCAGGATCTATTGATCTTCCAGCTGGTGCGATTGCCGGCACTGACACTTTCACTATGCAGGCTGACATCTATATACCTGCTGATACAACATTTGATACTGCTGATCAGCCGGACCGCTTTAATATGGTCCTTCGTTGGAATGGTATTAATAAGAATAACAAAGTTACAAAATGGAACTGGGATTCCCTTGCTGCTAACACTTGGCATACTCTTAGCATGACAGGAGTCATAAAAGAGCTCGATTCAGATGGTAATCCGACCACTTCAATCATTCCAATATTTAGTTTTTACGACAAAACCAATAACGCAGCTCCTGGTGTTGCCGCTTACATTGATAATGTCAAAATTTCAGTAACGACTAGCGCAATCCCTGAACCTAGTGTTGGTGTCCTAGGGATTCTTGGTTCTCTACTTTTCCTTAGACGTCGCAGGCGCTAAAGTTTTTTACAATGAATTCTAGGCTTTTCTTTGCAAAGAAAGAGTCGTTAAGCGTGCATTCACCTAAGAATAGTTAGGTTCTTATTTTATTTTAGTATGAAGAAATTATTATTACCTCTGATATCGAGTCTTTTCTTTGGCTCATTTTTAAATGCTCAAAACATCATTATCCTAGAGGATGATTTTGATACAACTGATGGGCTAGGTAATGGGAACAATGCTGCTAAGACCACTACCATTGAAGATCCTACCGATTCGGGTCGAGGCAATGTGGGATCTGTTAATATCGGAGATCCTTCCGGAACCTCTCCTTGGGGTGAATTGAGGGCGCCTTGGCCAGGATCCATTGACCTTCCTTCAGAGCCAGTCCCAGGAACTGATACTTTCACAATGAAAGTGGACTTGTACATACCTTCGGACACGACATTTAATACTGCTGATGCTCCGGACCGTTTTAATATGGTTCTTCGCTGGAATGGTATTAATAAGAATAACAAAGTTAAAAAATGGGACTGGGATTCACTAGAAGCCGATACGTGGCACACTCTAGAAATGACAGGAGTTATACAGGAGCTCGATTCAGATGGTAATCCGACCATTTCAATCATTCCAATCTTAAGCTTTTACGATAAGACCAATGATGCTGAGACAGGAGTGGCTGCTTACGTGGACAATTTTGTTTTGGAAGTTACTGTCCCCGCAGCGCCCGACGACCCGAATCTGGTCGTGGCATCAGATTTTTCTTTTGGTGATTTGGATCAGGGGCAAGGGCCCTATACGAAAGCCTTAACGATCACTAATGACGGTGAGGATGAGATCCTTGAAGTGACCGGTCTTACGCTTTCGGGTGCGAATAAGGACTCTTTTTCTCTTTCTGCAGACTTACCTCTAAATCTTGATCCTGGCCAGAGCGTGGACATTGATCTTAACTTTGATCCTGACGGCGAAATGGGTCTCTTTGAGGCCGTACTTGAAATTGCCTCCAATGATGATGACCATATCGTAAATCTCAGCGGTAAGGTTGGAGAGGCGAATGTGATTGTCCTAATTGAGGATAATTTTGATAATATTAGAGGACTTAGTGCCGGAAATAATGCTGCTAAGACTACGATAATTGCTGATCCTACCGATTCGGGCCGCGGAAATGTGGGATCTGTTAATATCGGAGATCCGAGCGGCACCAGTCCTTGGGGTGAATTGAGAGCGCCCTGGCCCGGTTCACTTAATCTGCCACCTGAGTCTGTACCTGGCCAAGATACTTTTGATATGCAGATTGATATTTATATTCCCAGTGACACGACATTTAATACCGCTGATGCTCCGGACCGCTTTAATATGGTCCTTCGTTGGAATGGTATCAATAAGCAAAACAAAGTTAAAAAATGGGATTGGGACTCACTAGAAGCCAATACGTGGCACACTCTAGAAATGACAGGAGTTATACAGGAGCTCGATTCAGAAGGTAATCCGACCACTTCAATCATTCCAATCTTAAGCTTTTACGATAAGACCAATGATGCTGAACCTGGAATAGCAGCTTACGTGGATAATTATAAACTTAAAGTGACGACTCCTGACGAGGATCCTAATCTTGCCGTCGGTCCGGTACTTGCTTTCGGTGAAGTAGTTCAAGGAGAGGGGCCATTCATAAAAAAAATTCAGATCTCAAATTCTGGGGCCACTCAGGACTTGAATATTAGTGGGGCTTCTTTACTTGGTCCCAGTAAGGAGGATTTTCAATTCGCTGAGGATACTTTCCCTGTAAAGGTTGGTCCTGGTGAGAGCGTCGATTTAGCGATGATCTTTGATCCGGGAGTGAGGCTTGGACTCTTTGAGAGTACGGTCACTTTGGAAAGTGATGACGAAAACAATCCTGAGGTCATAATCGTTCTTAGTGGAACGGTCTTACCTCCTTTCCAAGGCGAGGAACTGATCATTAATGGGGATTTTGAGTCTGGGGATCTGACAGGTTGGCGTGATAATGCCCGTTTTAATTTTACATCTGACCCTGTTCGGGCCGGTGAAGGGGCCGCCGTATTTAATTTGGCAGGTGGCGCTCAGTGGGGGGAGGCACGTCTCGTCGCTTCGTCACCACCAGCGACCGTGGATGATCCACAGGCTATCGAGGTGACTCCAGACATGATTGGCAAAAATTATGAATACAGTGCCTGGTACTATCGCCCCGCTGAAGGAGGCATGGCGGCTGATGATACTGTCCGATTAGTTCTTCGCTGGAACAAAAACAATACGAATGCGACTAAGCATGGAATTACTACGGTCGGAGACATTCCTGTAGATACCTGGTTCCAAGTCACCGGTAAGGGAGTGATTCCTGAGGTGGGAGGGGACGGAGAACCAACGACATCATTTATTCCGCTCTGGAGTTTTCAGGACGTTGGCACTAATGCAGCTGGAGGGGAAATTATGTACATTGATGAGGTGAGCTTGAAAATTGAGGCACCAGCACCAGCAGATCCTCTGCAAATTACTGGTTTTGAGATCGATAATGATAAAGATGAGATTCGCGTTTCATGGAACGCGATCCTTGGAGGGCTCTATGCGGTGGACCGAAGCACTGCATTAGCTGGAGAGAATCTTAATGAAGGGTTTTGGGAAGAGCTTGATGATTCTATCGTTGCTGAGGATGAGTCTTCCACTTTTATCGATGAGGGTGCAACTTCACTTGGAGAGAGCAGACTCTTCTATAGGGTCCGTTTGATAGCGTTACCTGAATAGGACTTAAAAAGAGATAGAATATTTAAGTCTCGATTAAATAATTATTCGCCTAATTTCAGCACATTCTCTTTCTTGGGCCTTTCGATGATGACTGTAGAAACGACGGCACGGTGATCTGATGGCCATGGGCTTAATACGATATCGGCATTTTTATTATTTTCACCGACCACTTCGCTTTTAATTATTTTTGCACCCGAGCAAAAAACGAAATCGATCCGGTCATGAAAGTCCTTCGGATCATTCGGCTCAGTCATATTTGTCCAGGTGTAACCACGGTCCATGACTTCGTTCGGATGCGCTTTCCGAAACGTGTCTATGAGTCCGGCCTCGACTACCTTAAAAGTGGCCGGGTACTGAACAGCTAAAGGTACTATTTTTTGTTTAGCTGCAGCCTTTGTCCAGTCTTGAAATGAGGGTTCATTAAAGTCTCCGGTGACGAATACAGGAGAACCGGTTTTGACTGAGGGGATGACTTCACTGAGCATTCTGTCGACCTGATCGCCTCTTGCCTTTGTCGCCCAGAGGATGGCTTCTTCGGTCGTCTTGATGAATGGAGCATTCCCGTATGGGATTTTCTTTAATTGGTAAGGCTGATAAGGTGAAGGTCTAAAATGAGCATTAAAGAAATAAATTTGTGTTTCTTTATTTAACTCAATTGCGGCACCCCAACGGCTTTGGGTCTTTTCTTTGATCGGGTAACGGCTCAGGATTGAGGTGTTTCCACCTTGGGCAAAATGATGCCAGCCGAGAGAATCTGCAATAATTTTACTACTGTCCGATGACCCATGCATTGTTTCCTGCATTCCGACGATGTCAGCCCTTGCCTTGATGATTGCTTCGGTCGTTTGTTTCAGAGGTTGTTTCCCTGCCGCTCCCCCTATCCAGATATTGAACGTCATGACTCTGAGAGTGATTTGTTCCCCCATCAATGAGCAAGGGCCCCAGAAAAGAAGAACAATAGCTGCTATGGATAATGGTAATTTAGACATTCGGGCTGAAATATTCGTGTTATTTCTATGACTTGGCATTTGCGTTAATACTCACTAATCACTATTATAAGTCCTTTGCAAACAATCGGTTCCGGTTAACGGGCAAAAAGTATGGGAAAACCTCAACAATACATCTCAGCTTTTGTTCTTCTGTGTGCTGCTTGCTTCTGCAATTCGTGTGGTTCAAAAGAAGGTCTGGACACTTCTTCGCCAACGAGTCAGCAGGTGAGTCTTCAACCAGGAGAGCTAAAAGAACTCTATTCACATGAGGACGCGTCAAAGCGTCTCGATAAAAATTCTCCTCTTTTTAAGCCAATGGCTGCAGAAGAGTCCGGCATTGCTTTTGTTAACTTGGTCGATAATCAGCATCCACTTAGCCGTGTTTATATTCTTGGTTACGCGTGTGGAGGCATTTCTATTGGAGACGTTGATGGAGATGGCTGGGATGACATCTATTGTACTGGGGGTCCAAGAGACAGTGTCCTGTATAAGCAGGTAGGTAAGCTTAAATTTGAGGATATCACATCGAAGTCCGGCGTATCTGCTAAAGGACATTGGAGTGTCTCTTCGCAATTTGTTGATATTGATAATGATGGTGACCTAGATATTTATGTTTGTAATTATGACACGCCTAACCTGCTTTACATTAATGATGGTAAAGGTGTTTTCACGGAGTCCGCCAAGGATTCTGGGATTGATGTGAAGGACGCGAGCCTCTCTGCTCACTTTGCAGACTATGACAATGATGGTGACTTGGACTATTACCTCATAACGAACCGACTCATTCGTGCCGGAGGCTTACCGACTGCGAAGGAAGCGACTTATGTTAAAGAGGATGGGAAGCCAGTGCTTCGGCCTGAGTACAAACCCTTTTATCAAATGTATGAGAAGGCAGGTGGTAAGTATACAATCAGGACCATTGGACGTCCTGACCGATTATTCGAGAATGACGGTAAGGGTCATTTCCGTGATGTGACTAAAGAAGCCGGGATCGAAGATCAGGCCTATGGATTATCGGCAACCTGGTTCGATTACGATGGTGACGGATTGATTGACATTTATGTCGCTAATGATTTCCAGGACCCTGATTATTTTTATCGCAATAATGGGGACGGAACATTCACTAACGTCATAAAATCAGCAGTTCCCCACACGACATGGTTTTCAATGGGGAGTGATACCGCTGACTTAAACAATGATGGGCTATTGGATCTCTTCGTTTTGGATATGGCTGCGACTTCGCATTACAAGGCAAAGATTGCTATGGGAGACATGAGTGCATTCAAGGATTTCATGGACACTTCTTCGCCGCGTCAGTTGATGCGTAATGCGCTTTTCATTAATAGTGGAACTCCGAGGTTTCTTGAAAGTGCATGGCTCAGTGGTATTGCCGCTTCTGGTTGGTCATGGGCTGCGAAACTATCTGATTTTGATAATGATGGATTCACTGATGTTTTTATTTCTAATGGGATGAGTGCAAATATCCGTAACCCGGACGCGTATTTTAGAGTTGCAGTGGATGGTAAAGAGAAATTCATTCCATATTCTCAGTCCATGCTTCAGGGAAGAGAGGAATGGCAATTATGGAAAAGAACAGGATTACAGAAAGATACGAACCAGGCCTTTCAAAACCTAGGCCATTTAAAGTTTAAGGACGTTTCCAAGGGCTGGGGCCTTGACCATTTAGGGGCAAGCTACGCAGCATCGACTGGGGACCTTGATCGGGACGGAGACCTTGACCTTGTCGTTGCGAGTCTTGATGAGCCAGTCAGGATATTTCGTAATGATAGTGCACGGAACAGGGTCACTATTTCTCTTCGTGGTAATGAATCTAACCGTTATGGGATCGGTGCTATTATCCGTGCAGATTCTGGCACAGATAAACAGACAAAGATCATGAATCCGATGACCGGATATGCTTCATGCAATGGTCCTATTATGCATTTTGGAATTGGGAATAATGACAGAATCGATCGTCTTGAGGTGGAGTGGCCCGGTGGAATCAAACAGTCCTTTAAGGATCTCTTGGCCGGGTCGCATTATGTTGTTTCGCAGAGCAATGAAGGCCCTATTCCAAAGGAACCGATCAAGGGAACAGGCGCCGAGCCAATGTTTGCTTCTGTTAAATCCATTAAGCCGGCATCTCATAAGGAGACGTTCTTCAATGATTTCGCTTTGCAGCCATTATTGCCCAATAAGCTCTCTCATTTAGGCCCTGGATTAGCCGTGGGAGATACGGACGGAGACGGTGTTGATGAAATTGTGCTCGGCTCAGCGCGTTCTGGATCTCTTGCCGTTCACTATAACCGTGAAGGTTCGATATCCTGGAAAGAAATTTCTGCAAGTTCAGCTCACAGTAGTTCTGAGGACATGAGTCCTTTATTGTTCGATGCGGACCGTGACGGAGACGCGGACCTCTTCGTTGTGAGTGGTGGCGTGGAGTCTAAAGCAGAAGAACTCAAGGACAGACTATATTTAAATGATGGTAACGGAGCATATGAGCATGCTCCTGATGGAACATTACCTGATCTGATGGTCAGTGGATCGGTTGCATCTGCAGCTGACTTTGATCGTGACGGGGATTTGGATATTTTTGTTGGGGGACGACTGCGCCCAGGGGAATATCCTACTGGCCCAAAGAGTACACTATTACTTAATGAAACTGTTAAGGGAGAGAAGGTTCTCTTCACAGATCGAACTAAGCAGATTTGCCCGGGAATTGAAAATTGCGGAATGGTGACGAGTGCACTCTGGTCAGATGCGAATGGTGACGGATGGGTCGATCTATTGTTAAGCATTGAGTGGGGGCCAGTTCGAATATTTATAAACAACGAGGGCAAATTTGAAGAGACGACTCAGAGCTCAGGACTCAA
Organism: Verrucomicrobiales bacterium; assembly: GCA_030747955.1. Classification (GTDB taxonomy): domain Bacteria; phylum Verrucomicrobiota; class Verrucomicrobiia; order Verrucomicrobiales; family DEV007; genus EC70. The sequence continues at coordinate 31,714 of JASLJT010000044.1, read as the reverse complement.
AGAATATTCAGGCTGGTGGAATGGCCTCGCAGGGAGGGACCTTGACGGAGACGGAGACATCGATTATGTGGCTACTAATTTTGGACTCAATACCAAGTACCATCCTTCTAAGAAAAAGCCGGCCCAAATTTATTATGGTACCTTTGGTGAATCGTCCACGCCAAAGATCGTCGAAGCCAAAGTCGCGGAGGACTGCATTTTACCTGTTCGGGGAAAGAGTTGTTCGCAGAACGCCATGCCTTTTGTGAAAGAAAAATTCGACACTTATCACAAGTTTGCTTCAGCTACTCTGACTGATATCTATACACAGACAGCGCTCCAGAAATCGGAGTCATTTGAGGTAAATTATCTTAAGAGTGTTGTTTTTATTAATGATGGAAAAGCTAATTTTAAGGCAGTTCCTTTGCCTGAATTGAGTCAGATTGCACCAGGATTCGGCGTCATTGCTACTGAGGTTAATGGTGACGGGAAAGCTGACATTTACTTGGTACAGAACTTTTACCATCCTCAGAGAGAGACCGGAAGGATGGCCGGTGGGATGAGTGTTTTATTGCTTGGAGACGGTTCGGGTTCCTTTAATGAAGTCTGGCCTCATAGGAGTGGGCTAGCAGTTCCAGAAGATTCGAGGGGACTTGCTTCATGTGATTCGAACGATGACGGGTGGGTTGATTTTGCAGTTGGTATCAATGATGGAAAAATGAAATTATTTGAAAATAAGGCAAGATCTGATTCTGGGAACAAGTCTTTCATGGTTCAACTCTCTGACGGGCCAGGTAATCCTACTGGTGTTGGAGCAAGGGTCCGTGTTGAATTAACTGATGGATCCTCTCAGACCGATGAGGTTAGAGCTGGTGGCAGTTACTTGTCCCAGTCTTCGCCTGGATTATTTTTTGGTTTGAGTGGTGGCAATAAGGTCAAGAATATTAAGGTTCGGTGGCCTGATGGAGAGGAGACTGCCCACCAGTATCTTTCTGGAAAGCATAAGGTAATTATTACTCGGACCGCTCAATAGCGGCACTGATGTTGAAAAGACGCGTTTTCCAAAATTATAAGATTAGTGACTGGATTTTAATTTCAGTGCTGATGATTTGTGTTTTGTTTTCTGCAGTTTCTTGTAAGGAAAATCCTGAAGAGAAACTGGAAGATCATTCCCAAATCGAGAAAATTGAATCTATTAAGATAGAGAATACTGAAAAGGATGAGGAAGGTCATCAGAAGATGCTCAGTTTGCTTGCCGGGGTCCGAGACTTAACTTCTACGAAGAATCAGTATCTGGGTGATGGTCGAGCAAGGAAGGTCCGAGAACTCCTTGCCAATGCGACTCCTCAAACGCCGGCCAAGGAGAACTGGTTCCATCATCGCATACTCGGATGGGCAGAACTTAATCTTGGGAATGAGACTGAGGGCATTAAGCATTTGAAGCTCGCCTATGATCTTTTACCTGCAGTGGAAGATTCGATCGAAGAGAAGAGGGCCATGGAAAATATTTTTATGCTCGGAGTTGCCTGGATGAGACGAGGGGAGACAGAGAACTGTTGTGCTAGGCTCACGCCTGAAAGTTGCATTCTTCCTATCCGTGGAGGAGGCATTCATTCGAAGGAGGAAGGTTCCCGGAATGCCATCATATACTTTGATGAACTCCTCAAGAAGGCTCCTGCAAAATCAGTCTGGCATTATAGGGCAAGGTGGTTATTAAACATTGCTTGGATGACTCTCGGTCAGTATCCGGGATCTGTTCCTGAGGAATATTTAATCCCTGAAGCATCTTTCCGCAGCAATTACCAGTTCCCCGTCTTGCATAATATTGCTACTGATCTAGGCATTGATACGTTCAACTTGTCAGGAGGAGTGGTGATTGATGATTTTAATAATGACAATTATCTAGATCTTTTTACGACTTCATGGGCATCAGATGCGTCCCCTAAGCTCTTCATTAGCCGTGAGGACGGCTCTTTCAATGAGCCTACAATTCCGACTCGACTTGAAGGAATTTATGGAGGCCTTAACGTTGAATCTGCGGATTTTAATAATGACGGGAACCTCGATATTTTTGTACTTCGAGGTGCCTGGCTTGCGGCTGCCGGCAGTTACCCCAATTCTTTGCTCAGGAATAACGGGAACGGAACATTCACGGACGTGAGTTTTAATCTTGGGCTCGCTAACATTCATCGTCCTACTCAGACCGCAGGTTGGGCAGACTTTGATAATGATGGTGATCTTGATCTTTTTGTAGGCAATGAAACTACTCCTGGAAATAATGCTCCTTGCCAGTTGTTTAGGAACGATGGAGAGCTGGGTTTTGTTGATGTTGCTTTGAGTGCCGGTGTCACAAATGACAGGTTCACTAAAGGAGTGAGTTGGGGAGATTATGATAATGACAGGTACCCAGACCTTTACGTTTCAAACTTCCGTTCCGAAAACAGGCTATACCATAACAATGGAGACGGGACCTTCACGGACCTAGCTCCAAAACTGAAGGTGACTGGTCCTTTTTCTAGTTTTCCTGCTTGGTTCTGGGACTATGACAATGATGGGAACTTGGACATTTTTGTTTCAAGCTATTCTGGGAACATTGAGCATGTTGCCGCTCACCGGCTAAAAGAAGAGGCTGATTTTGAAACGCTGTGCCTTTACCGTGGCGATGGTAAGGGAAATTTCATCAATGTTGCTGCTGATGTTGGGCTTCAGGACCCTGTACTTCCTATGGGATCGAACTTTGGTGATATTAATAATGATGGATACCTTGATTTTTATCTGGGGACCGGTGATCCGGGATTCGGTAGCCTCATGCCGAACCTGATGTATTTGAATGTCAGTGGTAGAAAATTTGTTGATGTGACCATGGCTTCTAGGCTCGGTCATCTGCAGAAGGGGCACGCAGTATCTTTTGCTGACCTCGATAATGATGGAGACCTTGATCTTTTCGAACAACTCGGAGGCGCGTACCCTGGTGATGCTTTTAGTGACGCACTTTTTGAGAATCCTGGATTTAAGAATCATTCAATTACTGTCAAACTCGTCGGTAAGAAAACGAACCGCTCAGCTATCGGTGTAAGGATCAGAGCTGACTTCAATGAGGCTGGAAGGATGCGTTCAGTTTATAGGCACGTTTGTTCTGGCGGTAGTTTCGGTGCGAATCCGCTTCGACAGACCATAGGAACGGGCAGTGCTGGAAAGATACAAAGTCTTGAAATCTTCTGGCCCCTGACGGGCAACACTCAGAAATTCACAGAAATTCAATGTGACCAGACCATTGAAATTGTTGAAGATTCAAATACATATAAATCTCTTAATCTAGTTCCGAGACCCTTTCTGAAAGAAAATTCCAGATAAGGTTTTTAAAGAGATTCACTTTACTTTTGTTGTTAGGAGAGGTTTTTTATGCTCCTCCTCTTTCAAATAATATCTCTCAACAAAAATAACCTTCCCCCTTATCATGAGACAATTCTCTCTTCTGATTTTTTCTGCCCTTGTATTATCACCCTCAGTCATTGCCGATGTACTAAAGATTTCGGATGGTTCTCGACTCTCCGGAAAGATTATCAAGGTCGAGGATGGTACAATTAGTCTTAAGACAACATACGCAGGAACGATCAAGGTAAAGCAGAGTGAGGTCCTTTCATTTGAGACAGAGGATCCGGTATTAGCGAACCTTAAGGGAGGAAAGACAGTCACAGGATCAGTGAAGTCTAAAGGTGATAAGTTGAGAATAGGAGAGGAGAATCCAAACTCGCTCGTGAGTTTGACTCAGATCCTCAGCCTAAAACCTGATCCTGGCAAGAATCCTAAAAAGGATTGGATCTTCTCTGCAGGATTTGATCTGCTGGGAAAGCAGGGAAATACCGAGGAAATGAGCATCGGAGCTAATGCTTTGGTTGCAAGGAAAGGTCCAAAAGATGAACTGAAATTTACTGCTGAATATGAGGACAGGGAAAAGAACACTGAGAAGACTGCAGATCGAATAGCTGGTGGAGCTTCTTATGAATATTTTTTTAAGGATTCACTTGGTTGGTACCTGAGGTCCGAGCTTGAAAGTGATGACATTACTTCCGTGAATTTACGTTCGACTACCGGTGCCGGTGCTTCTTATAGATTACTTAACAAGGACAAGCAAACGTTGGTCGCCAGATCAGGTCTCGGATACCGATTCACTGACTATGAAACCTTAAAGGATGATGAGTCATCTCTGACTCTGGATCTGGGCCTGACCCATAATTACAAATTCAACGACATAGTATCGATCGCTAATCAGTTGAGTTACGTTCCTGGGATCGGGGGTTCAGGTAATAACCGATTTGTTCATGATAGTACGCTCGTTTTTCCGATCGGAAATGGTGATCATTGGAGCTTGAAACTTGGCATTAAGAATGAATATGAGACCGAGCCTGCAGTTTCTGAGAAGTTGGACACGACCTATTACTCAAAGATGAGCTTCACCTGGAAATGATTATTTGGACTTTTAATCGAAGCTAATTTCAGGCTTCTTACGGACCGAAAGCTCTGTCCTGAGAAAGTTTGAGTCCTTGAATCCGAACGATTTTGCCAAAAAGACTTCAGGGATTCTTTGAGAGGTTGTCTTGTATAGTTCGACACTGTCATTGTAACCCTGACGCATTAAAGCCACTTCATTCTCAACGCGTCGCAGTTCTTCCATCAGTTTACCGAGCATTTCTTGTCCTTTGAGTTCCGGATACTTTTCTGCCAAGGCAAACATTCGTTCTGTTAATTGGTTTTCGGTTTGCATGATTGTGTCAATTTCCTCCGTGGAGAACTTTTTTTTCTGACTGATCGATGTTCTTAATTCGCTAATTTGCCTGTGAACTTCCTTCTCGTGTTCGAGGTATGATTTTGCTGCAGACTCGATATTAGGGATTAATTCTGAGCGTTTCTGTAGGGAAACTTCGATGTTAGAATGAGCTCTTTTGACCCTATTCCTTAAGAATATCAGATCATTGAACATGAGAATGAATGTACTGGCAATGAGGAAGGCCGGAGCGGTCAGGGACGATAAGATAAAATCGCTCGGCGAATAGGAACCGGTCCCGGCAAAATAGAGGAGAACCAGTGTCACTATGCCGATGAAACCGCAACTGATTCGGAACAGGCCGGCTCGACTGATCTTAAGCATGGTCTCGTTCTCGGTCCTATCTGAGATGAGGAAAGGAAAATCATCATCGTCACCGTCTGCCATCTGGAGGGTCTCTCCTACGATCGGTTCGATCACGGCCGATCCGAGGAGATAAATTTCCTGATTTTCAGCAATGTGCCATTCATAATAGGTTCGGCGTCCTGAGCTTCTGCTTTCTTTTTGCTCACATATGAATTCAGCACCGAACGGAACGACTCTCGTGTATCCTTCCTCATCCTTGCAGAGGAAAGGAACCATCTCTGTACGGTCCTCAATGGTGACCGTTTTCTTTTTCTTACCTGAGCCGCGTGTTTCAGTGATCATGTACCGGTAATAGAGGCACTTTTTCTGGGTCAGTGGACCAATGACTCGGTGCTCATTACCTTCATACAGGACAGTAGTTCCTTTAATTTCTGAAGGACCGAAGGCCAGTCCTGTCGAAAGTGACGTGGGAACATTTTCAATGTATCTCTTGGTTTTGATTCTTCTGAAGCCGAACAATGTACCGAATATTCCCCCGGCCAAGGCAAGTAATCCACCGCCCCATGACAACCATTTAGGCATGGGGCTTTTGATGATTTCTGAGTCATTCGGGCGCTCTTCCTCGGGTCCAAAAATAGATTCTCGTTCATATATTTTCCAGAACTTTGAAAGATGCCTTTCCGGGAACCGTTTGAGGATGGCGTTGTTCCTTTCAATGGCCGCAGCGTAGTCATTCCTTATTCCAATGGCGCGGGCTTTGGGCCTCTCATCTTTGATGGCCTCTGTTAATTGAGGGACCGATTCCCATTCAAAAGGTTGCCCAAGTATTTTAAGAATTGCCAATTTGGCATTGGCTTCATGACGCTTAAGTCGTTCATCGCCGTCCTTAATGTCAGCGGACATCATGTTGATTCCCATCACAGTGAGGATCAGTACATTCAGGGCTGATAGTATAGACAGAAATACCAGGATCCGGTGAATTTTGACCATGAAACATAAGAAAAGGACCCCCAAAGAAAGGCATGCTAGGCTAGTGAAAGTGAGTAGGACCCCAATGCCTCCTTGCTTGGTCCGGGACGATACGGCGTTACCGTCACTGAGGATCGGAGAATAGGATCCTTTTTCGGAAAAGTTGAGCTCGTAATCACCTCTCTTGATTACGGCCATTGCAAAGACGAAAATTTCCTCTCCAATGTCTATTCTTCTTTCCGTCCAACGATAATCTCCACTGCGCCGACGATAGTCTGTTCCCAAGCTGGGACTTTCCCTTGCCTCTTTTATTAGCGAATCGAGCGAGACGAGCACGTCTCCAGTCTTGTCTTTGATTCTGAAGAATCGTACGTGCCGGGTTCCTGATTCTACTGTTGACCAACTCTCGTTCCCATCCGAGTCCTCTGAGCGTTTTTCCTTTTCATAGTAGCAGTAGAAACATTTCGTGCCGCTGTATTTTCCGCTGACATAAGTTGAGCTTCTTCGGTCATTACCGAACGTTGAATCGCTGCGCCGCCTATTTTCTTCAGATCTAGATTTTTTTTCACTTCGAGGGTCATTCTTTTTCGGACCAATGGTTCTAGATTTGGGTTCTTCGCTATTGTCTTTAACTGTAGATTTAGGTTTATCGCTATTGGCCTTAAATGTATTACTCGAACTGACTGCTTTGCCCCGTATGCTGGTCTCACCCTCAATGAGTGAAAGAACATCCGTTTGCGGTATCCTTTCAAGCTGTCGCATGTCACGAACTTTTTGATACCCTTTTTTCTGAGCATAACAACCACCGATGAAGAGAGGGATGATCAGCCAGAGCCATCGAGCCTTTATTGGACTCTTTTCATATTCCCCTGATTTATTCTTCATCTACTATATAAACAATTAGCTTATTGAGGTCTTATTCCAAAGCAATTTTGAAGAATGAAAATTATTAAACAAAAGGGTTCTCGCACAATGATAAGAATGAAGTTAAGTTTTTTTTATGCCTTTAAAATCCCTTACCATAGTTATTTTTTTTATTTTAAGTGCATCTAGTCTCTTGTGCGGAGCTGAACCGAGCTCTGAGAACGAGGAGAGGATCAGAGCCTATTTTAAAAGATTTCCTCAGTCAGATGCCAATAATGACGGGGTCTTAACATATAGTGAGCTTATGACTCATCTGAAGGAGATGAGGAAGGCAAGGAGTCAAAACAAGGACGAGGACAAGGACGAGGACAAGGACGATGGGTTCAAGAAAGAGCTGGATATCCGTTACTCTGATAAGCATAAGCGCAATGTGTTGGATTATTATCCGGCCAAGGCTTCAAGTGATCCTGTTCCAGTTTATGTATGGTTTCATGGTGGAGGTTTTAGTGGAGGTGACAAGAAGAGTGTCAGGAAAAATGGAGGTAAAATGATCAGGACCTATCTTGAAAACGGATATGCTGTGGTGAGTTGTAATTACCCTTTCATTGATCGCAAGAATGATGTTCTAAGAAATGGCATGATCGATGAGTACGTTGAGAATAATTACATCTCCAAAGATGAGCCGGAGCATCAGAGTTCTAGGAACGAATATCTTAAGATCATGCGTCATTGCGGTCGTGCCATTCAGTTCATTCGCTCCAATGCTAAGGAATGGAACATTGATCCTGGAAAAATCTGTGTTGGAGGCGCTTCTGCCGGAGCCCTCATCAGTCAATGGCTTGCCTATAGTGATGATCTTGCGGTAGCAGATTCCAAGGATCCTGTTTCTAGGCTCAGCTCTAGGGCGCAAGTTGCCATTGGGCACGTGCAACCTTTAGGGACCGATTCATTGGTTATGAAGTACATGGATAAGGGGGAGGCTCCATTATTCATTTATTCGAACGCTCCCAAGACAGACAAAATCCATCACCCGATCAATGCTCTGATGATTCGGGACAGAGCCAATGAGCTTAAGATTCCTTGCGTTGCGGTTGGAGGAGGAAGGAATGCATTGCCTGTTCCGGAGGGAGAGGGATCATGGTTGAGCATGCAGATAGAGTTTTGTGCCAAGCAATTAAAGATAGAGTCTCCCAAAGTTGATTAAATTCTCCTCAGTTTTACTGAGGCCAATTGTTTTATTTATGATGCCATCAACTATTCGTTTATTTTATTCACTGGTTATTCTTTTTTCTCTTTCCATCGCATCATTAGCTGTGGATCAACACGAAGAGATTAGTCTTTGGCCATCCGGTTCTGTTCCTGATGAGCCGGAAGGAATCGAAAAAAGAAAGAAGCCTACTACAGTCGATAAGGTTGGAAAAATGAGGATCGCGTACGTCGACGATCCTTCCATTACCGTTTATAAGGCTCCAAAGGACAAGTCCAATGGGGCTTCCGTAATTATTTTTCCGGGCGGAGGTTATAATATTTTGGCATGGACTCATGAAGGGACTGAGATCGCAGAATGGTTGAATTCTTTAGGCGTTTCCGCCTTCATACTTAAGTACCGTGTCCCTCGTCGTGATCCTGAAAAGCCGCACGCATTACCGCTTCAGGATGCTCAAAGAGCCATTCGAATCGTGCGCTCAAAGTCTAAGGTCTGGGGCATTGATCCGAACAGGATAGGTGTTCTCGGATTTTCTGCAGGAGGCCATCTTGCCGTCATGAGCGGGACCCATTATAAGGATAAGACCTATGAGAAGATCGATGATGCTGATGACCTAAGCTCTCGGCCTGATTTTCTGATACCAATTTATCCGGCATATCTGGGTAACAAGAAGAACAAGGATCAGTTATCAGATCTTGTTGATATAAACAAGAGTACTCCACCAACCTTCATTGCAATTACGCATGACGACTCGGACCGGGCCTATTATTCAGCGCTCCTTTATGCTGCTCTCAAGAAGAATGGAGTCGTTGGTGAATTGCACATCTATTCGAAGGGTGGGCATGGATATGGTATGAGGAAATCGAATAACCCGGTACATACCTGGCCTGACCGTTGTGCGGACTGGCTCGGATCAATGGGGCTCCTAGGACCTAGGCAGAAGTAAGTTCTTACTGAGCCGCTTCGATTAGAGCTTCGGGTGTCATTGAGAGTTCAGTCATGACAGTTCCCCCAGGTGCACTGATGCCGAAACGATCAATGCCGATGACTTTTCCTTCATCCCCAACATATTTCCACCACAGTCCACTGACCCCAGCCTCGATGGCGATTCTTTTTGTGCATGAACTTGGGAGAATCTCTTCGCGATATTCTTTAGGCTCTCTGTCAAACCGTTCGAAGCATGGCATCGATACGACTCTGACTCCGTCACCAATTTTTTCAGCGGCGATCATGGCATGTTGAACCTCACTACCACTTGCCAGTAGTATTGTGGTTAAATCTCCTTCTTCTTTCTTTGCGATGTAGCCTCCTCTGAGTGTTCCAGATCGGCGCTTTTCAGCGCTAATTTCATCCATGTTAGGTATTCCCTGTCTCGTCAGCATTAGAGCAGTGGGTCCGTCACCTCGTTGTAGAGCGCCGACGAATGCAGCTGCCGTTTCTTCGGTATCGGCTGGTCTAATCACATCGAGACCAGGGATGACCCTGAGCCCGGACACAGTTTCGACTGGCTGATGAGTTGGACCATCTTCGCCGACCCCAACAGAATCATGAGTGAAGATATAAATGGTTGGCAGGTGAGCAAGTGCTGCGAGCCTGATCGAGGGTCTCATATAGTCAGCAAAAACGGCAAAAGTGGCCCCGCTCGCACGGAAGATACCATCATAGGCAATTCCGTTCATGATTGAGCCCATCCCGTGCTCCCTGATTCCAAACCATATATTACGACCTTCAGGGCTATCATTTTGTGGTTCAAAGTCAGTAGCTGACTTGATGTAATTTTTTGTTGAACCGTAAAGGTCAGCGCTTCCCGATACCAGCATGGGCATGGCTTCAGCGATTGGCTGAAGGACTTCACCCCCAGCTGCCCTAGTGGCGAGCTTAGTTCCAGGTTCAAAGGCCGGAACCAGATCCATCAGATTTTCAGGGACTTTACCGCTGATCCCATCCGAAAGTAATTGAGCCTTTTCGGGGTTTACTGAGCTCCACTCATTAAATTTTATGTTCCATTCATCGTATTTTTCAGCAAGACCTTTGGCATGTTCAGTAAAGTAGGATCTGACACTCTCTGACACATGAAAAGTTTCTTCAGGGAGTCCGAGTCCTGACCTTGCTGATTCCGCGAATTTTGCACCGCCTTCTCCGTGACCTGCGGCTGTCCCTGCCACTTCGGGGATTCCTCTTCCAATTTCTGTTTTGCAGATGATCAATTTAGGCTTCCCATTGTCATCGGACTTGGCTTTTGCTATTGCATCATTAATTGCGTTCAAATCATGGCCATCAATCGTGTTTGTGTCCCAACCCATCGCTTCGAACCGAGCACCGGTCTCTTCGGTCTGGGTTTTAACGGCCATCGCATCTAGCGTTACGTCATTGGAATCATAAAGTAATATGAGGTTGTCGAGGTTGAAGTGGCCAGCAAATGCTGCTGCCTCGGCAGCGACTCCTTCCTGGAGACAACCGTCACCGGCAAGAGCAAAAATATGATGGTCAATGATTGTGTGACTTTCTGTATTGAATCGCGACGCGGCCATTTTTCCTGACACTGCATAACCGACCGCGTTGCCTATTCCTTGTCCTAGGGGCCCTGTCGTGGCCTCGACTCCAGGAGTTTCGCCAAATTCTGGGTGTCCCGGAGTCTTGCTTCCGAGTTGGCGGAAATTGATTACCTCTTCCAGTGGAAGATCATGCCCCGACAAGTGCAGCCAGCTGTAAAGGAACATAGAACCGTGTCCAGCAGATAGGATGAACCTGTCCCTATTAATCCATTTTGGATCAGCGGGATTATACTGAAGGGATTGACCATATAAGACAGCTCCAATCTCTGCCGCACCAAGCGGAAGACCCAGATGGCCGGATGAGCATTTATGAATAGCGTCAATGGCTAGTCCACGGGCGTTATTTGCAGCTTCTGCTAAAATTTCTTTCATTTTCACGGGTAGATAATTTATGGCGCAGTTTGAATCGTGCAAGGGGCAAGAATTTCATCGCTAAATGCTTGTCGATTAAGGGGCAATATGAGAAAATAATAGTCAAAATAGCTACTATGAAAGCCCTTACTTCCACAATTTTTGTCTTATTAGCCTCTTCTGTGTATATCTTTGCTCAGGATTCGATTGGCTTTAGTTTTAATAGTGACCGCGATAATACTGCCATGGACGAGACGACAGTGGCTGGTGTTGTTCCTTCGCCTGGCTGGGTTAGCACTGATGGAGGTGCGGATGCTCAAGGAGGTGCGAATGGCTCCATCGATAATAGCGGGGTCACGGTTGAGTGGAGCTGTAATGGAACCTGGAACACCAACAATGGTGTCAGTAACGGAGATAATCAAATCATGAACGGTTACATTGATGCAGTTGGTGCTGGGGGATATGCTGATGTGAATATCAGTAGTATTGATGCTTTTACCTTTGGTGGGGGTTACGATATTTACGTTTATTTTGGTAGTGACGGGAACGGCAGGACAGGAAAAGTTTCACTGCAGGACGGGGAAACGTATTCCTATACTACTTTTTCTCAGCAAGGTGGAGGATTTCCCACTAACTATATGAGGACTGAGGATACTGGCGACGGGAATCCCGAAGCCAATTATGCCGTCTTTGAGGGGCTCACTGGTGATTCTCAAACCATTCAGATCATCCGCGGAAGTAATAACTCAGGCGTTCATGCTATCCAGATTGTGTCGGTACAAGTTTTCGACGATGATGAGGATGGGTTACCTGATAGCTGGGAGATTAATAATGATTTGGATCCGGAGGATAATGGAGAGGGAGATGTAAATAATGGTGCTGAGGGAGATCCTGATCAAGACGGTGTCACAAATATTGATGAATATGAGAATGGAACAGATCCTCAAGATGTCGATACTGACAATGATGATTTGAATGATAACGTGGAGACTAATACGGGTGTCTTTGTCAGTGCCACAAATACAGGAACGGACCCCAAATTGGAAGATTCCGATACAGATGGATTACTTGACGGTGCAGAAGTCGAGCTTGGAACTAATCCACTTAATGAGGATACTGATGGTGATAATTTTTCTGATGCGGACGAGGTCGAGGCAGGCACTGATCCCTTAGATGGGGATAGCTTCCCTGATGTTCCTGACATCGAACCTCCGCTCGCTTATTGGACTTTTGATGATCAGGGCGCAAATGAGACGGCTGATCTCAGAGGTGATTATAATGGAATCGTTTATGGTGACCCAGAATATGTGACTGGACATTCCGGGTCTGCCAGTGATTTCGCGATTCAATTCGATGGCATGGATGATTATGTTTCAAGTGAGGCTCCACTACTAAATGAGAAGACTGAATTTACGATGACAGGCTGGGTCAATTTCACTGCTTCTCAGGGAAATCGTACGGGTTTGTTCGGGCAAAATGATTTGGTCGAATTTGGTATGATCAATGCAAGTCAGATGCAGTTGTGGACTGTCACTGCCGGTGCAGTTAATGTGAGTTTTGGGCCAACGAGTGATGGTTGGAGGCATATCGCAGTGAAGGGAACTGCTGAGGGCCAATTAATTTACATTGATGGAGAATTATTAGGTACTGGAGGATCTCCGGTTCCTCTTCCAACTTCTGCATTCAATTTCAATATTGGTGGAGGAGGTGTTTATGACGGATCTGGAAACTGGTTCAATGGCTCCATTGATGATGTTGCGGTTTGGGATATTGCTTTGACTGATGAAGCGATCGCTAATATTGCCAGTGGCGTGCTTTCTCCTGGAGGTCCACGAGAGGATTCTGATGAGGATGGGCTCCCTGACGAGTGGGAGGAAAACAACGATCTTGATCCTGAGGATAATGGAGACGTCGATCCTAACAATGGACCTGAAGGTGATCCGGATCAGGACGGTCTTACTAATTTGGAGGAATTTGTTGCTCGTACAAGTCCACAGGATGCTGATTCTGATAATGATGGTCTAGATGATAGTGCAGAAACAAATACCGGAACATTTGTCAGTGTGACTGACACTGGATCCGACCCCAATAAGGCGGACACTGATGGTGACACTTTAAATGATGGATCTGAAGTTGAGCCTAACCCTTACGTTACCGATCCCAATAAGGCGGACACTGATGGTGACAAGCTTACCGATGCTGAAGAGGTTGAGACTGATCCAACCAAAGAGGATACGGACGGTGGAGGCACATCAGATTCTGTTGAGATTGCCCTTGGTCTTGATCCATTGGATCCGGGTGATGACGAGTCAGGAGCTGGTGGCGGAACCAAGATTGGAATTAATTTCAACAGTGATCGTGGAACAGATGCTGAACTGGGAGCTGACGAGATTGCCGGATTACCTGAGGTGGCCCAGTTGAACTGGAATAATAGTGATGGTGGTGTTGGTGCGCAGGCAGGTGCCAGTGGTTCTCAGGCTGATATCATTAGTCCTGTCTCTGGTGTTTTGGTCGATGATAGTGGGGGTGACTCTGGAGTCACTGTGGACTGGGCATCTAACGGAACCTGGAACACGACGAACGGTTTTGATAGTCCAGACGCTAAACTCATTAATGGTTACATTGATAATATTGGCGGAGGAGGCTTTGCTACTGTCGATTTTAAGGGCATCTCATTTTCTTCCTATGACGTTTATGTTTATTTTGGAAGTGATGGAAATGGCAGGACCGGTGAGGTCGAGAGCACGACTGCTGGACAGACATTCTCTTATAACACTGATTCTAACAAAGGCGCATTTGACCCAGAATTTGATTACGTTCTTACTGAGGACGAGGACGGCACGAACCCACCATCAAATTATTGTGTTTTCAGGGATCAAAGCTCTTCAGATTTTTCTGTGCAGATCAATCGTGGTTCCAGTAACTCTGGAATTCATGCGATACAAATCGTTCGTCTCGGACCTGGAACTCCTTTCGAGATGACAGAGATCCTGTACAATGCTCAGAGCGATGAATTTACTCTGACTTGGAATTCTAAGCCAAATCAAACCTATGCATTGTTTGTTTCTGAGGATCTCAAGAGCTGGGACTTTGACCTTGATGATAGCATTATTTCAGACGGCGATACGACAACTTATGGTCCTTTTGAAAACCCAATGCCTGAGGCGAGGGAGCTATTTTTCCGTGCTCAGGAGACTGACGACGAGTAGAATTAAAATTTCGGAGCAAAAGGCTAAGGACTTTCAGAACAGCTCTTCTCTCTAATGAGTGAGGGGCTGTTCTTTTTTTAGTCTCTCGCAATTCGTCAATTTAGGTGTAACTTATTGGTGTGCAGGATCCCCCAAAGCCTACTGCAGATTAAAGGTTTCCATAGGACTGGGGAAGAATGCCTCTAAAGACTCCCCCAATGAAAATTAAGCAACCTTTCCTAATCTTATTTCTCTTTGTTCTTACTGCCTTACCGGCAATTGCTGATTCGATAGGTTTCAGTTTTAATAGTGACCGCGATAATAGTGCCATGGATGAAACGACAGTGGCTGGTATTGTCCCATCCTCTGGCTGGGTCAGTACTGATGGAGGCGCCGATGCTCAGACCGGCGCGAATGGTTCCATAAGTAATAGAGGAGTCAAAGTTGATTGGAGCTCGAACGGAACTTGGAACACGAACAATGGTGTAAGTAATGGTGATAATCAACTCATGAACGGATACATTGATGCGATCGGAGGCGGAGGATCTGCTCAGATTAATATAAATGACATCAATAATACCTTCACGGGTTCCTATGATCTTTACGTTTATTTCGGGAGTGATGGGAATGACCGGACAGGAAAAATAGAGCTTGAGGGCGGGGAGACTTATTCGTTTCGAACATTTTCTCAACGAGGAGGTAATTTCCCGGCGCAATATGAAAGAACAACGGATACCGGGAACGGGAACCCACGTTCTAACTACGCACTCTTCGAAGGTTTGACGGGAGATTCCCAGACACTGAACCTAATTCGTGGAAGTTCAAATTCTGGATTTCACGGCATTCAGATAGTTGGGATCGAAGATCCTGGCTTGGCTTCTGTTGAGTTACAATCAGCAACACTGATCCGTTCTGATTCGGCAAGGATTAGAGGTCAAGTCATCAGTATTGGAAATGATGAACCGGCAATTACGTTTTATTATGGTGAATCTGATGCTGGGACTGATAAGCAGGGCTGGGCAAAGAGTGTTACCTTGCCAGGCAAATACAGTGCTTCCTTTTCGGCTCAGCTTAATAGTCTGGAACCTGGGACCGAATATTTTTTTCGTGCATTAGCATCCAATTCTGCTGGTGAGTCCTGGTCTCCTGATTCGTTGTCTTTTAAAACGATAGTAGCTCCTCCCTCAATCGTTAATCTCGCAGTGTCTGGTATCGATGCCACATCAGTCACATTAGGGAGTCAGGTCACAGTCACTGGGGGGGAGGACCCGGAGGTCATTATTTATTATGGACGTTCAGATGGCGGAAAAGTTCCAGCTGGTTGGGAATTGTCCAAGAATCTTGGTTCTCAGTCAAATGCAGCTGAGGTTTCTGTTTCTGGTCTCCTACAGAACACTCAGTACTTCTTCAGGGCATTCGCACAGAATTCAGGAGGATCGGGCTGGTCAGAATCTTCAGGTTCCTTCCTTACCGATAAGATATCACCACCAGTACTGTCTAATCGAACCGCAAGTAATATTTCTGGTAGCACGGCCAATCTCCGAGGAACGGTCACAGATTCAGGAGGAAGTGACCCATCAATCACATTTTATTTTGGACCCACTGATGGCGGAACAGATCCATTAGCCTGGGCCCGTTCTGTCGATATAGGTAATAGGGACGGAGACTTTTCTTTCTTCGTGAGTGGTTTGGATCCACTGACAGAATATTATTATCGTGCCTTTGCTAGTAACGCTGGTGGTGCAGTATGGTCTTCTAAGACTGAACAGTTTGAAACTACTGACTCGAACGTTTCAGAAATCGTGATTAATGAAATCCATTATGATGTTCCAGACAAGACGGTCCGTGCAGAATTCATTGAATTATACAATCCTACAGATTCTGCTATTGACCTGTCAGGTTGGCGACTCTCATCGGCGGTGAATTATACTTTTCCTAATGATACGAATATTCAAGCCGGAGGATATCTTGTAGTTGCTGAAGATCCGCAGACAATACTTTCCGAGTGGGGCGTGAATTCTCTTGGTCCATGGAATGGTAGCTTATCTAATGAAGGGGAAAATGTTCGTTTGCGTGATTTAACTGATAGAATAGTGGATGAGGTGGACTATCAGGCTGGGTTCCCTTGGCCAGTAGTTGGTTCGAGCCCTGGATATTCCATTGAGTTAATTAATCCTGGACTAGAGAATGACCTCGGAGGCAATTGGCGATCATCAGTAGGAACTGCTGGAGGTGATGGATCAACTCTCATTTCCGGTGGATCAAGTTGGAAACTTTTTAAAGGAGTTACTGAGCCTTCGGCCACGAACGGTGCCTGGCGTCAGATCAATTTTGATGATTCTGACTGGCCAGAAGGCGAAGCATCCATTGGATTTGGGGAAGGATTTTTAAATACTAACCTTTCTGATATGAGAGGAAATTATTCGACCGTTTATTTTCGTAAGTCATTTAATATTGCTAATCCCGCTCAGATTGGATCTCTTCTACTGAGTGCTCAGATTGATGATGGTTTTAATGCATGGATAAATGGTAAGCACATTGCTTCGACTAATGTTTCTGGACCAGAGTTGGGCCATGATGCGACAGCGAACAGCTCAGGTGAAAATAAAAATTTTGAAGAGTACCCAGTTGCCAACTTTGGAGGTCTTTTAGTTGAAGGAGAGAATGTCTTATGTGTACAACTGCTGAACGGTTCTCTGAACGGAAGCTCTGATGCTTTCTTTGATGCGATTCTTCAAGTTAATACTTCGGCCGGAGAAGGGCCAAGCCCTGGATTTCCAAATACCGTATTTTCTGTTAATTCTCCTCCTCAGATTCGGAAGTTAGAGCACTTGCCCAAGCAACCAGCCGAAGGTGATCTGGTCACTATAACTGCACTCATTACTGATGCCGACACTGTCAGTTCTGCGACTCTCCAATATCAGATCGTTGAGCCTGGAAGCTACATCCGTTTATCAGATTCGCTTTATGATTCGAAATGGATCGATATTCCTATGAATGATTCGGGTAATGCGGGTGACGAATTTGCAGAAGATAATGTTTGGTCAGTTCAGGTCCCAGGAAGCGTTCAGAGAAACAGGAGATTGATTCGGTACCGGATTAGAATTTCAGACGCATTGGATAATGCTTTGACAGTTCCATATTCTGATGATCCTCAGCCTAATTTTGCTTATTATTGCTATAATGGTGTTCCTGATTGGAAGGGGGCTCTGAGACCAGGTTCTACATCGGTCATTACCTATTCGTCGGAAACTTTAACGAAGGTTCCAGTCTATCATATGATCGTTAAAGAGTCTGACGTTCTGGGTTGCATGTACAATGATTCATCAGGTTCTGCAAGATCCTATAAGTATTATGCCACGGTAGTATATGATGGCGAAGTCTATGACCATATTAAGTTTAGGCTCAAGGGTCAGGCATCTACCAGAGTCACGGGTAAGAATAAGATTAAATGGAACTTCAATCGGAGTCACAGGTTTCAGGCACGTGATAATTATGGAAGAAAATATGATCGCAAATGGGATAAATTTGCATTGCAAACTGGCACCTGTCCTTGGTGGGGTAGTAACGCATCGACCGGCGGCATGATTCTCAATGAGTTTGCGAGCTATAAATTTTACCGATTATGTGGCCTCGCATCATGTAATACGACTCTCTTTCATTTGAGGATCGTCGATGATGCTCAGGAATCGAATCCGAACAATCAGTACGACGGTGATTTTTGGGGTCTTTATTTGGCTCTCGAAGAACCGGACGGGCGTTTTCTTGATGAAATGGGATTGCCTGATGGAAACCTCTATAAAATGAATGGTGGTGCTACCAAGAGGAACCAGGGACCGGATCAGGTTTCAAGCAACTCGGATGTTAGTTCTTTCATTAGTGCTAAGAATAGAGCGAATAATTTGAGTTGGTGGGAAGAGAACACAAACTTACCAAGTTATTATAATTACAAGATAGGAACGACTCTTATCAATAACACTGATCTTAGGAGTGAGTGGAATTGCCTTTATTATCATAGACCTATTATCCCGGGTGACCCTAATTCTGATAAGTGGGAAATGTTACCTTGGGATCTTGACCTGACATGGGAGAGTAAGTTCCACATTCGTTCAGAGAATGTTTGGGAGAACTGGCAAAATGTTTTCAGGTATGATGATGCTGAGACCGAATTTGAGAATCGCTCTCGTGAAGTTTGGGATTTACTTTGCAGTTCAGGAGAAGGTGCAAAGGTCGTTGAAGAGATGAAGAGATTTCTAGACGGTGATGGGATCACTAGGATCGTTGAAGCGAATCAGGCCATGTGGGATTATCACCCTCGCAAATCTAAAAAAGGAATATGGTATAGGAATAATCCAAAGCTTCCATCATCTAAGAGGAACTGGGAAGGTCTCGTTGAATACATGAAAAATTTTGTTTCTCCGGGAGGTTATGGAGCAGGACGGCTCATTAATGAAAAGGCTGATACCAGTTCCATAGTCCCTAATAAGCCAACTATTTCCTCTGCCGGTGATCCTGACTTTTCGACCAATGATCTTCGTTTTGAAAGCTCTAACTTTTCAGGCCGTGGAAGTTCATTTGCGGGTATGGAATGGCGATTGGCAGAGGTAACTGATCCAGATTCTGTTATTTTTGATCCGGAAAGTCCCTGGGTCTATGAGATCGATTCTGTTTGGGAGTCGGGAGAGTTGGCATCTTTCGGACGTCGGATTTCGATTCCTCCTCTTGCCGTGCGTGTCGGGCATACGTATCGGGCCAGGGTTAGGCACCTTTCAAATTCGGGGCAGTGGAGCCATTGGTCAGAGCCGCTTCAGTTCGTTGCTGGCAGTCCGGACATTTCGATTTATAAAGAGAGCCTCATTATTAGTGAATTCATGTACAACCCTTTAAGGGTTAGCAGTGCTGAGGAATTGGCTGGTTTTAGTACTAGTGATTTTGAGTTTATTGAACTTAAGAATGTTGGTGATAGGACTTTGGATCTTAGTGATATAAGATTCACCAAGGGCATTGATTTTGATTTTGTAGATGGGACTATCCTCTCGCTCCTTCCTGGAGAGTATATTGTTGTTGCCCGTAACCTTAATGCATTTGAGTCTAGGTACGGTGATGTGTCTCGTGTCACTGGCCAGTATGGTCCTGATAACCTTTCGAATGGCGGTGAAAATGTAAAATTATCTTATGGTGCAGGTGTAGCTATTCAAGAGTTTAGATATTTTGATGAGGATCCTTGGCCGCAAGGAGCAGATGGTGAAGGATTTTCTCTTATACTCTTGAGCCCCGAATTGGTTCCTGATCATAGTCTTGCTGAGAACTGGGCAATCAGTTCAGGAATAGGAGGGAGCCCAGGAAAGGATGAGCTGCGTCTCTCTTTCAGTTCATGGAAAGGTTCTGTATTTTCTCCTGATGAATTGCTTGATCTTTCTTTTTCTGGGAACCTTGTGGATCCGGACAATGATGGAATTACTAATTTTCTTGAGTATGCTTTTGGTGGTGATCCAAAGATTTCTGATTCCAGCATTGGCACTAAATCGGTAATATTGGAAGAAGACGGAGAAGATTATTTTGGTTTAAGCTTCCGGAAAAGATTAGGAGCAAATGATCTTAATTATTTAATAGAGCATTCTACTGATCTGGTTTCTTGGGATTTAGCAACAGAAGCGGCCCTCTCCGATATTGTTAACCATGGTGATGGGTCCGTAACTGAAACATATAGAATCTCTATAATTAATGATTCCGGTACGAGTCAATTTTTGAGGGTTAAAATTCAGAGCAAGTGATTCTTATTCAATGAGTTCTTATTGAACTTGCCATATTTATCTTCCATTAATACTTTAAGTACTCTCTAGAGATGAAGTGTTCACTTAAGACCAAAATCATAATAGCAATTGCCTTTGCTCTGTGCGGCTGTGGTGGTTCAGGTGAACGTGGAGAAGTTCCTGAGGGTCAGAGGCAAGAGTTAATTGGGTTGCAAAAGAGTCAATATGATAATGTCTTTCTTGCTCCGCTCAAGGAGCGCTCAGTTGCTCAAGGAGCGCAACTTTTTAATAGGCTTTCTCCAAAAACGACAGGTATCAATTTTCAGAACACTATCGATATTACAGAGCCACTGAAAAGACTCTACCATTCCGGCTTTGTTTGTGGGGGAGTGGCATTGGGTGATTTTAACGGAGATAATCGGCTTGATATTTTTCTAGTGAGTGGCCCAGGAGAGAATAAGCTCTATTTACAGCGGGAGGATTTTCGATTTGAGGATATGAGTTCATCTGCCGGAATCGGAGATGGGGATGCTTGGGGAGCAGGCGTCGCGGCTGTGGACATTGAGAATGACGGAGATTTGGATCTTTATATTTGTAATTACGATTCTGCGAATGCGTTATATATTAATGACGGCAAAGGTCATTTCAATGAGTCAGCCTCTCGTCTGGGAATTGATGTTGTGGACGCATCGCTCGTGCCGACATTTTGTGACTTTGATAAGGATGGAGACCTTGATCTTTATGTATTAACGAATCGTTATTATCGGAAAGGTGGTCGTCCAGCCAAACCTCCATTCCAAAAGGCGCCTAACGGAGATGTGACTGTGAGTCCAGAATTTCAGAAATTTTATGGGATCAAGCAGAAGGGACCGAAATCATATGACATGGATGAGATTGGAAGGCCGGACCTTTTATTCCGTAATGATGGCGGATCCTTTGTGGACATAAGTAAGAGTGCTGGGATACAAAAAGAAGCGCACGGGCTCTCAGCGACTTGGTGGGACTATGATGGGGACGGTCTGATGGACATTTATGTTGCTAATGATTTTGCTGATCCAGACAACCTCTTTCGTAACAATGGGGATGGAACCTTCACTGACATCATCACGAAAGTATTAAATTATACTCCATGGTTCTCTATGGGAGCCGATGCCGGCGACATTAATAATGACGGACTCCTTGACTTTGTTGCATTGGATATGGCTGCGACAACACACTACAAGTCAAAAATGTCAATGGGAGAAATGGGAGCGATGCGTTGGGTCATTGAGGCTGCAAAGCCACGTCAAGTGATGCGTAATTGTCTCTATCTTAATCAGGGAAACGGTCTCTTTTCCGAAAACGCCAGTTTGTCTGGAGTAGCTAATTCGGACTGGTCATGGGCTGCGAAATTGGCCGACTATGATAATGATGGGCGAGTTGATCTGTTTGTTTCAAACGGGATGGCGCGTGACTTTAATAATTCTGATATCACCTTCACTCCTCAGGATCAGATCGGAAAGAGTGAGTGGGACCATTATGAGAATGCTCCGACTAAACCTGAACAGAACCTTGCGTTTCGGAACTTAGGAGGCTTGCAATTTTCCAATGTGAGTAAGGACTGGGGCCTCGATCATGTCGGAATGAGTTATGCTTCCGCTCATGGTGACTTTGATAAGGACGGAGACCTTGACCTGTTAGTAGTTAATCTGGATGAGCCGGTTTCTATTTACAGGAATGATTCTAATTCAGGCCATTCTGTATTAGTGACCTTGAGGGGGAGTCAGTCTAATCGTGGCTGTATCGGTGCATTTGTTGAAATTGTTGCCGGTGACCTCAAGCATGTGAGACAATCAGTTCCTTTGTCAGGCTATCTTTCTAGCAATGAAAATGTGCTTCATTTTGGGCTTGGTGAGGCTGATAGCATTCAGAGTCTGAAGGTCCGTTGGCCTAACGGAGGGGTGCAGGAATTTAGTAATTTACCCGTTGATAGGCACATTGTGATTTCTGAGACTGATGCAAGTCTACCGCCCCATTCTCGTGCAGAACAGGATCCTATGTTTGTGAAGCATTCAGGATTACGTGGAATCATTCATAAAGAGAAGGTTTATGAAGATTTTATCCATCAACCCTTGTTGCCCCATAAAATGTCACAGCTTGGGCCGGGCATTGCCTTTGCGGATGTGGATGGTAATGGCACGGAGGACTTTTTCATTGGGTGTGCTCGTGGTCAATCCGGGTCCATTTTTCTAAGTGATGGTAAGGGAGTATTTAAGGTTGAGGATAACGGTCAACCGTTCACGGAGCACGTTGATTCAGAGGACATGGGAGTTTTATTCTTTGATGCTGATTCTGACGGTGATCCAGACCTATATATATCTTCTGGGAGTTATGAATATAAGAAAGGCGATCCACTCGTCCGAGACAGGCTATATGTGAATGATGGATCGGGTCAGTTTGTATCTGCTCCAGAAGGGTCTTTGCCGAAATTTACGGATAATGGTAGTATTGTTTGTGGAGCGGATTTTGATCGTGATGGTGATTTAGATCTTTTTGTAGGAGGACGTGTGTTGAGTGGAGAATATCCTCTTCCCTCTACAAGTCGGATTTTAATTAACGAATCCGTTCCAGGAAAGAGCATTCGTTTTGCTGCTGCTTCTAATGATCAAGTGGCTGCTATCGCAAATGTGGGAATGGTTACTTCAGCTCTGTGGACTGAGGTTAATGGTGATGGATGGGTTGATCTCATGGTCACAACAGAGTGGGGACCGGTGAGGGTATTTTTAAATGATTCCGGAAAACTAGTTGAAGCTACTAAGGAGTCAGGACTTGCGAATATTCTCGGGTGGTGGAACAGCATCACTGGCGGCGATATCGATAATGATGGTGACATTGATTATGCAGTTGGTAATTCCGGCCAGAACACAAAGTATCATGCATCGGTAAAAAAACCGATTCGCATTTACTATGGTGATTATGAAGGGGACGGATCCAAAAGTATTGTCGAGGCCAAGTTTGAGAATGGCGTCTTATTACCAATCAGAGGTAAAAGTTGTTCGACTTCCGCGATTCCTTCACTAGGAGAGAAGTTTAAAACATTCCATCAATTTGCCAGCTCGTCATTGAGTGATATTTATACGTCTTCACGGCTAAAAGAGTCTTCCGTTTTTGAGGCTAATGAATTGTCATCTGGTATTCTGATAAATAATGGAAAAGGTTCGTTTATTTTTAAGGCGTTGCCAAGTACGGCTCAAAACGCACCCATTTTTGGCCTTGATTTTTGTGATGTTAATGGTGACGGAAACCTTGACCTTTATGCGGTTCAAAACTTTTCAGTGACTCAATTTGAAACTCCTCCTTATCGTGGTGGTCTGAGTCAATTGATGTTAGGTGATGGTAAAGGAAGTTTTAGAGCATTGAACGCTACCGAGAGCGGTTTGATTGTTTCTACTGATGGAAGGGGATTAGCAAGAACGGACCTTAACGGGGACGGATTCCCTGATTTTGTGGTTGCTGTGAATAATGCTGAATTGCAAGCTTTCACTAGTGCTGCGGAAGGGCCAAGGCCAAAGAAAGTGAACCTTAAAGGAATGAAGGGAAATCCGATGGCGGCCGGATCAAGAATTTTGTTCAAATCTAAAGATGCTAAAGGCAGGGTGCGGGCCGAGGAAATTTATCAGGGAGGAGGCTACTTGTCTCAGTCAGGTAATAGCATTTACATTGATCCATCCTTTGATTCGGTAATTATTTTTTGGCCTGATGGCAAGAAAACGGAACATTCTTTGTCTGCAGAGAAGTATGAATTTACATTCACTCAGCCCGATTAAGTTAAATTTCTTTGTGAATCAAATGCTGTGCTTCGTTGACAGCTTGGCTCATAGGGGGCAACCTATCGGCCCGCAATTGAGCGGTTAATAAAATTAAACCATGTCATCACAAAATCTTATACTAGGATTGCCCAAGGGAAGTCTGCAGAATGCGACCCTTGATTTGTTTGAGAAAGCAGGTTGGAACATTTATGTTTCTTCCCGCTCATACAGACCGACTTCTGACGATAAAGAGCTTGAGTTGCGGCTCATACGCGCACAGGAAATCGGAAGATACGTTGATCATGGATTCCTCGATTGTGGAATTACGGGAAAGGATTGGATTGCAGAGAATCGGGCCGATGTTGAGGTGATTTGCGACCTTGCATATAGCCGTTCATCTACGAATCCTACTCGATGGGTTCTGGTCGTTCCCGAAGATTCACCTATTCAGTCAGTCCAAGATTTAGAAGGTAAGAGAATTGCTACCGAGAGCGTTGGATTGACGACTGATTTTCTTAAGAGTAAAGGGGTGAATGCTGAAGTTGAATTTAGTTGGGGTGCTACTGAAGTGAAAGTCCCTGAACTCGTCGATGCTATAGTTGATGTTACGGAGACAGGTTCGTCTTTAAGGGCCAATAAGCTTAGGATCGTTGATACTTTAATGGAGTCTTTCCCGCAATTTGTGGCCAATAAATCATCGATGCAAGATGAATGGAAGCGTGTAAAGTTGGAACGTATTGGGATGCTTCTCAAAGCGGCTCAGGCAGCTAGGGATGTTGTTGGATTAAAAATGAATATTCTAAGTTCTAATCTTGATCAGTTACTTGATAATCTTCCTGCCTTGCGTAATCCAACAGTATCAAAGCTAGCTGATGAGGATTGGGTAGCGATAGAGACTGTCCTTGATGAGGCTGTTGTGAGGGAATTGATACCTGATCTCAAAGCTATGGGAGCAGAGGGAATCATTGAGTATCCTCTCAATAAACTCGTTCTTTGATCAATAATACCTAATTATTGAGACTTTAACAAAGAGCGATAAATAGAGGAAAAGACCTAGTGTTTATAAAAATGATTGGCAAATATGCTGGAATGATGCTATAGACGCTCCCCCCCCAGAGCCTTTTCTTGGGGTTTAACAGTATCAAATGGGATCACTCAAAAAAAGACGGAAGACCAAAATCAATAAGCACAAGCGAAGTAAACGCAATAGGGCTAATCGCCACAAGAAGCGTTTACGTTATAAGTCCTAAGTGCTTAGTAGATGATTTAAATTTAAGGATAGGCATTTCCTTTGCAATACGCAGAGAATTTTTCTCATGGGCGTACTTAATGATTTACTTAATCTTTATTGAATTAATTAAAGGAAGTTAAGAAAAGGATAATTATCCTTCTTCAGATCCTTCGTCTTTCGGATCTTTTTCAAGCTCCTCAAGGATTTCAGCCTTCAGTTCATCCTTCAATACTTGTTTGATATCGTGCATTATGTCGTGCTTGATATCTTCCCTGAGTTCAGCTTGTAGGATTTTTTTCAGTTCATCTGTTGGTCCACTATAGTACCCGTCGCCATAATATCCGTGATCATGATAGTCATGGTCGTAATGGTGATCATCAGTGTACGTGTCTGATTCTTCTGGAACACTGCCTCCTTTTGCTTGATCGCTGTATCCCCAGACAGAGTCACTAGTTGGGTCAATTGGTTCGGTTTCATCATTGAGCCCTGTATGATATTCATCAAATGCGGCGCTCTCACTGTCGTCCTCTATGACATCGCTGTTCTGATCCTCATAGACGACTTCATTATCAGGATTATATTCAAGGGTCCCAGTGTCCGTAGATTTCAGATTTCCAGGCCCGTTCTTAGCATCTGCTCCTGATGAATCTTGTTTGCCGCCAATGAGTGCCTGTCGGTCTCTTTCTTTTTGTAGCGCTTCTTTCTTGGCCTCTTTCCATTCCATGTACCAGGCCATCCAAATACAAAATTCATATAAAAGTACCATCGGTCCAGCGAGCAGGGACATCGTAAATATGTCCGGCGTCGGCGTGATCACTGCCGCAAGAATAAACATCGCAACGATTGCGTAAGAACGGGTCGCTCGCATCATCTGGGAATTAAGAAGATCCAACTTAACGAGCGTCAGAACGACGACGGGCAATTCGAAGCAAATTCCAAATACAAGGCATAGCATTGTGATGAAAGAGACCGTGTATTTAAAGCGCAGATCTGTTGAGATAGCGACTCCAGTATTAAAGGTGTCAAAGAACTCCAATGCTCTTGGTATTACAACAAAGTAAGCGAATACGACTCCGATGCTAAAGAGTATGAAACTTGCAATGACTACCGGTAGAATCAGTTTCTTTTCCTTTTTGTTCAGTCCCGGGATAATGAATTCTCCAATAAAATAAAGAATGATTGGGAACGAGCCGATCAGTGCCGCGTAGAGGCAGATCTTAATGACGCTCATAAACCCTTCAACAGGACTGAAGACTTTGAGGTCTGTTTCTAGATTGGCATCTCCCTCATTTGCCTTGAGTATAGGATACTTGATGACCTCAATCAGGTCCTTGTAGAAAAAGAAAGCAATGATAGTGCATACGATCAGTGTCCCGAACACTTTGATCATCGTTCCACGAAGATCCTCTAAGTGATCCAAGAATGGTTTTTCTTTATCCTGAAACTTTTTCGCTGCGGCGTTACCGCCGAGACTGAGTAGTTTCTTGAGGAAAAACATTTTAAATTCTATGGGTTACTGGCAATTAGTGTGGGCCTTTTTTGATACCTCAGTCCAGAGGAAATGCAAACTAAGTACTCAAATCTTTACGGATTTGGGTTTTTCTTGTTTATTCTCCGCTTAACTTATTTTCCCATTTACTGACTTGTGCGGAAACGTTTTTTGGGGACGGGGCACCTGTAGCAGCACGTGCAGTTAAAGCTGATTCGATTTCAAAGAGATCGAAGACGGATTCTTCAAAGTGCTCTGAGAATTCCTTATATTTTTGTATTTCAATCTTCGGGAAAGGTGTGCTGCTTTCGATTGCATGTGCAGTGATCTGACCAACGATATTATGAGCTTCACGGAAAGGGACACCTTTTTTTACTAAATAGTCAGCGATGTCTGTCGCGAAAAGCATTGGATCGGAGCACGCTTCACGGGTCTGGCTTTCATTAATGTTCATGCCATCAATCATCTCCGCGAAAATAACCAGCGCGTTTTGGATTGTGTCTATAGAATCAAATAAAGGTTCTTTATCCTCCTGCAGATCACGGTTATAAGTCATTGGCAAACCCTTAATCAGAGTAAGAATGGACATAAGATTTCCATAAAGCCTCCCGGTCTTACCTCTAGTCAGTTCAGCAATATCAGGATTCTTTTTCTGAGGCATTAGACTCGAACCGGTCGTGTGTTCGTCGCTCAGTGAAATGAACTCAAACTCTGCACTTGCCCAAAGGATGACGTCTTCGCTGAGCCTGGATAAGTGCGTTCCTGTCAGTGCCAGACAGAACAGGACTTCAGCAACAAAGTCACGGTCACTGACTGCGTCCATACTGTTCTGACTGATTTCTGTAAAATCGAGTTGTTTGGCAATGAATTCTCTATCAAGTGTGATAGTGCTACCTGCCAGTGCACCCGAACCTAATGGCATTATATTAATTCTTTGTATTGAATCTTTTATTCTTTGCTGGTCCCTCTCGAACATTTCCACATAGGCTAGGAGGTGGTGAGCAAATAATACCGGCTGTCCCCGCTGTAAGTGAGTATAACCCGGAATAACCGATTTGGGGAACCTTTTGCAGCATTGGACGAGTGCCCGCTGCATATCGCACAGGTTTTCTTGAATGTCATTGAGTGAATCTCTGCAGTAGAGCCTTACGTCAAGAGCGACCTGATCGTTCCGGCTTCTGGCAGTGTGCAGTTTGGCCCCAGTATCACCGATCCTATCTGTAAGGGCAGATTCAATATTCATGTGAATGTCTTCGAGGCCCATATCAAACTCAAAAGAGCCTTGCTCAATGTCAGTCCCTATATTTCTTAGCCCTTCGGTAATTGTATTGCATTCTTCTTGAGTAATGATACCGGCCTTCTCTAGAGCGGCTGCATGCGCAATTGACCCAGCAATGTCATATTTGTATAAACGCCAATCAAAAGAAATTGATTCCCCGTATTGGGTTAATAATGACGACGTTTCTTTCTGGAATCGGCCTTTCCACATAGTAGTTACTTTTTGTAGATTACTTTATAGTTCCTGTTAATGCTCATTTAGTGATGAGCTTGTCGCAGGAGCCTGACTTGCGAAGTTTATCGCACTTCGCTTTGATTTGGATGCTTTTGGTGGCGGGGCTAAACCCAAGCCTTTTAGTGATACAGTCTTCCAATACACTGATGTGTTGATCTTCAAACTCGATCACTTCGGAGCAGTCTACGCATATCAAGTGATTGTGATGAGGGTGCTCTATGAAGTTCGGATCATATGAGACGACCCCTTTTCCAAGATCAATTTCCTGCAATAAGCCACCCTCAACGAGTAGAGACACTGTCCGATAAAGTGTAGCCAGTGATGCTTTAGGATCTTTCTCTTTTGCTTTCTGAAAAAGTTCTTCGGCAGTGAAATGATATCCCTTTTCTGAAAAAGCAGCTTCGAGGATTATTTCTCTGGGTCTTGTCATCCTTAAACCTTTTTTGATGAACAGGGCATCAATTTTTTCTCGCACTTCTGGATTCATGAGGCAGTCTTATATCGTGTCAACTTTCGACCGCAGAAGGGGAGGCGTCAAATATGTGCCTCCACGAAAATTTTTAGACGGCCTTAATCTTCGAGTCGCTATTCCAGTTACCCTCTTTTCTACTGTTTTAATAGTGTTTTGTTTATGGGTGCTAAAGAAAACACCATTAGAGCAGAAGTGGGTAATCTTAAGAGATTATGATGATTGGCGCCCATTTTTGGTTCCAGAACAGTCTCGGGACAGTTATGATGATGCCTTTTCTTTTGTTAGGCCCATCGACGCTGCACTGACTCCGCGAGCTACAAGATTTGATAGTCCCTTAGGTTCTGAAAACGGAGCGCTCACTTATAATGCCCAACCATTCATGAATTTTAACTCCGGATTTGGGAGCAATCATCTAGCAGATGATTTGAATGGAATTGGTGGAATGAATACGGACCTAGGAGATAAAGTTTTTGCAGTAGCTGCTGGCCGTGTGATCTATGCTGCTGATGCCGGTGAGAGTTGGGGGAATCTTGTTATCATAGAGCATGTGGTGGGCGAGTCTCGTGCAAGAAGAATGCTTCAGAGTGTTTATGCTCATTTGGGTAAGTTTTTTGTTGTGAGTGGCGCTTTAGTTCAACGAGGAGATATAATTGGCGAGGTGGGCAATGCCAATGGACGGTATCCTGCTCATTTGCATTTTGAGATGCGTGAGTCGGACATTGCAGATCCGGGCCAAGGCTATTCGAAACATAAATTAAACCGAATCAATCCATCGGATACAATTGCAAAGCTTCGGGGAGCTAAGGAGGATCTCTTGAACAGGGCTCCAGAGATTATAGACTTATTTGGTCCCGGTCCTCAGGGAATTAAATTTGATATAGAGGAATCAGTCCTCCGGAAAAAATAAATTATTAGAAAGTGGCTGCCAGAGAACTACGGCACTCTCGAACAAACTGCCGTTGCTGCCGTCAGGCCCTGGCGGATTCGTCAGTCGATAGTCCACAGTCTCTGGACAACCGCTCTCATTCTATGCAATCAAGTGAATGCGACAACCGAAAAGTGTCATGTAACTTAACAGAAACTAAAATCCGGACCTGATTCAAGGTGCTCTCGAACCGATGCACTCTGCAATTTTATTATAATAGGCAGGTTCATCGGGAGAATTCTCTTGGATAATTTTGTGATCAATGAATTGAGCATTCTCATCATTACTATATCCTACAATGTGTGGGACTCCTGCCTTCTTAGCTTCTTTTGCTGCTTGTAGTGAATGATCAAACAGAATCGCAACAGCAAAATTTTGATCGCTAATTGAGTCGTTATTGGGCTCCTTTACTAGCTCTGGTCTCTCAATAAATGTTTTAATCTCAGTGACATCTTTCCAAACCTTAGAATGATTTCCTAAGACTGTAATTTTTGCATCTGGGCGACCTCCGGCAATGAGTCGAATTGTTTGCACTGATATTTTAGCATGATTTTCGGACCGAGGAGCAATGATGAGAATATTGAATGGGTTTAGCTCATCTATTTTAATGTTAGGAGGTAAGCAAAACCCTCTTCTGTATTTTTCTATGAGGAAACGGGTCTTTGGTGTCTTCCATCGATTATGTAACCAGAACCAGTCCTTCGGTGATCTGTTAACCATCTTTTCAACTTCCATATTCATTCTTGCTGTGGTCATTTCGATTGTTTCATCTGCACTCACTTCGAGCGGTTCAGAAACGATAACTTTCCACTTCGAAGGGCCTAGTGTGATGACAAAATAAGGAAACATGGTTGCTCCGGAACGAGCAGCCATGAGAGGTGCCAGATTGGATGTTGATGCTAGCTTGCCGAACAAGGGACACCAGATTCCTCTGTAACCAGCATTCTGATCTACGAGTATTCCAAGGCTTCCTCCAGATCGGAGATGAGCCATCGGTGCATTAAAGCCGTCTTTTCGGTCAAAGGCTTTAATGCCTGTCCGTTTTCTTTTCCGGAGAACGTGCGCGTCAATGTAAGGGTTTGAAAGAGCTTGGTAGAGCGTTGACTGCTTCACATTAGGAGCCAGTGACCCAATTTGCGCTAATAATTCCCATGCTCCCATATGGCAGGCGATATAAATGATGGGGATTTTTTTTTCGGCATTTTCTTGGAGCAGTTCTAGTCCTTCGTATTCAATGTAATTATTAATTTTTTTGGGAGAAATTGTTGCGAACTTGGCGCTACAGACAAAGTTAGCTCCAACAGTTATGAAATGTTCCCTGACGAGCTGCTTTATTTCAGGAACTGATTTTTTATTGGCGAATGCAATACTGACATTGTGCTCGGCAAGGTTTCTGTACCGCTTCAGTGCAAAATAACAAACGAGTCCAATGAGCTGGCCTGTTCGATAACAGAACCACATAGGGGGTATTGTTAGCGCAGCTTCGGCTATCCTATAAGCTAAGTAAGCCAGTCCGTGGCTTAGTTTTTTTTGCCGCTTACCCATGATCTGGATAGCCTTGCGGAAATTTTTCCTTTTAGGAGTTTAAGGAGATTCCTTTGCAGGCTCTTCGGCTGGGGCTTCGTTCTCTTCGACAGGCTTTGGAGCAGGCTCTTCGGTTGGGGCCTCGTTCTCTTCGACAGGCTTTGGAGCAGGCTCTTCGGCTGGGGCATCGTTCTCTTCGGCAGGCTTTGGAGCAGGCTCTTCGGCTGGGGTATCGTTCTCTTCGACAGGCTTTGGAGCAGGCTCTTCTTTATTTTCTTGGTTCCCTAAGTCAATGATGCTTGGTTGGGCTACATTATTTGGTCCGTTTGATTCTGAACTGCTGGCTTGTGGGTTCAGTTTTGTCTCGCTGTGTTTTTGTTGTTTCCCAACAAGGACCGCAAGGATCAAAGTAATTACAAAGAAAATAATAGCGAGAGCGACGGTTGCTTTTTGCAGTACGTTAGTTGTTTGTGCTCCCCACATTTGGTCAGTGACCCCGCCACCAAATGCTGCGCCTAGACCTTCCTGTTTTGGTCTTTGCATTAAAACGATGAGAACCATTAACAAACAGACAATAGCTAAAATAGCTGTCAGGCTCCATATAAAGAAACTAATCATGGGGCGCGGAGTATAGTGCTTCAGTCTATTAATGTAAAGTGGCAGAAGTGCCCTTTCAATTAATCTATACTTTACCTATATAGAATGGGGTGTATACTATTCTTCCTCATTCACGTATTAATGGCATTTAAGCTAGAAAGTAAGCATAATTTTAATG
>JASLJT010000043.1:0-2743 GCA_030747955.1 Verrucomicrobiales bacterium | reverse complement strand
ACATATTTAATTCACTTAACTCCTTGATCCCATCTTGCTTATCCAGAAACCTCATGGTCAGTTTCTGATTTTCCTTCCGGCATGGCACTGCGGATACACGAACATCAATTCGCTTTTGTCCAATCTTCAATCCAAACCTCGCGTCTTGGAGATCCTGATGCTGATGCCCCATGTTAGAGTAATTTTTAAATAACGCAATGAACCGTGGCAACTGTTCCTCTGAGCAAGAATGAATAACTTTCAATGAACCATCGATCCGCGCTCTGAATCGAGCCGTATTAAAATATTTTTCCACATGCAAATCAGAACCACGACTCGAAATTGCTCTAAACAATATCCACTTCAGTACATCTTCAGGAGAAGTGTTCGGGTTAGATGGGTTCAAGTCAGCAATGTCCACTGGATCAATTTCAAGAAGATTCTGATCCTCAGAATAGTAAAGATCACCAGATTCTATAATGTCTTGTCTTTGAACTCCCCTGCCCCTGCTTCTTGCTATAGCTGAACGAATTGAATCCCCATCTGCTAGAATTGGTATTATCTCGACTCCATCATGACCATCTGACAACCACTCATCTTCAAACCCGTATACTTTTTCATTTTCGCATAAGAGGTATAAAACACCGTCACCTTCATGCATAGGGTAAACGACATGCTTTTCCAATAATTGCTCAGCAAAAGAAGTTTGGTTCGGAGCCTCATCAGGATTAAAACATAATTTACCATTTAATAAGTAGAAAAAAGCTACCCCATAATGGCGTGGCAACCCTTTATAATCAGTTGAGCACTGAACCTCTATAGCTTCATTCTCAACAGTCAAAGCATGCCACTTTTCTTTTTCTGAATCAGACAAAGGGTAATTATTAGAAAACCAATTCAATATTGAATTTGGCTCCGCGGAGGCAGGAGGAGGAATCAGTTCTTCGAGAGGGCTAATAGCGGATAAAGGCTTAAAATCTAACCGCGACTGAAGATCTTCAAATATCGTTGCATAACTCGATTTAGATATCACAACTTTAACACACAAGTAGTCAGGGATACCCCAAGTATCATCAGAGGCAGGATTAAAATGACCAAGAATTGGCAAAGGGCCCAAAGTCCCTATCGGAATCCAGGGCTCATCACCGGCAGCCATCCGACCTAGTTTCCTCAGCAAATTTTCCGCATCAGCAGAACATGATGCCCGAGGTAGTTCTACAGGAGGAAGCCCCGAACGACTAGCAATTTGATCCAAATCTAGCCCTTCAGAACTAAAAGATGAAGGACTCATTTCGCCCTGACCATTGAGACCTCCATCATCGTTCTGGACTTCTTTAGATGAATCTCCATCAAGATCTTTAACCAGATAACGTGAACTCAAGCCGTGCTCTTCAAGATTATTCATTTTTTAATTGATTAAATTCAACGCCCAACAGGCACATAATTTTTTGGGAACTCGTAATTTAGCCCATAATCAGATCCATCAAACTTCACCCACACTCCAATACCAGATTCTCCTGGCCATATTGCAACAAACTCATTGCCATTCCATTGCATTCGATAATCTGAAACAGTAGAACTGACAACAGGATGCCAGTTCGGTTTTAAGAAAGGAGCCCCAGGAGCAGGAGAATCATTATCTCTCCATTGCAACGTTCTAATAATAGAAACCTCTTCACCAGCCATAGAATCATCTCTACTTATCTGTATTTCATAATTGAGCTGACTGTGCTTTTTTATTGCTTTATTTAGGGTCTCAACGCAGTCCTTAACTACAACTTCCTTTGAATTACTCAGAACTCCACCGAGTTGAGGAACTGCGATACTTGTAATAATGCCCAACATCGCTACGACAATAATTAGTTCAACAATACTGAATGCACGAATTTGATTGCCGACAAAGGAGTATTTTTTATTGCGCATTTTATTAACAGATCACGAAAACTTCTTACACCTCACATTTAATAATAAATCTCACCATTGGGGCCTTCGAGTTGGACCTTGGATATACTCCCGAGATTTCCTGGTAACGTTATTTGATATCCGGAAGGCATATATTCGAATAAATTCGAGGGTGCAAAAGCAAGGTAAGAAGACAGAAGAGCATATCGTCCCTGCGCATTGACCTGCTGCCCCCAATAGTCACTCGCATTTTCATGCCCGTTCGCCTGCACATAACTGACCATCGCAATGTTGAGGGCCTCTGCCCTCGAAATGGCCATGTTCGTTTCACTGTCCTGCTTAACAGCAACAATGTTAGGAATCGCAAGAAATGTAATGATGCCAATTATTGCAACGGCAGCCAAGACTTCCACAAGGGAAAATCCTCTCCTTTTGATACATATATTTGTTTTTTCTTTCATTTAATTAGGGAAACAAATCAACTTTAGGATATGTATTTTTATTACTATTGCCGGGAACTTCCCACGCAGAGAGCATAAGATATTGACCCGTTTTACGCATCGCTCCACTAAGAATTTTAGCGGAAGAAAATTGAGATGATGAACGTATAAAATGATCATAAGTGTCTTCATCCAGATAATTCTTTATCAAATCCAACCTCCCTTGAACTCCGGCTAAACTGCGTGAACTCCTCGGTACCCCAGGAGCTTCTGTCCAATAATTGGCAGCATAATTATACTTGTTCCTCACATAAGACACGGTACGTTCAATTACAAGATTTGGGTTATTGGGATCTGGTCTGTCATAACCCCCAACTTGGCCAGCAACCCAATTATTAAGAGCAGATTGAAGCGTCGCCTGC
>JASLJT010000042.1:0-5540 GCA_030747955.1 Verrucomicrobiales bacterium | reverse complement strand
GGCACAATGCTTGTAATCCGTGATCTTCTGAAAGTTTAAGGCCGAGTCGAATCTCCTCTGGGTCAGGTTTTCTGCCGTACGCCAATTCATATGATCGAATTACCTGCTCTTCAATCTTGTCCTGATTCTCTTCTCTTAACCTTTTAGCGAATCCTTCTGCCATCCGAAGCACGAACGCATTATTTAATAGTGCAAGTGCTTGGATTGGGGTCGTAGTAATGGATCGACTTGGAGCAGTAGTTGATGGGTCAGGGCAATCGAAAGCGTCAAGAATAGTGCTTCTCTGACCACGAGGACTGAACCGGTAAATGGTTCTCCTGTTGAGGGAATCATCTTCCTTGTCAAAAGGTGTGTAATAGGTGGTTCCATTCAATGATCTGAAAGTAACGTCCCGGAACCCAGGGCCTCCCATTGCAGTGTTTAATTTTCCTGATACCTTCAGCATGGAATCTCTTAAGCTTTCAGCATCTATTCTTGTTGGTGATTTGCGCCAGACGAGCCGATTATCAGAATCACTCTCTAATGTTTTTGGATTAGGTATCGAGGACTGACGGTAAGCCCTTGAGTTAACCATTAAACGGTGCAGATGCTTGAGGCTGTAACCATTTGTTTTGAGTTCTGTAGCTAGCCAGTCCAGAAGCTCTGGATGACTGGGCATTCCGCCATTAAAACCAAGATCATTCGGAGTCTTTACCAGACCTATTCCAAAGTGATGATGCCATATTCTGTTGGCAATGACTCTTGTAAATAGTGGGTTATTAGAATGAGTAATCCACTCAGCCAATTTTTTACGCCGTTCCGAATCAGCGGCATCGGCAGCGAGGCCAAAATTTGCGTCAGGACCAGTCACGGCATTCACTGAACCGGGATTCACCTTTTCTTTGGGTTGAAGAGCATGTCCTCTATTCAATACGTAGGTGGTTCCGGGATTAGATTTAGCTTTTACTGAATAAATTTTGGTTTTTTTCTGAGATTCTAAATTCTTTTTATTTTCGGTAATTGATTTGATTTGACCGTTTATATCATTCCTTAGTTTTTTTTCAGCATCAGACATCATGGCCAACATTTCATCATCAGTGATAAAATTAGATTTAGTGCCGGCAGAGGCAGCAATTTCTGCAGGATTTAGTGCCCTATCATAAAATTGAGCACGGAGTATTCTTCCAGAGAGTAAACCTCTCATTGTTGCTTTTGTTCCGTGCCTCATACCGAACAAGATTTGAGATTTACCTTTTCCGAATGATTGGGGTTTAGTTTTATAACTATCTCCATAAACCTGACCTTTGCGGTATCTTGTGATGGTCCCATCTTTACTATAGGTTATAGCAACGTGAATTGGTTTTGAATGAGCTTCTGTTTCTTTAGGCCCATCATTACCTTGAGATCGCTTGAGCGTGTCACTTCCTGCCATCCACGTTTGAGGGGATTTTTCACCAAAGACTATTGAATCAAAAATTTGCCCATCGAGTGATTGAATTCCGATGATTCCAGATGCTTTTTGACTCAAGTCACTGAGTTGAACCCAAGCTTCCAGTGTTTTTTCCTGAATATCTTTGTCTAATGAGGTCGTCATAACGTATGAATCACTCCCATTCAGGACTAATGCTCCATTTTCTAGTTTAGCCGCACCAGAAATGGTTCCGTGCATTTTCCCAATTGAATCGTTCAGATTCTGATCGAATTCCCATTTTGATATTGGTGACGGGCCTTCATTTTGTGTCGGTTTAGGTTCGCGTTTACGTTTCTTTATAGCTTTGCTCCTTGCGGCACTATCTATGGAACCGAGACGTTCTTGAAGAGCATTAATTTCTTTTTGAAGAGCATTGATTTCTTCAACAAATTCGCTGTCTTGAACATCTCTTTCACCATGAAATACACCCTTCAGTGCGGAGGTAAGCTGATAGTATTCTTTTTGCGAAATAGGATCATATTTATGATCATGACACCTTGCGCAATTTACAGTGAGTCCAAAAAATGTTTGGCCAACTGTCCCAGTAATTTCTTCAAGTTCATCTTGCCGGGCCGTTTTCTTCATGAACTCACTCCCGCCGACAACAGTATTGTGCAGGCCAGCTGCCAGAAATGCTACAGCAGCCGTTCCATCTTTACCTGGCTTTAAAATATCACCAGCTATTTGCATCCTAACAAATTCGTCGTAAGGCATATCATCATTCAGAGCTTTGATAACCCAGTCTCTGAAAGGCCAAAGGTTATTCCTAGGATTGTTTCTTTCGAACCCATCACTTTCCCCGAACCTTGCAATATCAAGCCAATGCCTGCCCCAGCGTTCGCCATAGTGTTTTGATTTTAGGAGCGAATCTACTGTTTTTTTGTATGCTTGATTTGAAGGATTCTTTTCGAATTTAGTAATTTCCTCAGGTGACGGGGGGAGGCCTATCAAATCAAAATAGAGACGTCTGATTTGTGTCCTAGGGCTTGCCAGTTTAGACGAAGTGAGTTTGTTTTCTTTTAGCTTTTTTTGTATGAATGCGTCCACTTCATTTAAAGCCAATGGATGTTTGTCCAATTCTGGTGGTATGATTTTTTTTATTGGTTGTAATGACCACCATTCCGGGCCGGCCTTCTTTTCTTCACCGGTTAAAGTGAGAGTAAGAATTGAAAACAAAACTATGGCCAGTTTCATAGGATGAGAGGATAGTTTCCTCAATTCATAAATGCTTTGGTGATCTGACATGGGAAATGAAGATTACTATGACTATTAAATTATCGATTGGCTAGCTATTATAGATATAAAACGCCAATACTTTTGCTCTCAAATTACATTTTAATATGAGAGTTATCTAAGTTCAGCGGTCTGTTTAATAGGATCTATTGAGCTATGACTTTGAAGAATATTTTACGAGCCTCTTTACCTTCCGGATGTTCGAAACTATATGAAGTGGTTTCTCCTTCTGATGCAATACTGTCATCGATGTCCGCTTCCCAGTCAGACAGATCCAATGAGTAGTAAAGGGCATAGGTCTTATTCGGTTTGGAATTCCATTCCAGAGTGAATGCCCCATCATCAGTGCTGTAGGTAATGTTAGTAAATTCAAGTGTTGTACCGCCTCCAGGACCAGAAAGATACAGGTCCATGATTTCGTCAGCATTTCCCGCAGCCCCATAAATCTGAGCCTCGTGGATCAGTGCGTCAAGTGCTCCAGGTCCTCCGGGCATTGCACCGTGCCGTTTTCCAAAGATAATTTCGGCGTCTCCGGTGGGCCACGTTCTAAAGTTAGCTGAATTGTAGGATCCAATTTCCTCACCGTTCCGGTAACCGGCTACTTTTACCTGTCCACCACCAATGTCTTCGTAAGTAATTGCCACCATGACCTCCTCGCCGGTGACCGTTTCCTCGCCCCCAGGATTAAAGTCTTGAGTCCTTCGGAAATGACTGCTGCCGTTCATCCAGCGATTGGGTTGGCGTTCTGCGAAGATGATCCCATCGAACGTATCGGCTGTCACCTTATCAAGAGTAATGACTGAACCGGCTTTTGTGAGTTCTGATAGGCTCTCCATAGTGAACCATGATACGAGAGTCTTATTGGTGATTTCGGGTCCCTGATATTCTCCTGATGACCATGCCCATCCAGAGGCAGTCGTTCCGGATCCATTCACATCAAGCGAACCATCAGCAATTTGTGCATCTCCTTCGAGTTTCAGGTCCGGGAAATTACCCATCAGATCTGTGAGTTCTTCCCCATCCTCAAAGGTCCAGTGACCGATCACTGCTTCACTGAATGGTGGTGGCGGCGGGTCGTCCGGGTCATTAGGATCACTGAATGGATTAGTTACTTCATCGCCGTCTAAGATGCCGTCACCATCTGAGTCGGCTTTTTTTGGCAAAGTGCCGGTGTCATCAGTACTGACAAACTTTCCGGTTCCCGTTTCGACGCCGTCCAGGAGTCCGTCCTCGTCCGTGTCCGCCTTGTCTGGCTTGGTCTTGGATTCAAATTCCTCTAAATTACTCAGTCCATCCTCATCAGGATCGGCTTCAGGATCATCTACCCCGTACTTGTCCTCCCAATAGTCAGGGAGTCCATCATTATCATCATCATCCATAGTGGCACCGATGGGGCTGACTCCTTCCGCAATGGACTGAATATTTCCTTCAGAAAGCACTTCCCGCCAGATCGCCACGTCATCCAGAAAGCCATTAAATTGGTTAGTGCCATTGTTACTGGCACCAAGTACAAAGCTCCCGCCTCCATTTGGGGCACGCTGTCCCTGCGGCCCACCGTCCAGCTCGCCATTCAAGTAAATTGCAGCCGAGTCCGCTGTCCCGTCATAGGTCCACACTGCGTGAACCCATTCGTCTCTAGCCAGAACGGTTCTGGCGTTCCAGTCCGCTCCCCAGTGCGCACTGTGCAGGAGCCCGCCGTTGCGGATGCCGTTGTGGATGCCCTGATTGGTTTGCCCCCAGATGAATCCCTGACCCCCGGCAGAATTGATCGGTTTGAGCCAGCAAGCAAATGTATAGCTTCCGTCCCCAAAGTCCCTAATCATGGAGTTCATGTCGAGGCCTGGAAAATCAATGTGTCCGCCCGTGAAGCTTGCCCCGGTCTCGGGAGTGGGACCGTCCGGTGCGCCGTCCGCGTCAATGCTAACGGCTCCATCGATCTGTCCGTCCAGCCCATTCTCGGTCCGGTCCGCGGCATCTTCCTCAAAGTCAACGTAAAGGTAAGGTAGGGGAAGAGCTCCTTTGCTGTTTGGGTCATGTGGGTCCGTGCCACCGACAATTTCACCGCCATCAGCATAACCGTCCCCGTCCGTATCCGCATTATTTGGATCAGTTCCTGTATTATTTTTATCGACCAATTCACCGGTTCCTGTTTCAACGCCGTCAAGGAGTCCATCCTTATCTGAGTCGGCATTTTTCGGATCAGTTCCTGTATTTGTTGCACTGACGTAGGTTCCTGTATTGGTTTCGACTCCGTCTTTCAAACCATCTTCGTCAGTGTCTGCTTTTTTGGGGTCAGTTCTATTTTCAAGTTCATCCGCGTTAGTGAGTCCGTCCTCGTCCGGATCTCCTTCAGGACCGTTATTTTTATCGATCGAACCATTGTCTTCAGTGTCTAGTCCGTACTTGTCCTCCCAGTAATCAGGTAGACCGTCCTCATCCTCGTCAGTGCTACCTATTCCGCTGGGACTGACGCCCGTTGAGAGGGCCTCTATCTGGTCATCATTGAGAACTTCCTGCCATATGGCCAAGTCATCGATTAGGCCAACATAATTTTCTCCTCCACCATTACGTCCACCGATGATTAATGGGCCTGCACCATTAGGGCCTTGCTGATTATTCATTTCTGAGTCGAATACTCCATTCACATAAATTGCTCCACGGTTATTATCCGCATCGTATGTGAAAGTCGTGTGTGCCCATTCGTCCGGGTTTAATATTTGTTGGCCCCTGAAGTCTGATCCCCAGTGAGCGTGGTAAAGATTTCCGCCTCTGAATCCATGATGGATTCCCTGACTGCCCTGACCAAAGTAAAAACGGTCACCATTAAAGGACGCCTGATCGGGCCTGATCCAGCAAG
>JASLJT010000041.1:0-3083 GCA_030747955.1 Verrucomicrobiales bacterium | reverse complement strand
ACCCGCCGGTGTTGGGTCCGTTGTCTGTGATAAAGATGACCAGCGTGTTTTCCATCAGTTTCCACGCATTGAGTTGCTTCATGAACCTGCCAAGTTGAGCATCCAGGTCTTCAACCAAAGCGTAACGTCCGGCTACATTATGATTGTATCCCTGTTCCAACCATTTTTTCTTCCACTCCGCCGGGATATTTTCTTTATAAGGACCATGCGGTGCCGGGGTAGGCAGATAGATGAAGAAAGGATCCTCTTTGTCTTTTGCGGATTTAATCCAACTTAAGGTCTGACCCATGATCACTTCGGTGCTGAACCCTTTGCACTTAACGAGTTCCCCGTTATGGAGCAGGACAGGATTCATGTTAAACATGCCGTGTCCTCCGTGGGGGAGTACAAAGGTTTCGTCAAAGCCGTTGTCCTCAGGTCTGCGACCTTCTTCTATTCCAAGATGCCATTTGCCGAAAATAGCGGTTTGGTATTGGGCTCGTTTCATTTCATGAGCAATAGTCCCCAGCCCCGCAGGTATACGGTTGCGGCCATATTTTGTGTGGGTAACGCCATGCATGAATTCATGCTTCCCAGTCATAATCACCGATCGAGTCGGCGCACAGGAAGGCGAGACATGAAAATCCGTCAGGCGTGTACTATTGGCATAAAAAGCATCCATGTGCGGGGTTTTTACCAGTGTATTGCCGGACAAGCTCATGTCTCCCAACCCTTGGTCATCGGTCATGATGAGAATGATATTCGGTCGACTTCCCTTTAAGGGCTTAGCCTCAGCTCCTATGAGGGTTGTCATTATTGCCATGATGCCGCACATAGACGCGAACGCTTTTGTGCAGTTCCAAACTGTTGACCCAAGTAATCTCCTAATCATTTTTTCCATATTTACTAATGATTCGAAAAAGGAAATTGTTTCCAAAAAAGCGATGTATTCACGCTCATTTCGAAGTTTGTTCTATTGATGGTTCTATTCAAAAAGATCATCTCTACAGCGAATCAAAGGTTGCGATCAGTTGATCGATCTTGGGAAGTGCTGTGTCGTCTTCGCCTGCGAGTAATTTAATCTCAACCTGAAAACCTTTGCCTGCCGGCAAATCGGAAAAGGAGACTTTCGCTGGCTTACGATCGACCTGTTTTGAGAAGCCTTTGATTTTTGCATAGGTTTCTTCAGCATCCTGCCATTTTGACCACTGATCGATCTTGCCGTCGCCATCCTTATCGACTCCTGCCCTTAGTTTGGCCATTCCTACCCAGGGTCCATCGCTAACGAAGTCAGTCGCTGTCTGAGTGATCAGATAAAATTTACCATCCGCAAACATGACGTCGGGATCGGGATGACCGGAGCCTATATGTCCATAGAAACGAAAAGGTTCGTTGATATCTTCCGAAGTAAAAAGAGCGACGCTCATGCCACTGCGATCATGTGAGCCGGCAGGATCGTAATCGGCCACGAGGTAATACTGTCCGCCGATGGCAATGGCGGCCCAGTCCCCGAAAGCATCCTGTTCGGGTTCATGGATTTCATAGGTCACCACTTTCTCCTCATCGTTCCAATGGGGATGCTCAAAGGTGTCCGTCCTGCCGGTTGGCTTGGTTCGGTAGTCCACTGCAGGTTCGAGGATTTTGAAATTTCCGATTCCGTCGTCACTCACCATATGACTGGCCAAGGGTGAGTCCCATGAACGCTTGGAAGCATTGATTGGCTGCCAATTTTCCGAAATCATATGAAATTTTCCCTCCAAGTCCCGAATCACTCCTACGTCCGAACCGCCCCAGGGCGCGTCGAATGCGAGACCTTTGTCTTCGCCGGGCATACCATCCCGCAAGTCGCTATCGATGATGAGATGTGGATCCCGGTCATTGGGACGGTCGTAATAGAAATAGGTTTTACCGTCCTTGTATTCCGCCGTGGTCACGGTCGGAGCCATGGCCGTGGGACCGTAATGCACCCAATTGATCATGTCGCGACTGTGCCAGGCATGGTAACCACTTTTCCAGGCTCGTTGGTAGGGGCGATCAGTGACTTCTGCCTTGGTTTCGGCTGGGCGATATTGATTGGGAAAAGGTGTAGTCACTAGTTTCTCGTCATACCCTTCAAGGGTTACTTCTTTCTCTACGAACCCTTCAAGAGTGAACCCGAGAGGGGGAGGTGGCTTCCTTTTTCTGTTCTTGGCATCTTTAACCTTTTTTTGATGCCATTCCACCAACTGCTCGGCAGAGCGGTACTGAGCGACAGCCCAATGGTCATTGGGACCATGACTGATCAAGACCGGTGCATTCCTCATGTTGAGATTGTATATGGAATACGGTTTCCAGTTCATCCATTCGACACTTTGCTTTAGCTCGATGTCCCGTAATTTGACCGGCTTGGCGAATTTTTTCACCTTACTGGTGAAGGATACCTCTCGCTTCTGTGCGATGGCATGTCCATCTGCGACCTTGACCCCTTTGGATTTGGAAATGAATCCCTGCCAATCCTTGGTCGTCGAAACTTTCCAACCAGCATCTGTCTTATTGGGAGCTGCCTGGAGTGATGTCGCTAAACTGATGACCATGGCAACCAAGCCATAAGTGAAAATAGAGAATAATTTATTCATAGGAGGAAGTTCGTAGAATCTACAGGCTGAATCCTTGGCGATAAAACTAGACTATGGCCGGCCGTTTTCTGCAGGCTTTTCTCCCTTGATAAGCGCATAGCCTTGCCGTGCGAAGCGTTGACCGAGAACATAATAGCCCTCCGGCCTGTTGTAGTGAACTGCGTTGATGATCTTCCCATCCTTTTCTCGATCATTAAGATCATCCACGTCGACCCAGGCGCCACTAGGATCTTCACTGACAATTTCCATCTGGATCTTTCGCATTGCGCCCCAACTCTCTTTTTTCTGACCAGCATCGCTTAAGCGGCCGATGACGACGTTCATGTCGGGCCGCTTCAAATCACGGCGCAGTTTACTAATCAAGAGCTTCAAGGCATCTTTATATGCAGGTTGCCCACCACCGTTGGCATCGCGCTCTCCCTGCATCCAGCAAAAGGTGACCGACTTAAATTTAGGATGTTTCTTCACCATCTCCTTGTGCTGATCGAG
>JASLJT010000040.1:0-15079 GCA_030747955.1 Verrucomicrobiales bacterium | reverse complement strand
GGACCGCGAGTGAGTGATATTTATAATGAATTAAAAGAGGCGCAGATCACTGAGTATATTCCCGGGAAGGGTTGTAACGTCTGGATGGCTTATGGGTTCATTCTTGCAAGAGGAAACGCGGGTATCATTGCAATGCATGACTCTGATATTCTTTCCTATCATCGTGAAATGCTTGCGAGGTTGTGCATGCCGACGGCTCACCCCGGACTCGAATATGATTACTGCAAGAGCTACTACGGACGGGTCAGTGATCGGATGTATGGGCGCGTCACTAGACTCTTTGTAATCCCTTTGTTAAGGGCTCTCATTAAGGTCTATGGAAACCTCAGGATGCTCGATTATCTTGAAGGTTTCCGTTACCCATTGTCTGGGGAATTTTCTATTTCAACGGACCTTGCCAGGAGGGTTGGTATGCCTGGAGACTGGGGACTTGAAGTTGGAATGTTGGTGGAGGTTTATCATAACACGACCGTGAAGGGGATATGCCAAGTTGATTTAGGATCAAATTTTGAGCACAAGCATCAGCACTTGGGGCATCAGCACGATGATCCTGAGCCGACAGTCGATAAGGGGCTCATGAAAATGGCAAGAGAGATTGCGTTGAGCCTTTTCTCTAGCATCACTTCAGAGGGGGTGGTAATGGATTCGGGCTCACTCAAGGCTCTGCGGTTAACTTATGAGAGAACCGCCAAGGAGCTCA
Organism: Verrucomicrobiales bacterium; assembly: GCA_030747955.1. Taxonomy (GTDB): domain Bacteria; phylum Verrucomicrobiota; class Verrucomicrobiia; order Verrucomicrobiales; family DEV007; genus EC70. The sequence goes on along the minus strand of JASLJT010000040.1, from coordinate 14,379 downwards.
TTCAACGTTATCATGACGATTCTACAGTGAATGGCCTCAAGTATTACCGACACGAAGAGGCCGAAGCGGTAGAAGCTTTCAGTTCATCTCTGAATAATGCGATTCAGGTTTTCACTACCGAAGGTTATAAGGCGAGGCAGATTCCGAACTGGAACCGTACATTTTCAGCTGTGCCTGATCTTGCTGACCGTCTCAAGGAGGCAATCGGAGCTGATAACGAGTAAAGAGAGAACTTAATTTATATTCCAAGCATCATTGAGGCGATGCCAAAATAGATAAGGAGTCCGAGCACGTCGACGATCGTGGTGATTGCTGGGGACGCGACTACTGCTGGATCCAGTTTACAGGACTTTGCCATCATGGGTAGGGCGGCGCCGATGAAGGTTGACGCTGAGACCTGAATGGTCAGGGCGATTCCAACAGTAATAACTAGATCACTTAGGCCATGCTCTCCGGTGATGGAGTTCAAGGTATCGGGACTAATGAAAGTTGTGATAAGGACCCAGCTTCCAATTGCAATGAGAGCACCGAGCAGAGCACCCAGAGCGAGCCCTATCCGCAGCTCTTTCCAGACTACACGAAAAAATTCGGAAGGTGTGAATTCGCCTAGTGACATGGCGCGGATGACCATAGTCGCTGCCTGCGATCCAGTGTTGCCGCCAGTCGCTACGATCATGGGCATGTAAACGGCAAGAATGAAAACGTTCTCGAGGAGACTCTCGTAATTGAGGATGACCAGGCCGGAGAGGATGGCTACGATTGCCAGAAAGAATACCCATACTGCCCGGCGCTTGAAGTGCGAGAGAACCGGGGATTTCAGATAACCTTCCTCGTCCCTTTCACCCGCGATAGCGGCAGCCATTTCAAGGTCTTCCGTGGACTCCTCTTCCTGAATTTCAAGGGCATCATCATGGGTAATGATGCCAAGGAGTCGATTCATGTCATCAATGACCGGCAAGGCTATCATGTCATACTTCAACATCATCTTAAGAGCTTCCTCCTGATCCTCTTCTGCCCGGATCGCGAGTTTTTCATGATCCATGATATCCTTGATAGGAGTGCTCCATGCGTTAAAGGTAAGGTCTCTGAGCCGGACCTTTCCAAGGATACTCTTATTCTCATCGACCACGTATATTCTTGCCAGGATTTCCGCGTCTTCCTTGGTCTCCTCCAGAGTCTCGATCGCTTCCTTCACGGACATGTTTTCTTGGAGAGTCGCGTACGCAGTGGTCATTCGGCCGCCAGCAGAATCCTCAGGATATCCTAGAAGCGTTTCTGCGGCATCTTTCTTCTCATCTGAAAGTAATTCTACGTAGGTCTTCTGTTGATCCTTGTCCGTTTCCTGTATCAGGTCAGTGACAACGTCATCGGGAAGGCTTTCGAGGATTACTGTCCTGTCCTTTTCCTCAAGACTTGCTATCAGGTCAGCGGACTCCGAGGCAGGCAGGAAACTCGTAATGAGGGACAGGGCATCGTTATTGAGGAACTGAGCGAACTGGATTTGCTGATCTTCATTGAGAGAAGTGAAGGCCGCGGCGGCATCAGCGGGGTGGAGGCTGTTACAGATTTGCTGAAGCTCGGATTCGTTTCCGCTCCTAATGGCCTTTTTGATTGATTCCGGAATCTTCATCTTCTGGGTTCTTGAGAGGCTGAATTAGAATCTTGTTTTCAAAAGGTGAATTAAATTCTTTAATTTGATGGCGGAAGTATGACGATTTCAACTCTTCGGTTCAGGGACTGTTCTTCCTTACTTCCTGTCGGATTAGTAAGAGGTTTAGTTTCACCGAAGGCCCGGACCTGCAATACCTGAGCTGGGATAGATAGGTTTTCAACGAGCCATTCTTTTACCGAGAGTGCCCGTTGACGGCTCAGGGACAAATTATATTCTTCGGGTCCGGTACTATCCGTGTGCCCTTCAATAATGAAGGTCGATTCAGGATTTTTCTGAATAAGTAGGCCAAGTTTCATTAGACTCTTTCTTGCTCCTTTATGGAGGGACACTTCATTGTAACCAAAGAGAAGATCAGTAGGCATCAGTATCGGTTTTGTCTGATCAAGGATTGGTCCTACATTACCTAGTAATTGATCGAGGTCGCTGAACTGGCCTTCATCCACTTCGCCGGACTTGGAAAGTTTTGCTAGAGTCTCTTTGTAATTCTTTAGGAGAGTTGCCTCATCGATGAGATCATCTTTTTGCTCGCCAAGACCAATGACTAGTTGGTCAGGTGAAGCGATAGGGGTTTCCTCGAGCGACGCCTTGGCCAGAGTCTTCAGGTCCTTGCGCATTTGCTCTGACTCCTGCTCAAGCAGTGAGGTGATATCTTTATTCCCGGGATCAATTCCGGTGAGTGGTTTTTCTTCTTCGCCTGGCCTGAGCCTGATCCCCGAATCGGGAACCTTGTACGGATCCTCGACCTGCTTTAAAAGGTCCTGAGTATTTATTTCATTCAATAAATTTTTTTCAGCTTCGTCTAGTGACGCCGGTTCTTCTTCTTTCGGCGTTTCGTCAATCATTCCCCTGACCTTGATGTCTTTTAAGCTCTCTATGGCGGACTTGGTTGGGGCCTCCTCGGCAGGAATTACAATCTTTTCGAACCAGGTGTACAGACCAAAGTGTAGGCCGAAGGAGAAGATGACCGCCAAGATCATCAGAGGCTTTATCCAGGATGCACCGCCGGTGTGGGCGGGTTCCCAATCATAGTTGGATTGGATTGCCATTATTTAACTAAGATTCCTTTGGGCTGGGCTGAAGTCAAGGTTCACTGAATAAAGAGAACGTTCGAGCAGGGCTTGATTTTTCATACAATTCCCCGAACCTAACGGCCCCGGGTGCGCTTTGAGCGTGATTATCCCTAAAAAACGAATAACCTTATTATAAAAACGATGGCCTCTGATTCTGATCGCAACGAAAGAATGGAAAAAATTGTCAGCCTCTGTAAGCGGCGTGGCTTTATATTTCAGTCCGCTGAAATGTATGGAGGCATGAACGGGTGCTGGGACTATGGTCCTCTCGGAGCTGAGTTGAAGCGTAACCTTAAGGATTACTGGTGGAAGAAGACCGTGACGGAGAGGGAAGACATTGTTGGAATGGATGGATCTATCCTCACTCATCAGGACGTTCTCAAAGCTTCGTGTCATGTGGGAGGTTTTTCGGATCCGATGTCTGATTGTCTGCTTTCGAGGGCAAGGCTCAGGGCCGATCAGGTCCCTGAGCAGTCAGGAGTCGCTGTCTGGTACTCGGGAGCAAAGCATGAGGCGACTGATTGGTCCGTAGAGACCGAATTTGCTGTCCTTGTCCCTGAAGGTAAGGACCCTGACTCGGCCAAGAAAACGGCCCGACAGTTTTACGGTGAGAGGATGCCCGATAAGAAAATTTCGCCTAAGGAGTTGGAACTCATTGAGGAGAAGAGGGAGGAACTCCAGTCCACGACTCAATTTAATCCAGCGAACGGGTCATTACTGACGGAGCCCCGTGAATTTAACCTAATGTTCCAGACCAGTGTCGGAGCATCTAGTGATGAGGGTTCAGTTGCATATCTTCGGCCGGAGACGGCACAGTCCATTTTTGTGCAGTTCAAGAATATTCTTGAAACGTCTAGGCAGAAACTCCCGTTCGGAATTGCCCAGATCGGAAAAGCGTTTCGTAATGAAATAAATCCTCGTAATTTCACTTTCAGGTCCCGTGAATTTGAACAGATGGAAATCGAATTCTTTTGCCGTGGTGAGGACGGGCTCCGTCTTACTGATGAGTGGTTAGAGGCGAGGCTTAATTTTTATGGAGAGATAGGGATACCTCGGGAGAAATTGCATATTCTTGATGTGCCGGACGGTGAACGTGCCCATTACTCGAGTAAGACTTATGATATAGAGTATGACTTTCCGTTCGGAATTCAGGAACTTGAGGGGGTCGCTTACCGGACCGATTATGATTTAAAGAAGCACGGTGAGGCGAGTGGCAAGCCGATCGAATACTTTGATGAGCAGACCAAGGAGAAGCTCATTCCTCACGTCGTTGAACCGAGTGCCGGTTGTGACAGGACTGTCCTTGCTCTCATTTGTGAAGCATTTGACGAGGAGACCATAACTAATGAGAAGGGCAAGGAGGAGACCAGGACAGTGATGCGATTTGATCCGAAAATGGCACCGGTTAAGTGTGGCATATTTCCTTTATTGAAGAATAAGCCGGAACTCGTGGACAAGGCCAGAGAGGTCAAGGAGTTGCTCCTTCCTCATATGAATGTTTTCTATGATGAGGCAGGGGCTGTTGGTCGGCGTTACCGTCGTCAGGACGAGATAGGGACTCCTTTCTGCGTGACCATTGACTTTGATACTTTAGGAGAGGAAGGGTCTGACCTTGAGGGCACTGTCACTGTCAGGGAAAGAGACTCGATGGAACAGGAGAGGGTGCCGATAGAAGAGCTTTCAACGTATCTCCTGCAGAGACTTATCTGATCTTATTGTAATTAGTAAGGGAGCGCACAGTTACTTTTTGAACTTCACATAGTCAGGTGGCATTTCCCGGTTCGCTGTTGCTGTGGTGAGTGACTGAAGATAATTAGTGACTTTGAGTAGGCCCGCGTAATCGATCTTGTCCGGAGTGTCTGCCGGAGTGTGGTAATCATCATGTAGTCCTGTGAAGAGCGCCAGGATAGGGACCCCGGCATTATAGATTGGTGTCGAATCAGTTGGAAGGTTAGGATTTGCAGATTTTTCTATTTTTATTTCGGTTTTAACTGAATCGACTAGAGCGTCCCAGGATTGACTTGATCCGGTCCCATGAACGATGAGGGGCTTTTCTTCGAGTCGTCCAATCATGTCCAAGTTGAGGTAAGCAGAAATGGATGGATAGATTTTATCTCCTTTAAGTTCTTTTTGTTTTTTTACGAAATGCTTTGAACCAAAGAGTCCCATTTCTTCGCCTGACCAGGCAGCAAAGATGATGTCTCTTTTTAGATCGAGTTTGCCCTGCTTTTTAAGGTCAGTATAGAATTGAGCCAGTTCCATGACTGCTGCAATTCCTGAAGCGTTATCATCTGCTCCGTAGTGGATCAATGAGGTGTCCTTGCCTTTGGCTCGGGTCCCTCCCCTAGTCCCTAACCCGATGTGGTCAATGTGCCCGCCGACCATGATAGCCTCTTCGGATGAATTCTCTTTCACTTTAAGTCGTGCGATCACGTTGCGACCCTTGTCTTCTTTTTTGCTTAGGCCTATTTGTGCAGAGACGCTGTAAGGTAGAGGAAACCCTGCCACTTTCTTTCCATTATAAAAGGACTCAAAAACATCCTTAAAGGAACCGTTGTCTGTTCCTCCTAGTAATGAGCCGGCGAGTTCATCTGAAATGGTGATGGAAGGAAGTATTTCATTATTACTTCCAACGTTCTGTGAGGGAGGTACAAGCATTTTACCGACTCCAGGATTTGGTCCTTTCATATAGATGATTCCTCTTGCCCCGAGTTTCTTGGCTTGTTGTGCCTTATTGACTAGGGGTCCGAATTTTTGCAACTCTTGACGGTCCTTTGGTGATCCTCGGAAAACCAGAATCCACGCATCTTTCACATTAAGATTTTCAAATGAATTATAACCTTTGTCCTGAATTCCGAACCCTGCAAATACAGTGCGGGCTGATTTTATTTCACCGGAGACACTGAAATTGACCGGTAGATAGTGTTGCCCGGGCTCAAAAGTTCTGACTAACCCTAGGGGTTCGTGAACTTGAATAGTGAGATGATTTTCATTGTTCATCTCTTTCCCTGCATTGAAACCGAATTCCTGAAAGTAGGTTCCATCATTTCCGGCAGGCTCGAGACCGAGTCCCTCAAAGAAACTAGCCAGGTAAGCAGTGGCCATCCGTTCTCCTTTATCACCGGTGCCCCGGCCCTCGTACTCTTCGGACGCTAACCTTTCAAGAAAGTTCTTCAAATCAGCTTGATTGATTGTTGCTGCACTGGACTTGATCGCGGATTGACCGTGTTCCTTTGCTTTGGCTTCGGCTTTGGGGAAATCGGCTCCGATACTTTGGCAAATGCTGAAGAGGATAACAGCGACACAATGCATTGCACAACAGGTTGGAAATTTTAGGTGATTCATTTTTTATAGTTATCTTTGAGGGAGGGTTTGCAGATTGATTGACTTTTAATTGTTTAGGCTAGGATCAAATGAATTTTGTGTCCGAGTGGGATTGAATGGAGGGTATAAAATGTAATGGCATTTCTTCTTTATTATCCATACTATGATGATGATGAAAGATTTTTATTGCCACTTTATTGCTATTTTTCTGTTAGTGTCATGTTCTGTTATTATGGTTCCAACTGCCCAGGCCGAATTGGTCGGTTACTGGAAGCTTGACGGGGACTTTACTGATTCCTCAGGGAATGGTAATGACGGGGAGCTCTTTGGTGGTGCGATCTATTCGAGGTCAATTCCTGATGCTGTAGGTACAGGGCAGTCAGTGGCCTTTGATGGAGTGGCCGGAACGTATGGTAGCATTAATCATGGTGAAGGAGGAATCGCAATTACGACCGTTCCTTCCTACACAGTGTCAATGTGGGTTAAGGGTGATGGAACGATAGATAATGCTGATGACAGAATTTTCTCTGAAGCGATGTCGACTAATAATAATCCTCTATTTAATATGGGAACCAAAAACAATGGTGCTGATGGCACCGTTGATTTGTATGTGAGGAACGGAGCAGCGACGGGGCACCAGTTCTCTAACGGAGAAGCGTTCGATGGAACCTGGCATCACGTGGCGTGGGTCGATAATGATGGGATCCTTGATCTTTATATTGATGGTGTCTTTGATAAGCAGTTCGATCACAGTGTGATCGGTGCATTTACTCCGGACACGACCACGATAGGAGGAATTCTTCGAGGCTCTGACTGCTGTAATTTCACAGGAAACATTGATGACTTAGCCATTTGGGATGAAGCATTATCCGAGGATGATATCGCTGCTCTTGCCAGTGGGATCATGTCTCCCGGAGGCCCTTCAGAAGATGATGATGAGGATGGGCTCCCCGACGCATGGGAGGAGAAACTCGTTGATAACCTTGAGGATCTTAATGGTTTAGCTTCCGGACCCGGACCTGGAGCAGGCACTGGAGACTTTGATGGTGACGGTCTAACGGACCTCGATGAGTATGAGGAAACGAAGACTGATCCGACCAAGGCAGACACGGACGGTGACGAACTCGAAGACGGGGTCGAGACTGATACGGGGACTTATGTGAGTGCCACGAACACGGGCACTGATCCGAACAACGCAGACACCGACGGTGACGGTCTCACTGATGGAGTCGAAACAAATACCGGAAAATTAGTTGATAACGATGATACCGGCACTGACCCAAACAATGCAGATACGGACGGTGACGGGTACGCGGACGGTGGTGAAATTGAAGAAGGGACCGATCCTATGGACCCGGAAGATCCTCCCGCACCTACTCTTTCAGATTCATTAGTGGCTTACTGGCCCCTTGATGGAACTGATGGGGTGAGCACGCCTGACCTCGGTCCGAATGGATATGATCTTAATTTGGTAAGTATGGAGACGAGTAATTTTGTTAATGATCAGGGCCGTGCAGCTGCTTCATTTGATGGAGTAGCGACGATGTTGGTTCACAATAATGAGGAGGGTGAAGAATTACCGATCAACCAGTTCGATCTCTATACAATTTCCCTGTGGGTTAAGATTACAGGAGCCGGTCAGAACGATTTGCGCTTCTTCTCGGAAGGATCAACGGTTAGCGGTGACCCTCTCTTTAACCTTGGGACTAGAAACAATGGATCAGATAATACGGTCGATCTTTATTTGCGAGACGGAGGCAGTCCTAACCATCAATTTTCAGTCGGCGAACCGCTTGACGGGGAATGGCATCATTTAGCATATACTTATGATGGGAAAGAACAAAAAATTCAGCTCTTCATTGATGGTGTTCTGGATAGAGATGATTGGATATTCAAGGAGTTAACGAGTCCACTCGACACGACGACTATCGGAGGAATTCTCCGAGCCTCTCCGAGCCATTGGGTTAACGGGCTCGTTGATGATGTCTCATTATGGAAGGCCGTATTGCAGGAGGACCGTGTCGCTGATCTGGCCAATGGGGTGGATCCTCTTAGCCTTGCAGGAGGGAGTCAGTTCAGGATCACAGATGTTACCCGTGACGCTGAAGGCAATATAACATTCAGTTGGAATTCCAGACCCAATGCATCTTATGCTATTTGGGTCAAGACTGATCTGATGGAAGAGTGGGAGGAACTTGATGACGGGTTTCCATCGCAGGGAAAAATAACTGACTTTGAATTTCCTGCAGGATCGAGTCCTGATCCTGCAGTTTCCAGAAAGCTTTTCTTTCGTGTGACTCAAGGTGATTCTTTATAGGTGCTAATATGAAATCTAAGGGGAATATCTTTTATGCCTATAAGGTTCAGGACCCTCGTTGGAATCGTTTTGGGTTTAATAATGATACGGATAGGTTGGGATCATCTCATTAGACCTGAAATATTTGATTTAATTGTTCCTGATTATTTGGGCTTTCCGCGTTTCTGGACACTGTCGAGCGGAGTGTTGGAAATTATTATTGGGGTAGGAATTCTGTTGCCCGTTTGTCGTCCATTAGCGGCTCGTTTTTTTACGGGTTTTCTAGTGTGTGTTTATTTAGCTAATTTAAATATGTGGCTGAATGATGTGCCGTTTAATGGAACTTTGCTTACTTTAAATGGCCATCTTATAAGACTATTTATCCAGCTAGTTCTGATCTGCATTGGTCTTTGGTTGGCTGAGTTAATAGGGAAAAAAACTAAAGATGCTAAATCATTGGCATAGCGAAAGATTTAAATAAATAAATCTAATTTTTGTTATTCTTTATTCCAGTGAATGTGAATTATAGCCATATACGCATCAAGTTAACGGTCATGTTCTTAATGTGTGTTTCAATGCTTGATTAGGTATTAAGAATTGTAATAGTTCCTCTCAATGAAAAGAACAGGAACCTTTCCAAGGATCATCTCATTGGTCGAGTCCAAGTCATTTACGTACTCAATCATTTTTGTCATTCTTGTAGCTGCGCTCCTAGTGGGCATGGAGACCTCAAAATCCATCATGGGCCGGCACGGACCACTCATCCATTTCTTGGACTCGGTTGTTTTATATATTTTTGCAGCTGAGGCATTGTTGAAAATTATATCGCACTGGCCTCGCCCTACTAATTACTTTAAGGATGGCTGGAACGTTTTTGATTTCCTGATCGTTCTTATATGTTTCATGCCGTTTGAGGCTGAATATGTTGCAGTGCTTCGACTCGCCCGCGTCTTACGTGTTCTCCGACTCTTAAGTATTGTTCCAAGGCTTCAACTTCTTGTGGTAGCATTATTGAGAAGTATTCCGTCTATGTTTTACGTGACGATTCTTCTCTTTATACTTTTTTATATTTATGCTGTTCTTGGAGTGATGCTTTTTGGGGAAAATGACCCTAAGCATTATGCAACTCTCGGTGATTCGATGCTGTCCTTATTCAGGGTAGTGACTCTGGAGGACTGGACTGATATTATGTATATTAACATGTATGGGTCAGACAAGTATGGGTACGAGGTTGCAGAAATGGCACGCTACTCAGGAATTAAACCCCAGGGATCAATCATTTCTTCAGTGGTCTTTCATGTGTCTTTTGTGCTCTTCGGAACAATGATAATGTTGAACCTTTTTATAGGAGTGATTATGACCGGTATGCAGGAGGCGCAGGAGGAAACCGCGAAGATGAATAATGATGATAAGGACTCTAGTTCTAAGTTGGGAGACTATAGCGCTTTGGTTGAGGAGATGAATAAGCTCGAGGATCAGGTAAGGTCATTGAAGACCAAGCTGGCTGATACTTCGGTCGATAGAAGGAACGAATAAATGAAGTGGAAATTCGTAGTAGTTGGAAAGCCTTCCCTAGAATATGCGAAGGTAGGGGTTGAGGAGTACTTGAAGAGGCTGCGCCGGTATTGCAATGCGGAATTTATTGCGGTCAAGAACGGTTCATCTAAAGAGGAAGGAGAACGACTAATGAAGGCCAGTGAAGGTTCTTTTAGGATTGTTTTTGATGAACGTGGTGAGCTCATTGACACTGAGGGATTGTCTAAAAAAGTGAGTTCTCTTGAAATGGATGGAGCCTGCAAATCAGTGGCTGTACTTATTGGAGGAGCCGACGGCCATGATGATTCAGTGCGTGATGTGGCTGACTTATTAATTTCATTTGGGCGCCTTACTCTTCAGCATGAGTTGGCTTTGATCGCTGCCGTTGAACAGATATACAGGGTGCACACATTGAAGCGTGGAGAGCCTTATCATCGATAGGATTATATTCGGAGCAGATGGCCGGAGAGTTGTTTTTTTAGGACCTGAATTGCTTCATTTAGGATCGGATCGGTCCCTGCCTTGAAGGGAAGGTCAAATAGTACGTTAATGTCAGGAATGGCTCCACGTCCTTCGAGTTTCTGGTTTTTCATGAAAGGAAGGATATCCGAATCACCGCGCTGATTGGGGATCATTAATTTTGCTCCACCGGGCAGATCAATAAAATTTGCTGGGAGTACGGCCCCGGCCGACGTTTCTCCGATCAGTGTCACGTGAGGAGTTCCCTGCAGTCGATGAGCGAGCATTTCCTTTGCGCTCCGAGCTTCTCTGTCGATGAGAAGAGCGATGGGCCGTTTCTCATTTTTAAGGGTCCTGGCAATCATGTTAATGACCATGACTTTTCCTCCTCTTCCCCTAAGGTCGATAGCTAATGCTTTTGAATTTTTTAGTTCTTTTTTTAAAGCATTTTTCAGAATAGAAGCGGTTTCTCTGGACATGAAGTCCCACAGATGGATGTAACCGATGCTGTTTCCTTCTCCTGTGGGGACAGTGCGGATGCTTTTTCTGGCAGAGTCAGGCCCATTTAGAGAAGTATTCACGGTCATTTTAACTGTTTTCAATGAGCCGCCCATTGTTCTGCGGAAACCGATAGTGAGCGTTTCGTCTCGGTCCACCTGAGTCGTATATATTTTTCGGTGATCCTCATACCCCGCGATTGTTTTTCTTGGGGACTTATTGAAGTTGGTTCCATTGACTGAGACTATCTCGTCTCCGATCAAGAGTCCCGCTTCACGTGCCGGTGACCCATGCATCATTGATCTGATGAAATATTTTTTTTGCTGATCATTCAGTTCTACCAATTGAAAGTAGGCGCCGAGATGAAAGTGTTCGCCGGCACCGAATAGATTTTCGGATACCCAAGGAGTAATAATCGCTGTATGGGAAAGGTTGAACTGATCGACGATTCTGTTCATTTCTTCATAGACACCTTCACGGTTTTTATTTTCATGCACGGCCCTAGTGAGTCTCTCTTCTAGAGGGAGTCCATCAGCTTCCATTTTTGATAGACCTTTTTTGAAGAGTCTGTTTCTGGAAATGATCCTGTTTATTTCTTTTGCATCACGAACCAGTAATGGGTCAAGGCTGGCCTGGAGATCGAGTTCTGATCCGTCCCTTAATACTTGAATGATAGTGGAGTCAGGTTTGAGTCCCTTCAAGTGATCAGTGAGCGGGATGCCTTGATCAAATCGCCAATTCCCGACCCTGACAATGATGTCACCTTCTTCTATCCCGGTCCGGTCCGCGGCTCCTCGCGCGAGCACTTCATCGACTCGAAATCCGTTCCCGGTTTCTTTGATGCGGACTCCTAGATAGGATCCCTGATGAGGAGGATTAAAACGTGTCTCATTCTCCGTGGCCGTGATGGCCGTAGAGAACAGGAAGAGAGCAATGATAGTGGGCAAGTGCCTCACTTAGAGTTCTTGTTATTTTGCTGTTTTTTTTGCTTGGGCTTTTTCGGTGCCCTTCTGACTGGACGGGTATCCTCAGGAACTTTGTATTGTGTCCTTAACTTTGCGAGTTCCTCTTTGAGTGTCTTTACGATGTCTGAGTATTTAGTGTCAGAGTATACGCTCTTGAGTTCGTTCGGGTCCTTTTCGAGATCGAACAGCTCCCATGCTTTAACGTTGTAAAAATTAATGAGTTTGTATCTCTCTGTCCTGATCCCGTAATGGCGTCGGACTGAGTGGGCTCCTGGAAATTCGTAATAATGATAATAAAAGCTTTTTCTCCAATTCTCAGGTGTCTTGCCTTCGAAGACCGGGACCAGTGATTTTCCTTGCATCGGCTCGGGAATCTCTTTGACCCCGGCAATGTCGAGAAAGGTCTGTGCAAAGTCCAAGTTGGAAACGAAGTCTCTATTCACTGTTCCTGCTTTTATTTTTCCTGGCCACCGTGCGACGAGCGGAGTCTTGAAGCTCTCTTCATACATCCATCTCTTATCATACCATCCGTGTTCACCGAGATACCAGCCCTGATCAGATGAATAGATGACTATCGTATTTTCTGCTAGGCCGCTCTGGTCAAGGTGCTTAAGGATTCGTCCAATGTTGTCATCTACACTTGCAACGCAGCGGAGATAATCCTTAACGTATCTTTGGTACTGCCATTTGATTCTCTCCTTACCTTCGAGCTTGGCTTCTGTGAAGGCCTTATTCTTTGGTTCGTAGGCTGCGTTCCACGCTTGTAATTGTGCAGTGGTGAGGTTCCTTGGTTTATTAAGTTTCAGGTCGTTAGCGGAAAGGTGCTTCGCAACAGTCATGGCCTGAGTGGATGCTGCTACTGTCCTTCCCTTGTAATCGTCCCAGAAAGTTTCTGGGTAAGGCATTTCAATGTCGTCGTATAGGTTCAGATGATCAGGTCCCGGTTGCCAGTTACGGTGAGGTGCCTTGTGCTGGCACATGAGCATGAAAGGTTTATCCTTGTCTCTCCCTTCTTTGAGCCATTCGAGAGTAAGATCCGTGATGATGTCTGTAGTGTAACCTTCAATTTTATTAGTGCCCTCTACGCTTTTCATTGGAGGGTTATAATAAGGTCCTTGTCCCAGAAGAACCTTCCATTTGTCGAATCCAGTAGGATCAGACTTTAGGTGCCATTTTCCAAATATGGCTGTCTGGTACCCTTCCTTCTGCAAGAGCTTTGGAAATGTTTGTTGTGATCCGTTGAATCTATCACCATTTGTCATGAAGCCGTTAAGGTGACTGTGTTTTCCTGTTAGAATGACAGCGCGACTGGGCCCGCAGATGGAGTTGGTCACGAAGCAATTTTCGAACCGCATTCCCTCTGAAGCGATGCGATCGATGTTGGGTGTTTTATTGCGATTTGATCCGTACGCGCTGATTGCTTGGTACCCGTGGTCATCCGTGAAGATGAATAAGATATTGGGTCTTTTTGCGAATGTTAAGTTCGTTAGAATTAACGTGAATAGGAGAGTATATAATTTCATTTGAGCTGTGAGGGATTGGCTAAGAATGGAGTTTAACCATTCAACTCACGATGATCTATGCATTTATTACAAAAAATCATCGTTGTTGAGGGTAATTAATTAAAGGAGCCTAATAAATTTTCATTGGTGGAGTTATTGTATTGAAGAAAAGTAATATGCGGATAATTGCCAGCAATTGGATTTTGAGACTTTCAGAGGTTCTGAAATTACTTTTGATTCCTTTACCATTTTATAATGAATCCTCTGGAACAAAGCCTCATAAGGAATAGATTGATCTGATGAAACGGCACCTTTTAGTTTCTTTGTTTGTTGGGTTTGCTTCTTTGGCAATGACCCAACTTGCCGCTCTTGGGCAGGCTCAGTCACCAACAAAGCCACCAAAAGATATTAAGCCTGTTAAGATTTCGGAAGAGGAATACAGGATTGGAAAACTTTCATTCAATCCCAAGACGAAGGAGCTTTGGTTTCCATGCAGAGTGAACCAAAATGAAGTTGTTCTTGAGTTTGCCATTTGTGATGAGTTCCGTGGCAAGTTACATGAGAGCCTTCTCTCAACAAAGGTCACTCCATTTGAAATTCAGATTGCTATGAAATTGCTTAGGTGGGAGTCATCGGCTCGCCAGATATATAGAAAGTTTAATGAGAACGGTAAGCCGATAGGGGTCCTCAAGGATGACGGCAAAGGGAGGATGGAGATTCTTGTTAAGTATAAGGGTAAGGACGGGAAGACATTGACTGAGCCGATTGGTAATTGGGTCCATAATGCCAACACAAAAAAGGTCGTCGGCGCTGGTAGTTGGACATATACAGGGTCCAAAGTCATAGATGGTTATTTTCTTGCTGCGGAGGACGGGGCCATTGCTGCAATTTATCGTTTTGAAGGATCTTTATGTAATACTTTTAATCCCGGGAGTGATGATGATGAATTATGGTTTCCTATCGCGGCCAAGGTTCCACCACTTGACACTGAGGTTACAGTGATATTTAAGCCTCTGCCGGATGCGAAAGTGCCAGCTGACCGGCGGATCGGAGAAAA
>JASLJT010000039.1:0-5899 GCA_030747955.1 Verrucomicrobiales bacterium | reverse complement strand
TATTGCTTGAAATTTGCAGAGAAAATTAAGAAGAAGGACGCTGATAAAATTTATCGACATTTACAAAAAACGCGCACGTTGCCAGAGGAAAAATATTTACAGCAAATCGCCGCATCCAACCTCTAGTAAATGTCTCAGCTAGGCCATTGTTCTCAGACGCGTCTCTCGAGAAGGCGTCTGATGCAGTTAGGGGGTATTGGTGCCATGGGGTTAACATTACCCGACTTGCTTCATGCTGAAGAAAACACGGGTTCAGGTGCTCCTGCCAAGTCTTGCATATTTATTCATCAGTATGGCGGGTTAAGTCAGCTCGATTCTTGGGATATGAAACCCAATGCCCCGCAGGAGGTTCGTGGTCCTTATAAACCAATTAAGACAGCGACTCCTGGCTTTCAGATTTGTGAACTAATGCCGCGTCTGGCAAAATTGTCCGAGCAATACGCAGTCATTCGTTCGATGACGCATAATCAATCAGATCATAAAAAAGCCAATTCTATGTTGCTGGCTGGTCGTGAACAACCTGCAATTGATGACCCTTCTTTTGGAGCCATGGTTGCGAAGTTGAGGCCCTCAAGTGCAAGTATTCCTGACCACGTATGGTTGCAGAAATTTGGAGGAGGAGCTGCTCCTCCTGATCATACTTATCTGACAGGCGGACGATTGGGCGCGGCCTATGCTCCCATGCTGATTGGTGAGAAGCATGATGACAATCCAGCTTCGACTCAATTTCGAGTAAGAGCATTTGATTCGCCCAAAGATTTATCCGAAGAACAGCTGCAAAATCGATTAGACTTGCTGAAGTCAGCTCAAAGGTCTTCACCAGTGGCAAATACACTAGAATTTGAATCATTTGAAACTCACCAACAGAGATCCTTTGATCTGCTGTATGGGAAAGAAGCTAAGGAGGCCTTTAATATTGAAAGGGAGGGCGAAAAAGTTAGAGACCGTTATGGTAGGAATCCTTTGGGTCAGAACTTATTACTTGCACGGCGACTCATCGAATCGGGTGTGAGATTGGTCAATGTTGCTGCATGGACAGGACTCGCGGCAGGTGAGAAATTTGTTAGCGTTGAAACCTGGGACATGCACGGCAATGCTGATGTTGGTATTTTTGAAAATGGATGGAATGGACTTCCCTTTGCGCTGCCTCGGACTGACCAGGCAGTCGCAACTTTGCTTGAAGATCTTAAGGACCGTGGCCTACTTGACACTACCCTTGTTGTATTGGTAGGAGAGTTTGGTCGCACTCCCAAGATCAGTAAAGGTGCCAAGCGAATCGGTCGGAACCACTGGCCTAATTGCTATTCAGCGATGATTGCCGGAGCAGGGATTCAGGGAGGTTGCGTCTTCGGAGAATCAGACAAACAGGCAGCTTACGTAAAGTCCAATCCGGTAACGTTAGAGGATTTCACTGCAACGCTATTTGCAGCGATGAATATCAATCCGGCATCACCCCTTGGGCTCGATGGGTTCACATCTCCAGCGAGTAGAGGGAATCCAATTAAAGCATTGTTTTAGAAAGTACATGAATTGCACTCTCCCTAACTCCAATCTTTTAATTTAAGAATGCAAAAATTCTGTACTTTTGTTGTCTTAAAATTCTTATTCGCGGTAATGGCTATGGCTCAGGTGCCAGAGGGAGCTCAGTTGCGAGGAATGGCCGAGATGAAGAACGGGGAGAATCTTGAGGGGTGGGTCCGTTTCGAGCGTGAGACGATGATCCTAACGGAGATAGATGGTAATGCGCAGCATCAGTTCACAGCAGAGCAGTTAAAGGAAGTTCGCATGCAAAGGGAAGGTAACCCTAAGGTTTTGAAGAGTGTCCCTGGACTAAGGGGACATTATTACAGTACGCCAGAACTAAGCGGTAAGATGATTGAGCGGGTTGATGCTCAAATTAATTTCCGCTGGGGAACGGCTGCACCGATGTCTGGTATCCCAGCAGATAGATTCAGCGTTCGATGGGAGGGAGAAATTGAGACACTCAACGAGGGTAATTATACTTTTCATCTTCGCAGTGATGATGGGGCAAGGCTCTTTGTTGACGGGAGACCAGTCATTGACCGTTGGCGCCCGCAGGCTGAAAGCGAACATATTGGGGTAATTGAGCTTGAGGCTCGTCGGCGCTATCCGATCAGGCTGGATTATTTTGATGGGCAGGTACTCGCAGTTGTAGTCCTTTCATGGACTCCGCCAGGAGGAGCTAAGCGATTGATTGAGGTAGATCGGTTTTACCAAGGCTCTAGTCGTGAAAGTCAGATCAGTGCGCCAGGAACCGGAGTTTTCTTGAAAGGTGGATCTTTCCTGTCAGGTACAATCTCCGAGGTAGATGACAAGTCAGTAAAAATTATTTACCTTGAAGGGAAGGAATTGAGAATACCGAGAAAGAATGTCGGTGGTTTGCAACTATCTCCGATCAGTTCATTACATTATAAAGAGTTATTGGAATGGGACCCTGGTTGTATGTTGGGAGGAGGAGATTTTTTCGAGTCAACACTCGTTTCTTTTGATCGGAATTTTCTTAGGATGAGATCACCACTTCTAGGAAAAAAAGATTATAGAAATGGACAGGTGAAATTTATTAAGCTTAGGAATTTTAATAAGAATGGGGCAAACTTTGAACTGCATACTAAATCAGGTTCTCGTTTACGTGCTGATTGGCTGATGCTTGATGGTAAGCGAGCCCTCGTTAAAGATAATTCTTTTTGCTGGATCAATCTTGATCCGCTTGATGTGGTATCGGTCTATGGCATCCCTGAAGATGATGGAGTCCAGAGCGATTGAGAAAAATTAAAGATGAAGATGATAGCGGAATCCATCTTTGAGGAGTTCATTGTGAATTCCAATTAATCAATATTGAAGACAATGATTTATACTGTTTCACTAATAACTTTTGGATTATTCTTGAGTGTTCTATCTGAGGCTGAAGAACAGAATAAGCCTGAGCAGCAAAGTGATAATGCAAGCAAAAGTAGACCAAATATTTTATTCATTTCTGTCGATGACTTGAATGACTGGGTCGGATGTTTAGGTGGTCATCCGCAGGCGAAAACGCCAAACATAGATGCTTTAGCCAGGCGTGGTGTATTATTTGAACATGCTTATTGCGCTGCACCTTTGTGCAGCCCTTCCAGAACCGCAGTGATGACAGGCCTTAGTCCATCCACTACTGGTATTTATGGTAACCTTAATTGGTTCAGGGACCTTCCAAAATATAAGGACTGGGTCACTCTGCCTCAATACTTTCGTAAGCATGGATACAAAGCCTTCGGGGGTGGGAAATTATTTCATCAGCCGAAAGGTAAATTTTCTGATCCAAGTTCCTGGGACGAGCAGTACTCCCTAGGTCAGGGAACACCTCGCCCTGAACCTTCGAGGCGGTACACTCATGGCCTCAAGGAAAAGTTTTCAAACCCGATCCTTGCGAGGCTCATTGACTGGGAACCGCTCGAGAAGCCAAAGGAGCAGTCGGCTGACTGGAGGACCGCAGCTGGGGCTGCAGAATTCTTAAAACGCAAACATGAAAAGCCTTTCTTTCTAGGATGCGGTATTTATTTACCTCATTTGCCATGGCATGTACCAAAAAAATATTTTGATATTCATCCTTTGGATAAAATTCAATTACCTCAACATCTAACCAATGACATAGATGATGTCCCGCCAGGGGGACGTAGGATGATTGGAGATGCGGCTGAGATTATACGTGAGAGTGGAAAATGGAGAGAGGCAGTTCAGGGTTGCCTTGCTGCAGGTTCTTTTGCCGACGATTGTGTTGGGCATGTTCTTAATGCGCTCAACAATAGTCGTTATAGGGATGATACTATTGTAGTCTTATGGGGAGATCACGGTTATGACATCTGTGAAAAAACCTTCGCTAAATCCGCGCTTTGGCAACAGACCACACGGACACCACTTATAATTCAACTGCCAAAGGGTCTAGGAGGTAAACCTTTCAACGATAACTGCAAACGGCCAGTCAGTTTAATCGATCTTTATCCTACGCTTATTGATCTTTGTGGTCTTCCCAAGAATCAGGAAATTGAAGGTCGTAGCATTGCCCCATTGTTAAGTAACCCTCAAGCTGATTGGCCTTACCCGGCATTGATAACGCATTCTCCGCATTGGCACGGTTCTAACCATGCAGTCCGTTCCGAAAAGTTTTATTACATTCGGTATAATAAAGGTGGGGAAGAGTTATATGATATGTCAAATGACTCTAATCAGTTACACAATTTGGCGGCAGATTCTAGGTACGCCGAAACCAAGAAGGAACTGAGGAAATGGATTCCAAAGAAGAATGCACCTCATTTTCGTCAAAAAAAATCTTCAGGCGAGTAGAGAACAAAAGGACATTCAATATATTTTCTGAAACCCTATACTCGGTTTTCGGAACCTGTTGAGTCACCAAACTGAGCTTTGGGAAGTCCGACTTCTTCGAGCATTCTGACGAACAGGTTGTTCAGTGGCTTAGCTCCAACATCAAAATGACGGCCTGTTTGAAATTTTCCTCCTGCGTGACCTGCTAAAATGATAGGAAGGTCCTTATGCGAGTGCTGATTTCCATCTGAGAGGCCGCTTCCCCATACTATCATTGAATTGTGAAGAAGAGAGTGTCCATCGATGTCCTTAGCCGCACTCATCTGCTCAAGAAAATAGGCAAATTCTTCAATGTAAAAGCGATCAATTAAACTCACTTGATCCATTTTCTCTTGATTGTTTCCGTGATGTGAAAGGTCATGGTGACCGCTACTAACTCCGATGTCCTTAAAGCTCCTATTGCTCCCGTCATGGCCGATCAGGAAGCTAGCTACTCTAGTCGAATCGCTTTTGAAAGCGAGTATCATCATATCAAAGAGAATCCTGATATGTTCTCGATAGTTGCGCGGGACTCCATGATCAGGAGCCACTCGTCCCGGTGCAGGTGGGGGTCCAAGTTTCTCGGCTCTTTCGATATTCTTTTCCACCTCACGTATTCCAGTTAGATACTCATCGAGCTTCTCTTTGTCAGTCCGGTCCAGACTATTTTCCATTTTGCGAGCGGAATCACGAACGAAATCTAGGATCGAACGTTTCTCAGCTCGGCGCTGTTCTAAATTGGCTGCTTGTTCCTCGGCAGTACCAACACCGTAAAGTCGTTCGAAGACCAATCGTGGGTTAGACTCAGGGCTCATTGGTTTATTTGCGGACCGCCATGAAATATTATATTGATAAGCGCATGAGTATCCTGCATCACAACTGCCAGAATTACGCACTCTCTCACAGGAAAGTTCGAGGGAGGATAATCGGGTTTCTTTGGCTAGGAAATTAGCGGCTAATTGATCAGCTGATATGCCTACTCTAATATTGGCTCCCGAAGTCCGCAGAGGGCGAGCGCCAGTGAGAAAAGTTGCGTTGGCTCTAGCGTGATCACCAGCACCATCACGCCCTGGGCTGCCATTTAATTGATCGAATCCTTTTATGATTTGCAGGTCGTTACGAAACCCTTCTAATGGTTTCATGGATTGATTGAGGTGAAAATCAGTTCCAAATCCTTCTGGCCTCCACTTGTCAAGAATGACTCCGTTAGGAGCGTAAAGGTAAGCCGTGCGTAGTGGTGCTCCGGTAGCAGTTGTGCCTTTCTTAACGTCCTCGGTTTCAATGGCCATTGAGCTCATTGAGGGAAGAGTTACGCTGGCACCTATTCCCCGCAGAAATCGTCTACGTCCAATCTGTTCAATTCGCGAACTCATGATTACATCAAGTCTACTTAATTTCGCAATAGCTTAATAGATAAGCAAGGTCAATTTGCATTTTCCGCCCGTCTTCTCTGAAATGGTACGCTATCAATTAAGGCATAAATGAATTCTTTTAATCCTCCGCCCTTATTTTCAGCCTCTTTGATAATGTTGTATATAATTGG
>JASLJT010000038.1:0-4489 GCA_030747955.1 Verrucomicrobiales bacterium | reverse complement strand
CTATCCATCGATTAAACATTGAATAGTTCGGTTGGTGTATAATGATTGGCGCCCAGCCATTCTCTTTGCAGATACTGACAGCTTTAATAGTCTGATCAGAACTATAGCTACTAATACCTGCGTAAAGAGCCTTTCCTTGCTCGACTGCTGAATTGAGAGCTCCCAGCGTTTCTTCCATCGGTGTATCAGGATCAAAGCGATGGCTATAAAAAAGGTCAACATACTGCATATCTAGCCTTTCTAAGGATTGATCTAAGCTATTTAAAAGATACTTACGTGAGCCCCATTCTCCATATGGACCGGGCCACATATCATACCCAGCCTTACTCGAAACAACAATTTCATGGCGGGGAAGATTTTTTAGTATCCTACCGGCATTTACTTCTGCGCTCCCATAAGGAGGCCCGTAATTGTTAGCAAGGTCAAAGTGAGTGATCCCTTGATCGAATGCTGTATAAACAATTTCTCGCTGTAATTCAGTGACATTATCGCCTCCAAAAGTGTGCCAGAAACCGAGAGTAATGGCTGGTAATTTCAGTCCCCACTGACCGCATCGCCTATAATTCATTCGCCCATCATAACGTTGAGGGTCAGCTATATAATTTGAAGCCATAGTTTATATCATTGCCATAAGCACAAACAGAAATCGAGAGAATTCACCACTACTAAGACTATAACTTTAATAGAAGGGCTAACATCAAATGGTAGAATCTTTGGATCCGATTAATGATAGACTTGATTTGTTTTCTTTTTGTTTAGGGACATTACTTATTACGATTCAGAATTCGGGGCGACGCTTTTTCCACCCATCCCGCTTTGCGCTGTCCCTTCCCTTGCATCCCTAAGTCTCCAAGATCTTTGCGCGCCTCGTCGGCCCATTTTTGTAAACTCTTAACTACTTTTGGATTGTCAGCGGCGACATTTTTATCTTCATGGATATCTTCAGCCAAGTTATAAAGTGCAAGTTCTTTTCTCCCTTCTGGTTTGCCCCAGTTACGCTTCTTTGATTCCATTCCGACAAAAAGCTTCCAATTCCCAGAGCGCACGGCCTGCAATTGGTCCATCTGGTAGTAGAAGAAAACATCACGGACATTTGATTTTTCCTTGCCGCTCAAAATTGGCCAGATATTGACTCCATCAATGGTACGATCATTGGGCATTTCACCTCCACTAATTGCAGCAAATGTAGGAAGTAAGTCTAAAGTACTGGTAATTAGATTACTTTTTGTCCCTGCAGGTATTTTGCCAGGCCAGCGAACGACACATGGGACACGCATGCCTCCTTCATCAGTCCGTCCCTTACGGCCTCTCAACGGCAAATTACTTCCCTGCTTTTCCCTAGCGGATCCATTGTCAGAAGTAAATAAGATTAGAGTTTGGTCATCAATTCCTTCTGATTTTACAGCCTTTAAAAGTTCACCCATTGACCAATCAATTTCCTGTACCCAATCACCGTAAGCTCCATCTTTACTACTATTTTTAAACTTTTTCCCAGGCACCAAAGGTAAATGTACAGCCGTATGCGGAAGGTAGAGAAAGAATGGCTCATCACTGGAAGCCTTTATGAACTTAACTGCTTCCTTCGTGTACTGCTCCGTGATCGTATCATCACGCTGAATGCTGTCTCTAATTACTGTCAAGTCGCGCACTAAAGGTAATGGCACCTGCTTGCGATTCATATCATTACTGTATGGAATGCCAAAATAGGAATCAAAGCCTTGGTTCGTTGGCATAAAATCAGGATGGTCTCCCAGGTGCCACTTCCCGATGCACATAGTACGGTATCCTTCATTTTTGAGAATTTCGGCTATCGTTATTTCATTAGGGTTTAGACCCTTGCGTGCTGCAGGAAAAAGAACACATAAATTCTTTTCATCAACATGCATATTAACCCTCCGAGGATAACAACCGGTCATTAGACTCGCGCGAGAAGGGGTACACACGGGGCATGTAGAATAGAAGTCAGTAAGACGCATCCCTTCTTTGGCCATTTGATCAAGTACTGGTGTCGCGTGTGTCTTTGAACCAAACGGACCAATGTCCCCATAACCTAAATCATCACAAAAGACTAAAATAACATTTGGCCCCTTTTCTTTGGCACTTATAAATGAAAAAGGAATTAGAAAACAAAGAACAGTTAAAAGAAATACACGTTTTTCCATATAAAAAAATTAACACTAGTTCAAATCTGTAGCCTATTACAAAATGAGCATATTTACATGGCTATTAGTGGTCATGTTGATTATAGATTTAATTTCCAATGAAAGCACTGACTCTAGAGGCCTACAACCAACTAAGTTACGGGGACGCCCAAGATCCTGAATTTGGAAACACTGATGTGCTTATCCGTGTAAATGCATGCGGAATTTGCGGCAGCGACATTCATGGAATGGACGGAAGCACAGGCCGGAGGATCCCACCAATAATAATGGGCCACGAAGCTGCAGGAACTATCTCTTCTATTGGTTCGGAGGTGATGGGCTGGGAAGTAGGAGACAGAGTCACTTTTGATTCAACAATTTACTGTGGCTCATGTAAATATTGCAATGCAGGCAAAGTTAACCTCTGTGAAAATCGAAAAGTACTAGGGGTCTCTCCAGGCGAATATCGCCAACACGGTGCATTTGCAGAGTATGTCTCTGTACCAGAAAGAATTCTTTATAAGGTCCCTGATAATTTATCCTTCGAAGAGGCGGCATTTGTTGAGCCAGTGTCCATTGCACTTCACGGAGTCAATCGGACCCCAGTCAAGGAAGGCGACACTGCAATCGTCATAGGCTCAGGAATGATTGGTTTACTAGTTATTCAGGCCCTAAGAATTAAAGGTGCTACTAAAATAATTGCCGTAGACATTGATCCTGAAAAAATAAAAACTGCAATTAGCGTCGGAGCCGACCATGGAATCATCAGTGATGAAAATGCTCTAAAAGAAATAAATGCAATAACTGGAGACGGTGCTGACATAGCCATGGAAGTAGTCGGAATGTCCCCTACCCTCAACCTTGCCATTGAAAGTGTTCGTAAGGGTGGGAGTATTGGCATCATTGGAAACTTACAAAACAAGACGGAATTTCCCTTACAATCAGTAGTCACACGCGAAATCACCATTTACGGATCATGTGCATCCGAATGCGAATACTCTGAGTCCCTTGAATTAATTGCAAATGGCTCAATAAAAGTCCGCAATATGATAACCGCTATAGCTCCACTGTCAGAAGGGGCCGAATGGTTCAAGAGACTCCATGACGGCAAAGAAAACATGCTCAAAGTTATACTCAGACCAGACTCCGAAATAAATTAAACTATTAACCAAATAACTATTTAAATCATGTTCAGCATTGAAGGTAAAAAGGCATTTGTGAGTGGCGCAAGCCGAGGCTTGGGTCGTCAGTTTGCAAATGCATTAGCAAAGGCCGGCGCTGATGTCGCAATTACAAGCAGAACATTATCCTCATTAGAAGGAACTAGCAAAGAGATCGAAGGCACGGGCACAAAATGTGTACCTCTAGAAATGGACGTTCTAGATCTGGAAAGCATACAGACAGCATCCACCAAAGCCGAACAAGAACTCGGCAAAATCGATATTCTAATCAATAATGCAGGCTGCAATATTAGAAAACCAGCACTCGACGTTACTTGGGAAGATTGGAACACAGTTGTTGATACAAATCTGAAAGGAGCTTTTTTCCTGGCTCAGGCCATTGCCAAGGGAATGACAGAAAGAAATTATGGCAGAATCGTTAATATTGGGTCCGTGACCTGCGTAGCCGGATATGCAGGCCTAGCCCCTTACGGAGCTAGCCGCGGCGGAATCAAACAAATGACCATGAGTCTTGCCCACGATTGGGGTAACAAGGGCGTTACAGTAAATTGTCTGGCCCCTGGCTGGTTTAAAACAGAGCAAAACTCCAAACTTTTTGACGATAAGAACTGGGTCGATTACATCGAAGAAAAAATCCCACTAGGAAGAATAGGCAAACCAAATGATCTTGATGGCACTTGTTTATTCCTTTCCTCGGACGCAAGCGCCTACGTCACCGGCCAAACTATCCTCGTTGATGGCGGCATTTCAGTCGGTGCCGTTAGAGCCATGCCTAGCAGCGCCTAACTTCCCATCAACATAGAAACCCTAATCTAGAGCTTTATCTGCAGCCATTTTCTTCAAATCATCCAGCGTCGGCTTTAAATATTCGACATCACTAAATGAGGCATTGCTGTTATCCGCTAATAAAGAAATTTTCGCAGTACCCCTAGGGATGCCTACATCAGACTTAATTAATAATTTGTCCTTAACGAAAACCAGAAAAAATGTAGAAACCCATGCGATCTGAACTTCAGTGAATTTGCCCTCTCTCAGGCCACTCTTCTCATTACCCAAGTCCGTGTCAGGAGAAACGTTTGTATAGCCGCTAACGATCCCGGATGGAGACACGCTAGCCAAGACCAGACTCTCTTTCGAATTAATAAATCCAATACTAGCGGTCTTCCT
>JASLJT010000037.1:0-3375 GCA_030747955.1 Verrucomicrobiales bacterium | reverse complement strand
AGGAAGACCTCAGCGTCCTGATGGAGATCGGGGAGGAAGGCCTGAAAGAGATTTTTCAGCTGCCGAACGCCTCTCTCCCTCGAATCAAAAACCCTCCAAAAAAGGACTTTATAATGAGGATACTCTCCGCACGGTGTTCATCATTACAAAAGATGACGACTGGAAGGACGAGATGGAGGCTTTCTATCGAACGGATGTCGCTGTCCCCGCAGACCTAATTGTTGATGGCAAACTATATAAGGATATAGGATTAAAATATCGTGGAAATTCTTCGTATTTTTCTGTTTCTCCAGATTTGAAACGTTCTATTAATCTCTACTTGGATCATAAGCACGCGGATCAAAAACTACTTGGATATAAAACCCTCAATCTCTTAAACGGTAATTCGGATCCTACGTTTATGCGCGAAGTCATTTATTCCCATATTGCCCGAAACTATATTCCGGCCTTTAAAGGCAACTTTATAAAAGTTGTAATTAATGGCGAGAGCTGGGGAATCTATTCCCATATTCAGCAATACAATAAAGATTTTCTGGAAGATAACTTTAAAACGCGAGGAGGCGTTCGATGGAAGATTGGAGCTGGAGGAGGAGGCAGCGGCACCCTTCGTTTTCCCGGTGAAAAGAAGGAAGACTTCGGAGGATTTCAGCTACGCACTGAAAATGCTGATGATGCATGGAAAGAAGTCCGTCAATTTACCAAATTACTTGAGGAAACTCCTATTGACCAGCTTGATGAAAAACTACATGCCCGCCTTGATGTTGATGGAGCACTCTGGTCGCTTGCGCTGGAATGCGTTTTTCAGGATGAAGGTTATTTCACGAGAGGCAGTGACTATAATCTTTATTTAGACCCTGATGGTCGTTTTCACCTCTTGCAGCATGATGGGAATGAAGTAATGAGTATTCCTGGAGGGCCAGGCATGCCATCGGGACTTCGCGGCCCAGAATTAGAACCATTCTATAATGCGGATAATGAAGATCGCCCTCTAATGTACAAGATGTTTCAAATTCCTCATCTCAAGGCCCGTTACCGACATCATTTAAAAACTATCACTGAAGAGTGGATCACATGGGATAAAATAGGCCCCTTGGTTAATAAGTATGCTTCATTAATAGGAGATGAGATTAAAAAAGATGTGCGCAAGCATAGTTCCTATGATGCATTTGAAAAAGGCCTAATAGAATCTACCTCGGACGGAAGACGGACTAAGCTGGGCCTTAAACCTTTCACTATTGGTCGCCGTGAATTTTTGCTCAATCACCCCGAGGTAAACCTTCCTGCTCCTAAAATTGTTTCCCTTACCGAAATAGATCTAGCCAAATCTACCGAATCTATTCGTATCATTGCTAAGACTACGGGAGATACTAAGGCGGAAACCGTCATTCTTTGGCACGCAGATGGATTTAATGAGCCTTATAATGCTGTGCCTATGCATGATGATGGAAAACATGGGGACGGCCAAGCTGGAGACGGTGAATTCGGCGCAGATATCCCGACCCAACTTGCTGGTAAAAAGGTGCGGTACTATGTAGAGGCCCGTTCAAGCGGAAAGGAAATGACGTCTGACTTTTATCCTGCTCGAGCTGAAGCCGAACCTTTGACTTTTAGAGTCAAAGCCCCAAAAGCCAGCAAATCTGCTCTCCGAATCAATGAAGTTGTCGCTGAAAACAAATCAATCATCAAAGATCCTCAAGGAGATTTCGATGATTACATAGAAATCATTAATACTTCTCAGGATAAAATTGATCTTTCTAATAAATTTCTTACGGATAATAAAAAGTCTCCTCGCAAATGGAGGTTTCCAAATGGAACCCACATTGCCGCCGGGGAGCGTCTTATTATCTGGGCCGATGAAAACGGGAAAGCTCCCGTGGGGCTGCACGCCAACTTCAAATTGGACAAGGCTGGAGAAACTATTCAGCTCATCGACAGCGATTCTGCCGGCAATCAAATTCTTGACGAAATTAATTACGCGAAGCTCGGCCCCGATCAGGCTTACCGCAGGGTTCCTGATGCAAAAGGCGATCCCTCAAAAGGCGATCCTTCTCCAGGTAAAAAGAACTAAAGAATTTTTCCAAATTAATATTTCTAGCCTCCGGAATTTCTCGGAGGCTCATTTCCTCTTTTTACTTCTCTTTGCGGCTAGTTCCGTAGCCTGACCTTTGTCTCCTTGAGATTCCATCCATTTCTTTAGTTGCAGCTTTAAGCTCTGTTTTAAATCTCGATGCTCTTCATGGTCAGCTAGATTGTTTAACTCATACGGATCCTTCGCAAGGTCATAGAGCTCTTCGGCCTGACGATTCAAATATCGTTTGACCAACTGCGCGGCCTTTGGATTTGTTTTAGCCTCAATTAACCATGAACCCCAATAATTTTCCTTGTCATTATTGGTAAGCGCATTGCTGAAAGGCACTTTATAATTGAGATTCATTATGTATTTCCAGTTGCCAACTCGAATAGAGCGAACTGCATATCCAGTTGGAGGAGATGCTATTGCATTCATTTGGGTGTGAACGCCATATGTTGCCGTATTGTGATGGTTTGTTTTCCCCTGTAATACGCTCAGAAAACTTTTCCCATCAAGGCCTTCCAAGGGTTTACCTCCGGCCATCTCTACCAATGTGGGAACAACGTCAACATAATGAATCATAGCATTAGTAATTGCCCCGCCTTTAACTACCTTCGGCCACCGCATGATAAATCCCACATTCAATCCGTTTTCATAACATGTCCATTTACACCCCGGATATTGTGCCCCTTGCTCCGTTGTAAAAATCATGGCTGTGTTTCCCTCTTGCCCAGTATCTTTAAGGATTCTCATGCACGCTCCTACTTCACGGTCTAAGTCCGTGATTTCTGCGTAGTATCTTGTCAATGATTGGCGCATTTCCTTTGTATCCACTAGGTAAGGAGGAATAGATAACTTAGCTGGATCATATGCTGAAGAGTCCCCAGAACTCCATGGAACATGAGGACTGTTTGAGGTAACCAGCAGGCAGAACGGCTGGGATTTATCCCGGGCTACAAATTCTCGGATTGCTTTTTCGTCGACCTGGTTACTTATCTGTTCAAATGGAAATGATTTCGGAGGGCCAAAATGTCGTTTTCCACTCAGCCCAACTCGATAGCCCAACCCCTTTAGATAATGTACCAAGCTTTTTGTTCCTGGCTTAACTTTTGAATGATTAGGATAGGCGCCACTCCTCACCGGATATAGCCCCGTGTACATTTGCTGTCGGGTTGGCGCACACATGGCCGTTGAGGTAAAAGCCAAATTGAACCTGATTCCCTGTCCCGCCAAATGGTCAATATTTGGAGTTCTGACATCCTTGTTCCCATAAATTCCCACACTATCCTTATTTAGATCATCAG
>JASLJT010000036.1:0-3888 GCA_030747955.1 Verrucomicrobiales bacterium | reverse complement strand
CCGCCACCATTGATTGCAATGACATCAAGTGAGCTTCCCAAGTTCAATGCAATGTGATCTGCTAGGCCAGCATTTTTGCCCCAGTTAAGAGTCGTATCTGTTGAGTAAATATTTGTGAAGCTATCGCCCAGAAGAATAATGGGGGATTCTCGATCAACGGTTTTACCTGTAACTGGTGAGGCTATGACCGTTTCCAGATCAAAGATTTTGGTGTAAGTATTGAGGCTTTCAACTAGATCACCTAATGAACTGCGATTTTCATCAGGACCGGCTTTTAGATTTCTATTTCCATAATCCCAATTCTTAGATTTGACATAGGTAGCAATAATTTTTGCAGACTCTTTCATCCCTTCCGGAGTCCAACGAGTGTCTTGTTTAAGAAATACTTTTGATTTAGATTTGAGTTTCGATAGTGGCAAGGTGAGGTCCAGTACATCAACGTTCGGTAATGAGCTTAGGAATGAGTAAAAAGTTTCAGAATCAGGATGAGTGATGGGCCCCTTTATCGATTGGCCAAGATGTTCTGGATAAATCATGGGTTTTACTGGAATACTGACGATGACTAGCTCGACTCCGAACTCATTCAGTTGTTCTGCGAATCGTTTAATAGCGTTTAACGGGGACTGCCAATGGGTCAGTCTAGGATCTTTAGATACGGAAGTGGGTTCAATTTCGATTGGGCCGTAACCGGTTAGTGAATCCAATGCTGTTTTTAAAAAGAGCCAACCATCTTTTCCGATCCTAGTTTTACCGTTCCCTTCACGTAGTGGGCCATTCGACAATAATGTTTGTACTAAGCGGCGAGGAGGTTCAGTGAATCCCGCAGATTCTAGATTATTTTCATATTCCTGCAGATGTTCTCCGATTGTATTTTCTGAACTCTTCTTGAAGATTTCGATCGCAGGTACCCAGGCACTCTTATTATCACTGATCAATGATTTGTTAAGTGCAAATATATTCTGATAAAGAGGTGGCAATGAAATGATGCACAAAAAGATAAAGATGCTAATCACCGCTGCTCTTCGGCCTACGTGAACTTCGATATCTGCACTAATCTCTTTGTAAGGGTTTTGCATATGATTTTCTAGAACTGAAAATATAGAAAGGGATTAAATTCCTGAGTGAACATCATTGATAGTGATAAGATCAGTAAAGAGAGTCCGGTAATGACTTTTCCAATGGTTAATCTTTTAAGAATCTGTCCAGTATTAGGTAAAATAAATATACAGACGAATGAGAATGGAATGATGAATAGAACGATGGGTCGCGTTACTTGGCTCATTAAAATTAATGCTGCTGGAGTCGCGTCACTTAACCCGATCATTGCCTTTAGATAAAAGAATGCCCTTTCAAAGTTCTCGGCACGAAAGAATACCCAGGAAAATAATATTATTATAAAAGTGATTCCTACCTTTAAGGTCCTTGGACATTTATTTAGATACCTTGATGGGCCTGTGAATCTTTCAATGATGAGAAACATTCCGTGAATTCCTCCCCAAGCGATGAACGTCCACTGAGCACCGTGCCAAAGGCCTCCGATAAGCATTACGATTAACAGGTTACAGTATGTTCTTCTAGAACCCTTCCGGTTCCCGCCTAGCGGTATGTATAGATAGTCACGGAGAAAACCGGATAATGAAATGTGCCAACGTTTCCAGAATTCAGTGATAGACTCAGATTTATAGGGGGAGTTAAAGTTTTCTTTGAACGAGAATCCGAACATTCTCCCGAGTCCAATAGCCATGTCAGAGTAGGCAGAGAAATCAAAATATATCTGAAATGCGTAAGAACATACGCCTATCCATGCAATGGGAGTACTAAGAGATTGACCGCCAGCACCAAAGCACAGGTCAGCTATTTCTCCAACTGGATTGGCCAGAAGAATTTTTTTAGCAAAACCAAAATTAAATCTTGTGAAGCCATAAAGAAAATTATCAACGGAATGTACCCTTGAGCGGATTTGTTCTGCGATGCTTCCGTATCGAACAATGGGACCCGCAACGAGTTGTGGGAACATGGAAACATAACAGGCGAAGCTCAGGAAATCATTAGCGGGTTTTGCATGTCCTCTATATATATCAATCGTGTAGGACATTGATTGGAATGTATAAAAAGAAATTCCTACAGGTAAGACAATTTCGTTAAAAATTGGAGGGAGCGTCACTTCTCCTAGGCCTAATGCTTTTGCTAGGACTGAGACATTTTGAGAAAAGAATCCTGCATATTTGAAGAAGGCAAGAATTCCAAGATTTATAATTATTGATACGATGACCCAAGATTTACGAATTTTTGTTGAGGATTTATTTGCATGGATTTTTTTCCCGCAGAGGAAATCAACAGCAGTTGATATTAGCATCAGGAAAACGAACCAAGGGTTCCACCATGCATAGAAAAGATAGCTGCAGGTAGTTAGAACCAGATGACGCCCTCTTTTGGGTGCGACGTAGTAGGCTCCTAAGACAAGAGCCAGAAAATAAAAAATAAAAATATGGGAGCTGAATACCAAGTCCTTTTCCCTGTTAACTTAATGGGTATGATAGAAGCTTGTAGGAATTACGAAAACATTAAAGTCGTTCTAGTGTCAGCTATCTAATTTAGGCACATTCTTACCCAATTTTTTGGGTTGAGTGATGAATGGAGCACGAAGATATATTGGTTCTGGGGGGATGGACGTTAGTTCTTTAATTTCTTCGTCTGAGAGTTCTGCAGCGATTCGAGCCAGTTTCTTAGCACAGGGATTTGTTTTTTGGATGCCAGGGAATGAAAGATTTTCATCAAAAGAGTAGAGCTCCCCTTTTTTAACTCCGATCTTTTCGTTAAGCGATTCGACTGATTCGAATAGTTCTGGACCTGAAATGATTTGATGGCCTTTTACGGTGGCAATGTACCAAGATTCGCGCCGGGCATCTCCTATGACTTGGTAGATTGATTTCTGATCTGCAGCTTCTGCACTACAAATAGAAGAGATCCCAATGATAGGTACTTCCAATGCCATTGATATACCAAGGCCCGCGGCGATCCCGATCCTTATTCCTGTATAGGATCCAGGACCTGTCCCGACAACGATAAGAGAAAGTGCATGATTACAGGACACTAGAGCTTCTTCGAGGGGATCAAATATTTGTGAGTTGTGGGACCTTTCAGAAGTGAACACCTCACTAAAGATGATATCATTTTCTGTAAGAACACTGACCCTTCCTTCTTTAGTGGAGGTATCTATGGCTAGAGTAGCATTCATCGATTGTTAATTGTTTGAATGATTCTTGATCCATTCTCCTTGATGCTGAACTGGAGCCATGTTGCGATCTTTGGTATAATTTCCGGAAACTTGTCAGCCCATTCTATCACACAGATTCCATCAGATTCGGCATAATCTTCCCAGCCGATATCAATTAACTCATGGACTGAATTAATCCTGTAAAAATCAAAATGGTAAATAGGAATCTGACCTTGCAGATATTCATGCAGTAGAGGGAAAGTTGGACTGGTCACTGGACTTTCACATTCTGCTCCTTGAACTAACCCCTTAGTAAAATGGGTCTTCCCAGCACCGAGATCTCCAATCAATGCAAAAACGTCACCGGGCTTTGACGTGGATCCGAGCTTTTTTCCTGCTCCCACCATTGCCTCTTCATTATCAATGATTAGATCTTTCATTATTCTTTGGTTAAAAATGTTTCCAACCTCCCGTTAAGTCAGGGTTCGCATTTCCTTTAGGGCTGAGTTTTCCTATGCGAGTTAATGTGAGCCTCGGAAATTTTTTTTGCCAGGCCACTTCAAGCTTCTTACATTCCTTCGAAGAAATTGCAAATAACAGCTCATAATCTTCCCCATCACAGAGGGCCTCCTCAATGCTTGCTCCTCTTGTCCTCGGTATTTGGTTTGTTT